>CAADGY010000309.1 GCA_900696665.1 uncultured Acidobacteriota bacterium
GAGAAAACTTTGCAGCCCCTCGACAACCCCTTCGGGCCCAAAGTGTTACCTATGTCTTAGGAACAATCTGTTACCTATGTGTCCGGAATGGACAAGAAGGCAGTTGGAGCTGGCGGAGGGATTTGAACCCCCGACCCTCTGATTACAAATCAGATGCTCTACCAACTGAGCTACGCCAGCACCTATGCGGCCGGAAACCTGAAGCCACATACGCGAGTTTAGCATTCCCTCCTCACATCTGCATTCCCGCCACCGAGGTCAGTAAGCAGACGCTTCTTCTTCGCATCCGGTGGAGGCGCCATGGTCCGTCGGTGCCAGCAAGCCGGAGGTATCGGGACGCGATGCAATCGTGCAGATCGTGGAGACTGGCGCATCGAGCGGTAGCGTGAGGAAAAACGGATCGACGCCAGCTCGTGAGAAGATGGCCACTCCCTCATTGCCGCGCCCCACATCGATTTTGAGAAAGCTTTCAATGCGGGCAAGAGCATCCGCGACGGCACGCCGGTCACGCGGGCGCAATGCCCTTTTAGCAGCTCGCGCACTGGAATCAAAGCGGGTCAGGAAGCCCGGTGACAAATCAAGGTAGCAACTGATGAAAGGATCGGCGATGGGTTCCATGGCCGCCAATCGAGCGGCCCATTCTTTGAAATGGCTTGTAATCTTCATTGTGTTTTTCTATCCCGCATAGATAGCCGGGCGTTCCTCCTCTTGCTGCTCGTGCATTTCAGCCTGCTTCATCCAGTGATGCCAGGCGCTGGCGACCGCCCACACCACGTCCGCTTCTCTGAGAGGGCGTGTGAGGACATCGAAGCCGCCCAAGCGCGAAACTTCTTGCCAAAGCGGCGCTTCCTCACCGATTACGACGAAGGAAGGAGGGTCCGGCAAGGTGCCGGCAGCCCGTATCACGCTTTTCCAATCGCCGTCCGGCAACTCCTCTTCACAAATAGCCACCGCGGCACGGTTCCGCCGGAGAAAGTCGATGGCGCTCTCGCAACTATCGCGACGAACAACCGCCCAACCGAATTGATCGAACAGACCGGAGAAATACACGCTGAGCGTCGGGTTCGGGCTGATCGTGAGAACGTCCGCCAGTTTAAGATCCGGCGCAGACACGTTACGCACCATCGCAGGCCTCCTTACGGTTTTTTTGCTGTAGGGCAATCCGAGGTCCAGGATTTCATCGCGTTTTCACGCGATTTCGTAGTTGGGGTCAGTATTTTCTGCCGGAAAAAAGCCAATGCTGCCTGTTTTGGGACAGTACAACCGGTGGGGCGGGTACACTCAGGCGATCATCTTGAAATGTTCTTCCACTTCCTCCGCGGCGGCGCTATCGACGGTTCGTTCCTGGCAGGGGACACAGCGCGAGGCCCAGGGAATCGCTTCCAGGCGTTTCAAGGCGATCGGCCGGCCACAATCTTCGCATTTCCCGAAAGTGCCCTCATCGAGGCGCCGGAGCGCGGCATCGATCAGCTTGAGTTTTTCGCCGTGGATCTTATGCGTGCGAACAGCGACGAACTGGTCGTGAACCAACGGCGCATGATCCTCCGCAGCCGCTCCAGCCGTAAGAGTCAACACCTCCAGGTTGCTGTCGCGGCGGCCGGAAAACAGCTTCGCCTTCTCCACCCGGAGACGGAATCGAAAAGCTTCTTGATTCATTTTTCGGTTGACTCTGTTCGGCATGGCACTTCCTGTTGAGCAAGTGTCTTGCCAGAGAACTCACCCCAGCCGGAACTCTTCAGCGGGCGCTACCGGCTGCACACCACGATAGGCGATGTTCAGCAGTGGAGGAGCCACCATTGTGGTGACAATGGCCATAAAGACCACGACGCCATACACCGGTTTCGGGATCACGCCCAGTCCCAGTCCGATCTGAGCGACTACCATGCCCACTTCACCCCGCGGAACCATACCCACGCCCACCCTGAGGGCGTTGGACCAGCCGAGCGACAGCGCTCCCAAGCCGCAGCCCACCAGCTTGGATGCGATGGCGGCGCCGAGGATGATGAGCGCTAACCCGATGGTTGACGAATCGGAGAAGGCGGCGAGGTCGAAATGTAGTCCGATTCCAACCAGAAAAAACGGAACCAGCAGTTCCGTTACCCCGTGGGCCAGGTCATGCACGCGGTGATTCACGGTTTCCGACAGCGCCATCCCGGCGAGAAAGGCGCCGATAATAGCGGCGACTCCGGCTCGCATGGCGAGAAGCGAAAGCGCGAACAGCAGGACCATGGCGATGTTAAACTGAACTTCTCCGGACCGGAGCCTCTTCTCGATGCCGGGAACGAATCGCCCCATGGTCCGTGTCCCCCATTTCGCAACCAGCACCGTGAAGCCAATCGCCAGGATGGAGGTCAGCAGCAGTTCCAGCACATTGACCTGTCCTTTCGCCATGCTGCTAACCAGCGCGAGAATCAACAGACCAAGGATGTCGTCGATAACCGCGGCGGCGAGTATCAACTGGCTCGCCGTATGCCACAGTACACCCCTTGAGGAAAGCACCTGCGCGGTAATTCCTACGCTGGTGGCCACCATGGCGGCGCCGGCGAACAACGCTTCCACCGTTGGCGCGCCCCAAAGTGTGAGGATGACGTAGCCGAGGACAAATGGAACAATCACTCCGAGCGTCGCCGCCAGCGCCGCCGGTGCTCCTACCTTCATCAGTTCGGAAGACTTGACTTCCAGACCGACGCGAAAGAGCAGAAACATGACGCCAAGATCGGCAAGGGCTGTCAGAAAATCGGTGGGCTGGAGCCAGTTCAGGATGCTGGGACCCAGCAGGATGCCAGCGAGAATCTCGCCGACAATTCCCGGCTGATGGATTTTTTCAAACAGTTCCGCCAGCAGCTTGGCCAACCCGAACACCAGCAGCATAGTAAGCGGAATGTTCAAGGAATCGGGAACCGCGGCCACGAGCAGAGCGAACCGGCCGAGCGGATCGAAACTCACCGTGACTCCAGAATCGCAAACGGAAGGATCTGAAAAACGTTTTCCAGCTTGAGCAAGGCGCCTTCGCCGCAAGGAGAACTGGTCAGGTCCTCATTGGTGAATACATTGCGCCAGTGCCTGGGTCCACCCGCAGGTATTTCAATCGCCGTGTCCCTCCAAATCCGGAAGCCGACCGGCGGCTTGAACGAGGTGGTAAATCCCGTCAACAGGCGCGGCACCACGGTGACAACCCAGGCTCCGTTGTGGCTGCGGGCGTAAGAAACAATGTGATCGCGCCGGTGTCCCAGCACGTCGAGCGGTAAGTAATCTCCGCTATTGAACACATCAGGCAGCCTGCGGCGAAGTTGCAGGCTCTGATAAGACAGGTAGAGCTTGATCGCGCCGGATTTCCAGTCCTTCAACAGTTCCACCGCGAACTTCGCAGGATCGCTCTGGCTCCGCGCTTCGATGTCCTCGATCATCGCGATTCGCCGCTCATAGTCCGTCGGGCGCCGGTTATCCGGATCGACAAGGCTGAGATCCCAAAGTCCGGCGCCCTGATAGAAGTCTGGCACACCTGGCGAGGTGATCTTCAATAAAAGCTGTGCCAGAGAGTTCAAAGCGCCATACCAGGCGATTGCAGATTGGAACTTCAGAAAATCCGGAAGGAAGCGGTTGCCGGGATCCGGATCGAGAATTCCTTCCAGGAAGGAGAAGACGGCCTCCTCGTGCGGCAAGTTCGGCTTCATCCAGCTCGAATACAACTTCGCCTCGCGCATCGCTTTGAGGACATATTGTTTCATGCGCTGGCGAAACGCCGGGACTTCATCGTCACGGAGGGGCCAGCCCCCCACCAGGGTCTGGTAAATGAGTATCTCCTCGTTGGCATCGATTCGTGGCTGGCCCGGCGGAACCAGCTTTTTTCCTTCGTTGAAGCGGCTCCACCGGTAGATGGAGCGCGCCCACTCCCATGGCGATTCGGAGAGAACGTTGATGCGAGCTCGAACGTCTTCGCTCCTTTTCGTATCGTGCGTGGAAGTGGCATTCAGGCTGAGAGGCCAGCGCTCGCGCCGTCGCCGGTTGAACTCGTGGAACTCCTCCGGTGAAACAGGATGATGAAGCCCACCCACTTCATTCAACGAGACCAGCGGATTGTACGTGTACAGCGTCGTGTCTTCGATGCCCGTGGCGGTGATGGGGCTGGTCAACTGCTGCCATCGCATGACGAAGGCCAGCCAGTTGCCGGGTTGATCCTCCGGCAGCCATTCCGGGAATTCGAGCAGCAGAACCCGGCGCACGAAATCGAATACGGCGGATGTAATTTCCGGGTTTCTCGTTCTGGCCATCGCGACAGCCTGTTCGATGCAGGCCCGGTCTTCCGGCGAGACGCTGAAGTCGCGGGTGTAAGTACGGTACACGGGGAAGCACGCGGTGGTGGCAAGGAGCGCGGCCGAAAGCTCCCGCGGGCTGAGGTCGCGCGCGTGCCGGTCGTGCTCGGCAAGCAGTGCCAGATGCGCGCCGAGCGACAGCATGTCACCGGGAAACAACTCGTCCATGACGAACCTTTGCTTCTGATAGACGACATCCTCGAACTTGTCCCGTATTCCGGTAAATCGCGCATAAATCCGCTGGAATTCAGCAAAGCCGGCGGGGTCCACGAACAGGCTGTTGGAGAAGCCGAGAAAATCGTACCCGGTTGTTCCAGCAACCGGCCATTGCTCCGGCAGCCGCTCATCGCCCGTAAGGATCTTCTCAACGACGACATAGGCGTCTTCGTCCGTTATGCGGCTCTTCAGTTGCGTAAGATAGGCGAGTGGATCATACAGGCCGTCGATGTGATCGATGCGGAGCCCTGTTATCAACCCTTTCGCCATCAGCTCGAGAACAAACGCGTGAGTGCTTTCAAAAACTCCGGGCTCTTCCGCCCGTAACCCGATGAGATCGGTCACGTCAAAGAAGCGCCGGTAATTGATGCGCTCGCGCGCCACCCTCCAGAAGGAAAGACGGTAGGGTTGGCCCGCCAGAATGCGGTCGAGCAAATCGAAGCTGGAGGCTGTGCCTTTTTCGCCGTTGAAAATGCGGATATTCTCATCGATGAACTCCTTCAAGGCCACATCACTGCTGTACAGCAACCAAAGCTCGCGCTTGATCCGCTCTTTATCGTGCTGGCGCGCTTCGAGCGCGGCCCAATCGGTGACCGTCCTTGCCGGCAGGCGCTCAATCTGTTCGATCAGGGCCGCAAGACCCTGGTGCGCCCCGTCGAAGCGGTATTTCAGAATGCGGTCATAGAACGTCGGCCCTACGGGCAATTTCGCTGCGTAGTAATGCACGAAGAAGCCGTCCGGCTCCAGCGCCAGCCGCAATTCCTGGTTTTCGAGAACGGTTCCGTATGGGGCTCCCAGGATCGGCAGAAAGATCTGCTCTTCGGAAGCCTGGCCGGGGTTGCGCTCCCAGTGAATATCGAAGTAGCCTGCATACCAGGAACTCGCGCCATTCTCGAGCACGTCCTTCCACCAGGGATTTTCGGAACTGGCCGCCATATGATTGGGCACAATGTCAAGCAGCAGCCCCATACCCCTCTGCTTCAGATCTTCGACGAGAGCCCGGAAGTCCTCTTCGCTTCCCAGTTCCAGGTTCAATGCCGTGGGGTCTACGACATCGTAGCCGTGAGTGCTGCCGGGACGGGCTTTCAGAATCGGCGACATATACAGGTCGCTGATACCGAGCCCCGTGAGATACGGCAGGGCGCGTCTTGCGGCCTGGAAGCCGAAATCCCTATTCATCTGGACGCGATAGGTTGCCGTGGGAATGCGCATAAGCGAATCAGGCGATACGGAGTTTGAGTTTCTCCGCCATTGGACGGAACTGCGCCACCCAGTTCGTCGCTTCCGGATTTCCTCGTTCAGCGCGGCTTATTACCTCCGGGTAGACGGACCTCATGCATTTGTAGAAGACGTTCTGGATGGTCCAAAGATCTACATCAAAGGGAAGAAGCGCCAGCAGATCCACGACGGAAGTCAACTTGTCGAGCAGACCGGCGTCGGCCGGCGAAGAGGCAAACCTCAAAGCCAGGCGTTCCAGGCTTTTGCGAAGTGTGAATTCCAGCGTCGTGGAATCGAGCTCGATTTGTCCGGCGCGCGCCTCCTCGAGCAGGCTCTTGATCCGGTCCACATCCAATTCTTCCGCCGCCATCGCATGTTTCAGGTGGAGGTTCAGCGCATACTCCGCGGTGGTTCGCAGGGCTTTGGGGAGTGGAATGCCCAGGCTGACGAGAAAACGCATCAGCGGCGCATGGTGTTCGTACAGTTGGCGGTAGACGGCGCCGGCTTCTTCCAGCGTGGTGTTTAGGATGCGCTTCAGAATCTTGCGCTGCTCGTCGCGGAAGAGCGATTTCAAGGAGTAAATGTTCTCGCCGAAGCCCTTATCGAGAATACGAATCACCTGGGGGATGTCGGCCCGGAAAAACGCCTCCTTGGCTTGCAGCGCCAGTTCGTTGTATTCTTCTTCACCCCGATACTGCCGCACGGCGCCGTTGAGGTTGTGATCACCGAAATGCAGTACGCCGAAGCTCAGTATGCCGGATTCCTGGGTGATTCCGGAGATGAAGCGGGCGCGCCCGATAGCCAGGTGGAGCTTACCGGCTTCGACGGACCGGTAGTCCTCGCGTTCGGCGGTGTAGCAATAAATCGGGGCGCTTTCCGGATAAGACTCGAAAAGCGAGCTGACGGCGTAGTGCGCCCCCACTTTCTGCAAGTCGACGAGCGCGGGCTTGACGAACTTGTCGTAGATTTGCGCACCATTGCCGTGCTCGGCAAGGTTGCTATTCGCAGCCGCAAGATGGGTGAGAAATTGAGCTTCGATCTGGCGTCCGCGGCACAGGTCCTCGGCCAGTTGCACAACTCTTCCGGCGTAGCGGATCACCTGAACCGTTTCGAGACCGGAAAGGTCGTCAAAAAACCAGCCGCAGCTTGTGTACATCAGCATGGCATGCCGCTGGAGTTCGAGAAGCTTCCAGGCAATCGTCTGATCTTCCGGTGTCAGGCGGCCAATGGCGTGCTTCGACAGAAACAGTTCGCGAGACGCCGGAGACCGGTCGAGAATGATGTCGATATACGCATTGCGGGCGGCCCAGACATCGGGAAAAAGGCGCGCGCCCGCTTCTTCGTACAACGGCATCACACAGTCGCGCAGCCAGTTGAGTGCAGACCGTAGCGGAGCCCGCCATTCCTGAGTCCAGCCGGGACGGCCGCCGGAGTTGCACCCGCAGTTGCTGCGCCAGCGCTCTACGCCGTGCAGGCAACTCCAGGAGGTGTCCTCAAAAATTTCCACCTCGTGCGTGGGTGGATGTCTTTCCAGGTACTCCGCATAGTTGGTGAGCCGGGCCAGACCCTTCGCTTCTATATGGTGGAGCGCGTAAGCGAGAGCCATCTCGCCGTGATGGTGATGATGCCCGTAGCTCTCGCCATCTGTGGCGATATGGGCGAGTTGTGGCCACGTTCTCGCATCGGAGTATACGCTCATGAGTCGCTGTGCAAAATGCTCTCCGTTGTTCAACAGCCCTTCAAATGCGACAGCACGGGAGACAGGGCCATCGTAGAAGAACAATGCGATAGTGCTATTGTCAGGCAGACGCAACCGGTAAGCCATACTGGGATCAATCCCCGCGTTGTGGACGTCGTGCCACGAACGGGCGCCGATTTTCCTGATCCGCCGTGCCTGATGCGGCGCCAGAATGGTGAACTTGATGCCGTGCTTAGCCATCAGCCGCAGGGATTCCAAGTCCACCGCCGTTTCGGGAAGCCACATCCCTTCCGGCGGACGATGGAACCGGTGCTCGAAATCGCGAACGCCCCATAGGATCTGAGTTTCCTTGTCACGGGAATTGGACAGCGGCAGGATCATGTGGTTGTACGCCTGCGCGAGTGCCGAACCGTGACCGGAAAACCTCTCGCGGCTGGTACGGTCGGCCTCTACAATGTCCGCCAGCAGGTCTGGAGCCTGGGACTCGATCCAGGAAAGCAGCGTGGGACCGAAGTTGAAGCTGATACGGGAGTAGTTGTTCTCAATCCGGACAATGCGCCCTTCGCCGTCCAGGATTCGGGCAGCCGCGTTCGGAGCGTAGCATTCCGCGCTAATACGCTCATTCCAGTCGTGATAAGGATAGGCTGAGTCCTGTAACTCAATGGCTTCGAGCCAGGGGTTCTCGCGTGGCGGCTGGTAGAAATGACTGTGAATGCAGATATATCTCATTGGCTGGGGAATCGCTATCCCTCACTTGCCGAGTCTGGCGATACTTTTCAAGCTTAACCGAATCGCAACGGTAGCCGTTTCGTGTTGCGGCATGAAATAAACAAAATTGCAAGAATCCCGCCGGGCCGCTAGACTTAAAAGAGAAATCACCTGTCTGTCAAGAACTTTTCGCTTAGCGAGGATACGATGTCAGCAGCTCGAGACGTCAGCCGTAGAGATGCAGTTAAACTTGCGGGAGCCGCTACCGTCGCGGCTGCTGCCTCAACCATTCAGGGCGCTCCCTTCATTTCGAAGGTGAAAGCGGCCAACAATCAGGTGCCATATGCGTTCATCGGCACGGGGGGCCGCGGCCAATACCTGCTCAGACACTTCAACGGAATCGATTCCGGGCGGTGCGTTGCGGTATGCGATGTCTACGAGCCCAACCTCAAGAAAGGCATCGAAACATCGAAGGACAAGCCCCAGGGCTACTTCGATTACCGCGAGTTGCTGGCGCGCAAAGACATCGAGGCGGTTTTTGTCACCACGCCGTTGTATATGCACTTCCCGGTTACCAGGGATGCGCTGCTGGCAGGCAAGCACGTTTTCTGCGAAAAAAGCCTCGTCTTCCGGCCGGAGGAAGTTCACGCCTTGCGTAAGCTGGTAAACGAGCGGCCAAAGCAGGTGCTTCAGGTAGGTTTGCAGAGGCGCTACAGCAAGTTTTATCAGACCGCAAAGCAGATGATCGACAAGGGCGTGATCGGCAATGTGACACACGCCTATGCGCAATGGCATCGTAATCCAGGCTGGACGATGAAGGAGTTCCCGACACGCCAGCGCGAGTTGAACTGGCGGTTGTTTCGAGAGTTCTCCGGCGGCTTGACGGCCGAACTGGCTTCGCACCAGATCGACGTTGCGGACTGGTTTTTCGGAGCTACACCCGAGTTCGTTGTGGGCGTTGGCGGCCTTGAGTTCGTGAAGGACGGCCGCGATGTTTACGACAACATCCAACTCATTTACAAGTACCCGCGCGGCCAGAAACTGGTTTACAGCTCGATCAGCACAAACAAACACCTGTCTCTGTTTCAGGGAACCAGAACCGAGTTCGGCGAGCGCATCATGGGTACCGAGGGCACCATCGAAATCACCGTTGGAACAGACAATGAGCCTGCCATCGGCCTTTGGTACAGCGAACCCGGACCAAAGGTGACCAAGGAAGAGCAGAAAAAGAAGGTGGAGGCAGTTGCCGGCGCCACGTTGGCCAGCACCGGCAGCGGGGCGCGGGCATTGCCGATCCTGTTCGAGCGCGACATGGTAACCGGGAAAGAGTCGTTCATCGAACGGGAACTGAAGTTCGCCCGGCGCTGGCTCTACGCCAAAGGCATCATGGTTCCGGAAGAGAGCCGGAACCCGGTGGATATTGAGTTAGAGGAATTCCTCGATTGCGTGCGCACCGGCTCCAGGCCCAAGGCGGATCTCGAAATCGGGCTCTCAGACTCGATCGCGGTCATGTTGTCCAACTTGGCGATGGACGAAGGCCGTCGAGTCTACTTTAATGAGATCGACAAGATGGGCCTGTCTCAGCCTGCCGCCGCCAACAGCCGGAAGACCTGAAGTTCTGATTGTGTGGCCGGCGGGCTTCCGCTGGCCATACAATCGTCAGTATGTCCACATACCGCGACCGCCGCGCCGCATCCATTGAAAACAACGCTGTTCGAGTGACCGTCCTGGTAGAGGGCGGACACATCGCCGAAATCTGCCATAAGCAGAGCGGCGTGAATCCTCTGTGGACGCCTCCCTGGCCTTCGATTGAGCCTTCCACTTACACCCTGGAAAAACATCCCGAATACGGTGCGGACTCCGAGAGCAAACTTCTGGCCGGCATTATGGGGCACAACCTCTGCCTCGATATCTTCGGGCCTCCCTCGGATGAGGAAGCGGCGGCAGGGCTCACCGTCCATGGTGAAGCGTCCGTTGTTCCTTACCGCATCTCGACCGAAGAGCGGACGATGACGGCACGGGCGGATCTCCCTCTCGCGCAGTTAAAAGTTGAACGGAGGATCACCGTGCCCGAATCTGGTGGCATCGTCCGGGTGGAGGAGACAGTGGAGAATCTCTCCGCCGCGGACCGGCCGATAGCGTGGACGCAACATGTGACCATCGGACCGCCTTTTCTCGAGAAGGGATCCAGCCAGTTCCGGGCTTCCGCTACGCGGTCGCGCGTGTATGAAGAAGATCTGGAGGGGAGCCGGCTCAAACCTGGCGCCGACTTCGATTGGCCGATGGCGCCACGGAAGAACGAAGCGGCGTACGATTTGCAGACTTATACGGATGCGCCGGAATCGAGCGAGTTTACCACTCACCTGATGGACCCAACCCGGGAACACGCATTTTTCATGGCATGGTCGCCCGCTTCCCATGTGCTGTTCGGCTATGTATGGAAACGCGCAGACTTCCCCTGGCTTGGTATCTGGGAAGAGAACTACAGCCGCAAGCAGCCGCCATGGAGCGGACAGACACTCACCCGCGGCTTGGAATTCGGGGCTTCACCAATGGCGGAAACACGGCGTCAAATGATAGACCGGAATAAGCTTTTCGGCGCGCCGGCATACCGCTGGCTGCCCTCCAAAGCGAAGCTTCGCACCGGATACTGCATTTTCATTCTCACGCGCGACCAAATTCCCGAGCGGGTAAGCTGGGACGGCGCCGGCAGCGTAGAGTTCGAATAACGGCTGCTCCCCGCCGTCAGGAGGTATGTGTATGCGACTCCTCTGTTGTTACAGTGAGTCCGTTATCCTCCTCTGGCGCAATCTCCAGAGCGGCGCCGCCACCGGCCGCCTTTTCCTCCCTGCGCTGCAGCCGCTTTTCCATTTTTAGCTGCTGCCGTTCCTTCCGCTGTTGTTCCTTCTGGCGTTTCTTGAATGATTGTGGCCCACGACCAGCCATAGCTCCTCCTGGATGAGATATACCGCCAGCCGCCTCGCGCGGCGGCCCGATTGGCGAAGCGTATTGCCGCAACCTTCTTCGTTACCGCTCCAAACGGGATGATTAGCGTGGGCGCGGCTATATAGCGCTCGTCAAAATAATCAGGCGGGCAAGGACACCTTCAGTATAGCAGGGTTGCCTCCAGAGAGTTAAGAGGCCCATTTGCCTGCCTACTTCGCGTCAATGTGGTTCCGCGGCTGGTGGAGACCGATTCTGAGCAGCACACCGCAGCCGTTGTCTGAAGAATTTCTCAGAAGCACTGTGCCCCGGAAGCCAGAGCCGCGGAAATGGAACATGTGTCTTCTAGAAATCGCAGCTCAGCATGTTCGCTCTTGTCCTCGGTGCAATGTGGGCGCAAAATCTACAGGCAACCTGGACCGAGCCGGCTAGCCGCGCAAGTACTTGTTGAAAAAATCGAGCGTTCGTTGCCAGGACAGTTTGGCCGCGGCCTCGTCGTAACGGGGCGTGGTGTCGTTGTGGAAACCGTGATTTGCGCCTTCGTAGAAATGCGCCGTATAGGTAACGTGGTTCGCTTTCAGAGCTTCCTCATACCCGGGCCAGCCCGCGTTTACGCGAGTGTCGAGCGAAGCGTAGTGGAGTAGCAGTGGAGCCTTGATGGCAGGCACCTCGTCCGCTTTGGGCTGCCCGCCGTAAAATGACACGGCTGCCGAAAGATCCGGGCCCAGGCGCACGGCGAGCATATTCGCGATTGCTCCGCCGAAGCAGAATCCGACCACGCCGATTTTACCGGTGCAAACGGGATGAGACTTGAGCCAGTGTGCCGCCGCGACAAAATCTTCGCTCATTTTCGCGCGATCCACCTGGCGGAATAGCTGCCCGCCCTGCTCGTCGTCTCCGGGATAGCCGCCAACGCTGGTGAGTCCGTCGGGCGCGAAAGCGAGGAAGTTCTCCGTGCCTAGGCGCCGCGCCACGTCCTCGATGTAGGGATTGAGGCCGCGATTCTCATGAATCACGAGCACTCCGGGCAGCTTGCCGGACTTGGCGGGACGAACCAGATAACCCCGAATCGACCCATTGCCTTTGGGGGAATCCACCGTTTCGTACGCAGTCCTGATGCGAGGGTCCTGCCTGGCGACCTGCTCCGCCCAGGCGTAGTTGGGGCGGAGACTCTCCCAGATGGCAGCCGCCGTGATCCCACCTGGGGCGAACTTTTTCGCACCGTCGAGAAAAGCGCGGCGGTCGATATCCCCGTGCACATAGCGGTCGAAAAGGTCCAACAACTCTTGTGGAAAGTCTGAAGCCTTTTTCCGATTCATGTGAAGTGCCCCTTGTGGGCTGAGAATAGCACAGGAGTGGGCGTGCAGAGATACCCGCCGCGATCCGTGACGGTCACGGAATGCCCAATGACCGGCGGTTATCCCAGCAGGTCCAATGCGCCCTGGAGTTCGCTACGGGTGTGGTGATCTCCGGTGCGGGTGGTTACTTCGATGCCTTTCCGGTACATCGCGCGGGCGTCTTCTTCCCGGCCCATTTTTTCGTAGGTTTGGCCGGCGTGGAAGTACGCCGCGGCATAATCGGGATTCACCTCCAATAGCTTTCCGTACTCCTCCACGGCTTTTTCCAGGTCCCCGTTGCGCGTATACTCCATTGCCAGGCCATAGCGGGCGAAGGTGTCATTGGGGTTCTGTGACAGCAGATTCTGCAACACTTCCAGACGGGATGTAGGCATTGGCGATCCAGCTACCCATGTTAATATACCGCCATGGCTTGCCCGTTCTTCTACCCGGTTTCGAAGCTGGACTCGAGCCGCTGGGGGAA
>CAADGY010000310.1 GCA_900696665.1 uncultured Acidobacteriota bacterium
GGGACTTTGGATTGAGCGCCGGGTTCATTTCGCGCACGACGGCCTGGAACTCCGCGCCAGGCACGGCATCAGTCGTAAACTTCAGCGTGGTACCCGGCCGGACCGAACCCGCGGCCGATTCAGGCACGTCCACTCGCAGCCGCAGCGGGTTCGTCCTGACGATGGTCAGGATGGGCGTGTTTTCTTTGATATATTGCCCGGGAGCCACCAATCGCTCGCTCACGGTTCCGCCGAACGGCGCCCGCACAGTTGCATCGCTTAGCCTCTTTTCAGCGAGTCTCACTTCCGCCCGGAGGGCCTGCACGTTCGCAAGCTGCGTCTGCAATTCGTCCCTTGACGCCTGTAAAGCCGCTTCGCGGGCACTGAACGATTTTTCCAGTTCGGTAAAGCGCTCCTGCGAGATATCACCGGTTTTTACCAGCCGCTTAGCGTTCTCATAGCGGAATCGCGCCTCTTCGAACTGAGCCCGTGCCTGCCGTATTGCGGGGGTGTCCTCCGGAATGACGCCAGCTTGGTGCGGGTCCAAACCAATGCGGGCGAGCGCCTGCGCGAGAGCGGCTCGGGAACGCTCGAGACCGATGGTGAGCTCCTGTTTATCCAGTTCGGCAACCACTTGGCCTTGCCGGACGTCCTGGCCGAAGTCGAAATACAACTTCGACACGCGCCCCGGCACTTCGGCGCTCACCGTCACCGTTTCGTCCGGATGGAGGGATCCGGTCACGAAGATGGACCGTTCCACTTCCCGCGGGCGCGCCTCCGCCACCTGTACTGTCAAGGCCTCCGGCGCTGTCACGGCGGCATCGGCGCGAACTTCGGACTTGCCGTCAGTGCATCCCGCTGCCAGCAGCGCAACCGCAAAAATAACTGCAGGGAACCAATAGCGAATCATAGAGCCAACCTTATTAATCGCGTGTTTTCTTTCGGATTCCGCTCAGAAATATTTCAACCATTTGATGGATCACTTGCGATGGCGCATGATCTCTCAGTAAGTCACAGGGAAATATGACCTGCCCCATTGCGTAATGTCCGATCATGCCGGCAAAAGCCCGCGCGGCCACCAGCGGGTCCATCTCGCGGAATGCCCGTTGCGCGATGCGCCGCTCGATATAGCTGGCGACAAACTGGAAATACACGATAGCCTGGCGCTCGTAACAGAGCCTGGAAAGCTCGTGTCCTTCGAGGGAGCTGAAAAGTATCAGCCGGATGTAGGCCGGATCGTCGGTATACCACGCGAGGATCTGCTCGGCAAGTTCTCGAAAAAAGCCCTCATCGTCTTGCGTCTCCATGAAGGGAGTCAGCACGGAAAGGAACTTCTGCTGGCCCTCTTTGGACTTGGAGTCGATAATGGCGGAATAGAGATCGCTCTTTGTCGCAAAATGCTGATATAAAACAGGCTCACTTACGCCTACCGCGTTTGCGATTTCCCGCGTAGTAGTGCCTCGAAATCCGTGCCGGGAAAACAAACGCACCGATTCCTTGACAATCGCGGCACGGCGGTCCTGGCTGCTCATCTTGGTTCTTACGGACAAATGGACTCCTGCAACCCAGAAGAAAGCGCTTAGCAGACACTAAGCTAGCGGATACTAACTTAGCAAACGCTAGAAGACGGTGTCAATGTTGCTCGCACTCATCGAGAACGTTCCAGCGCCGCCCGATCCCATCCTGCCAGATCCGCCGCAGCTTCGTAAGAGCTTTGCAGGAATTCGAGCAAAGCACTATCGGGATCGGCAGCGGTTCTCACGGCTTCGTAAGGCAGGAGAAACTCCCGCATCTGTTCGTGATAGTAGGCTTCTTTGGGCTTTACCGCCCGGTCCTTGAACCCGGGCGGCTCCGGGTAGGCGTAGGAATAAAAGACAGGTTCATCGAGGGCGCCCCCTCCGGGCCAAAAGCCGGCACTGCTGACTTCATGCGAATACGCCTCACGCATCACGAAGTCGCCAACGTTTGGAATGCCGCCGGGGTGCTCGGGAGCGGTGCGGCCGGAAAAGCGTGTCATCGCAAGGTCGAACGCACCCCAGAAAAAATGAACCGGGCTGACTTTGCCGAGGAAGCGCGCCCGGAACTGTTTGAATACGCGGTCCGACTGCAAAAGGACACGCCAGAACCGGTTTGCGTATTCGGCATCATAGGCGGCGTGATCGGAATCGCGGTCCAGCCGTACCGGGTGCTCCATTTCCACAGCTACAGGCCAAACAGAGACGGCAACGCCGAGCTCTTGCAAGGTATCCATGGATGCGCGGTAAAAGCCGGCCACGGTCATGGGCCGCAACGGAATGGAGCGGGCAAGTCCCCAACTGGTGGAAAAACGCAAGTCGTGGCTTATAAAATCGAACTCGATCTCAAAAGCACCGGTGCGGTAAGGGATGGAGGATGTCCTCAAGCCGCGGACGCTGACATAAAACGGGATATGCCACCAGTGATTGACCGGCGCACTGAGCGCCATTCGGACTTTCCCAATCACCTGCGTCCACATTTGAAGTGTGGTGCAGGTATCCCGCCAGGGCTGAAGCGGCAAGGCGGGCCAAGCCTCCTGTTGCGTTCCGAACATCAACTCCGATTGCATGCTCCCTCCCCCCGAAGCGGGCGGATGGTTCAGCCCGCGGTCAGACCGATCACCTGGAAGCCGGCATCCACGAACAGGATATTGCCGGTAACGCCACGGCCGAGATCACTCGCCAGAAACACGGCCGTATCGGCCACCTCCGCCGGATCGGTGTTCCGGCGCAATGGCGCCACGCGCTCCACCGAATCCAATACTTTCGAAAAATCCTTGATGCCGCGCGCGGAGGCAGTCTTCACCGGACCGGCCGAGATCGCATTCACGCGTATGTTGGTGGGACCCAGGTCATTTGCCAGATACCGGACGGCCGCTTCCAGCGCCGCCTTGGCAACACCCATTACGTTGTAATTCTGCACGACTCTGGTTGCGCCCAGATAGGTCAGGGTCATGATGGAACCACCGGCCGCCATCAGCGGCGCCGTGGCTCTAGCCACCGCCACCAGCGAATAGGCACTGACCTCTTGCGCCAGCAGGAAGCCGGAGCGGGACGTTTCCACAAACGGACGCGTCAAATCGTCACGATTGGCGAACGCGATGCTGTGCACGACGGCGTCGATGGCGCCATGCCCGTTCTTCCGGAGGGATTCCGTCAGAGAGACAATCTCTTCGTCCTTGGTTACGTCGCAGGGAAACACGCTCGCGGCCGGCAACTCGTTTGCGAGTTCTTCCACTGTGAGCCGCTGCCGCTCACTCTGATAGGTGAGGAGGACCTTGGCGCCCTCGCGTGAGAATGCCTGCGCGATGGCATAAGCCAGACTCCACCTGTTAGCGACACCGAGAACGAGCGCGGTTTTCCCTTCCAGCAATTTTGACATGAACTCGCTATTCTACCGCGAGCGCCGGCGCGAACTCTTCGCAGCCCTTATCGCAGCTTCATTGGGCGGCCGCCTGCTTCCTTACTGCGCTGCGCCGCGTCCATGAACGCGAAAATTTCCAGCGTCTCCTCGTTCGGCACGGGCGGCTTACCGGTCTGGAAAAACTCGACGATGCGTTTGAGCATCGGCGTATAGCTCGACTTCGCCTTCGGAGGGCTCGTCACAACATCCTTTTCGCGGTACACCACCGCGCCA
Organism: uncultured Acidobacteriota bacterium; assembly: GCA_900696665.1. Lineage (GTDB taxonomy): Bacteria > Acidobacteriota > Terriglobia > Bryobacterales > Bryobacteraceae > CAADGY01. The sequence goes on from CAADGY010000310.1 coordinate 3,631, forward strand.
TAGCCGCCATACGGCCGCAAGGCATTTACGATGCCAATGCGCCCGTCCTTCCAGCGGCACGTTACGGAGTCGATACCCTCCCCGGAAACCCTTGTAACTTCCTGGCAGCCCGGACCCATCATCGCGAACAGCATCTCGACCGGGTGAATGGCGTACCACGAGAGGTCGAGATAATGGTGTGCTTCGGTTGGTCCTGGACCCCATGTAACCACTGCCTTCGCGTCAGGGGTCTTCATCGTCTCCACAATCTCGCTCCATCGCAGGCTGGAAGTGCTGAACCAGGGGACTCCGGCCGCCTTCGCAAGCCGCGCGATCTCGCGGGCATCCTCGAGCGTGGAAGCCAGAGGCTTGTCGATGAACATAGGCTTCTTTGCCGCAATCACCTGTTTGGCCTGCTCCAGGTGCTTTCTCCCATCCACGCTTTCAAGCAGGATTGCATCAACCTTGCTGCACAAGGTGGGAATGTCGGGAACAATTTCGATATTCCATTTCGTTCTGAGTTCTTCTGCGTACTTATCCACTCTCGTATAGCTGGATTCCACATCCGAGCTGCCGCCTTTGTATGCCGCTACGATACGGGCGCCCGGGATATGTTCCGGATGCGACGGGTTGTTCAGCACGTTGGAAAAGGCGATGACGTGGGACGTGTCGGTTCCGATGATGCCGAGTTTCAGGTCGGCCGCAAAGGATGGGACGGAGATCAGTGCGAGCGCTAGCAGGTATTTCATCAACCGCATTGTACACTAGTGTGTTCTTGGATCTGGCCACTCCATTGATGTATGTGAAGGGCGTGGGCCCCGCACGGGCAGCGATGCTCGAAGCCAAGGGGCTGTTGACGGTGGAAGATCTTCTGTATTACCCTCCGTTCCGGTATGAAGACCGGCGTAATGTGAAGCCGGTGTCCGCCCTCGCACCCGGCGAAATGGCGACCGTAATCGCCGAGGTCCGCTCCGCCCGGCTCGCCGGGTTTCAACGCCGCAACCTGGGAATGTTTCAGGCCACTTTCGCTGATGGCTCGGGCGCGCGCCTCATCGGGAAATGGTTTCATGGCGGCTACCTGCAATCGGTGATCACGCCAGGGCTCAAGATCGCTCTCTACGGGAAGATCGAAATCGACAGCTATACGGGCGACCTTGTAACGTTGCATCCCGAGTTCGAGATTCTTTCCGAAGAAGACGAGGACGCTGAAGCCGCGCTACATCTGGGCCGCATTGTTCCCATCTACGAAGCGCCGGGAAAGCTCACAACCCGGTTGATGCGCACGATTGTCTACCGGGCGCTGGAGCGGGTTTCGCCGGTGGAGGATCACCTGCCGGCCGGTATCCGCCAGCATCTGAAGCTGCGGGATTTCTGGCCCGCCATCGTGGAGACGCACTTCCCCCCCGCGGACGCCGATGTCCGGCTGTTGAACGCCTTCCGGTCTCCAGCACAGTTCCGATTGATTTTCGAGGAGTTCTTCTGGCTGGAGTGCGGCTTGGCGCTGAAGCGCTCGCGGGCGCGGCTGGAGCAGGGTATCAGCTTCGATCTGAACGACCGCGTGCGCGAAAAGATCAGAGCAATGCTGCCGTTCAAGCCCACGGGAGCGCAAAAACGCGTGCTAAAGGAAATCGCGGAGGACATGGCGGCGCCACGGCCGATGAACCGTTTGCTGCAGGGCGATGTCGGCAGCGGCAAAACACTGGTCGCGGCCGAGGCTGCCATTATCGCTATCGAGAACGATTACCAGGTGGCGGTGCTTGCTCCAACCGAAATTCTGGCCGGACAGCATCACTTCTATTTCAAGAACCTGTTCACAAAACTGGGCTATATCGTGGCGCTGTTGACAGGCTCGTCCACTCAACGCGAGAAAACACAGATCAAAAAGCTGGTAGCCGCCGGAATGGTGCATGTTCTCATTGGCACCCACGCGGTGATAGAAGCCGATGTCGAATTCTACAGGCTGGGCCTGGCGGTCATCGACGAACAGCACCGGTTCGGTGTCGTACAGCGGCTCCGCCTGGTGCAGAAAGGGGTTCACCCGGATGTGCTCGTGATGACGGCCACCCCCATTCCGCGCACCTTGGCCCTTACCATCTACGGAGATCTGGATACTTCCGTGATCGACGAACTGCCCCCGGGACGCAAGCCTGTTGTCACGAAGCATGTCTCGGAGGACCGCATCGAGCAGGTATACAGTTTCGTCAAAAAGCAGGTGGAAGCGGGTAGACAGGCTTACGTAGTTTACCCCGTCATCGAAGAATCGGAAACGCGGGCAACGAAAGCGGCGCAGAAAATGCACAAGCATCTCTCGGAAACCGTCTTCCCCGGCATCGCCGTTGGACTGCTGCACGGCCGCTTAAGCTCCGAGGAAAAGGAAGCGGTGATGGATCTCTTCAAGCGAGGCGAAGTAAAGATCCTCGTGACAACCACCGTGATCGAGGTAGGCGTGGACGTGCCGAACGCAACGGTCATGGTGATTGAGCACGCCGAACGCTTCGGCCTGGCGCAGTTGCACCAATTGCGAGGCCGCGTGGGGCGGGGCTCGACGCAGAGCTACTGCATTCTGGTGACGGGCAAGCTCAATGAAAGCGGCCGGGAGAGAATTCGGACCATGGTGGATTCCACCGACGGCTTCCACATTGCCGAAATGGATTTGAAGCTGCGGGGGCCGGGGGAGTTCTTCGGCACGAAACAGTCGGGCCTGCCGGTGCTCCGGTTTGGCAATATTCTCCGGGACCAGGAGGTGCTGGAGGTGGCGCAGCGGGAGGCGGCCTCTTTTGTCGAGCACCCGCCCTCCGCGGAAGAACTCAAGCGTGCCGTGCAGTATATCCGCGACCACTGGCAGCGGCGCTATGGCCTGGTGCAGGTTGGTTAAATGCGGGTCATTGGAGGCGAATTCCGGAGCCGCCGCATCAAAAGCCTTGCCGGTATGGGCGTGCGCCCAACGCCGGACCGGCTGCGGGAAACGCTGTTCGATGTGCTGGCGCCTCGAATCGAGGGCATCGTGTTCGTGGACGCCTACGCAGGCACCGGCTCGGTCGGTATCGAAGCGCTAAGCCGTGGAGCGAAGCACGTTTTTTTCATCGAGCGGTCCCGGCCGGCGGCGGAAATCATTCGTGCGAATCTTGCATCGCTCGGCATCGAGCGCCGGGCGCGGGTTATCGAAGGCAAAGTAGCGTCACGCCTCAAGTCTGTGCGAGGCGATATCGTCTTTGCAGACCCGCCCTATCATCTGGAGACAGAGTACGCCACGTTGTTGTCGATTCTGGGAGACGCGCCACCATCCCTCGCCATCTTTCAACATGCCTCCCGGTTACAGTTGAAAGATGAATATCCCGGATTGCGGCGGCAACGTGTCATTCACCAGGGCGACAACAGCCTCTCCTTTTATGAACCGGCCTCCGGGTGAAGTGAACAGAGCGCCTTTGGCGCGTGAAGTATGATCGAGAGATGAGCACTTCTCCCGCCCTTCCGGCGGACACTGGAACCCACGAACCGCAGAACACCGGCGCACAGCGGATCATTGACCTCGAAGCGCGATATTTGCTTCAGAACTACACACGCGCGCCCATCGTCATTCACAAAGGCAAGGGCTGCTACGTGTACGATACGGCGGGAGCCCGGTATCTGGATCTTGTTTCCGGCATTGGAGTGATGGCGCTGGGCCATGCGCACCCGCGCATTCTGCGTGTCATCAAAGAGCAAAGCGCGCTGCTCATTCACTGCTCGAATCTCTACTACAACGAGCACCAGGGACCGTTGGCCGAGCGATTGGCGAAGATCAGCGGACTGGAACGAAGTTTCTTCTGCAACTCCGGAACGGAGGCGATGGAAGGTGCGTTGAAGATGGTCCGGGCGCACGGGCGCAGGCTCAGCCCGGAAAAGTATGAAATTCTCTCGCTCGATAATTCCTTCCATGGCCGCACGCTCGGCGCGCTCTCGGCAACAGGGCAGCCCAAGTATCGAACCGATTTTGAACCGCTGCTTCCCGGCGTGCGATTCATTCCACCGAATGACCTGGCCACGCTCGAAGCCGCGGTCAGCGAGAAGACAGCCGGTATTCTGATCGAAGGAATACAGGGCGAAGGTGGCATCTACAGGCTCTCCGCCGAATATTTGCGCAAGGCTCGCGAGTTGGCGGACCGCCACAACACGCTCCTGGTTCTCGATGAAATCCAGTGTGGGGTCGGCCGCACCGGTTCCTATTTCTCTTTCCAGACGGCGGAGGCGGGAATTCAGCCGGACGTATTGACTGCTGCCAAGCCGCTTGCGTGCGGTCTGCCTTTGGGCGTGATTGTCACCAATGAGAAAGCGGCGTCCGCCATAGGCCCAGGAATGCACGGCTCGACTTTCGGCGGTGGAGCGCTGGCATGCCGCGTCGCATTGGAATTCCTGGATATTCTGGAGGAACTGCTGCCCTCGATCGTAGAAGTGGGTGGTTATTTCCGCGACAGACTCGAAACGCTCGCAAGAAAGCACTCCTTCATCAAGGAAGTCCGCGGCTATGGGCTGATGATCGGCGTCGAACTCGATATTCCCGGCAAGAACATGGTTCAACAGGCGATGGCGCAGGGTATGCTCATCAACTGTACGCACGACGTGGTGCTACGTTTTCTGCCGCCCTACATCATCACGAAGAAAGAGATCGACAAGGCGGTGAAGATCCTGGAACGGATTTTTAAAAGTGCGAAATCCGCTTCACCCCCTGACGGCCGTGGCTCAGAAGCAGAGCCGCCAGCCTGAACGGGCGGCTGTATGGTCCAAAATCGAGTTTGCGCCGGAAAGTAGTTGGAGTTGGTTAGAGCAGATCGTCGCGCTTCATCGCCTCCAGGTATTTCACGATCTTTCCGACATCCTGCGACCTGTTGCGATCGGCGATTAACAGAGCGTCCGGAGTATCCACAACCACGACATTCCGGACGCCCAACAGTGCCACGAATTTTCGTCCCGCATCGACGAAGTTCCCGGCGCTATCCTCGAATACAGCTTCCGACCGTGCGACATTGCCATCCTTGACGGGGTCCGCAAGCTGATAGACGGAGTTCCAACTGCCGACATCGCTCCAGCCGATGTCGTCCGCGGCGAGTCCGACGATGTTCGCGGCCTTCTCGAGAACGCCGCGGTCGACCGACTCCGCCTCGCAGAGCGCATAGCAGCCCTTGAAAGCTTTGGAAAACGCCTTGTCCGTAAAACGGGGCAGCGCAGCCAGAACCGTGGCTGTTTTGGACTGGTGGAGCCGTAGTGCTTCCAGGTACACATCGGCGCGCCAGAAGAACATCCCGGCATTCCAGAAGTAATTGCCGGCTCTCACATATTCCCTGGCAACCGCTTTCTTCGGTTTTTCCGTGAACGATCGCACGGGTATCAACTCGAGCGACCCCGCTTTGACGTTCTTCGGAAATTCGATGTAGCCATAGCCGGTCTCAACCCATTTGGGCTGAATGCCCAGGACCGTCATCCGTCCTTCCGCGGCGGAACGAAAGGCGCGGCGCAGCAGGCGCAGATAGCGCGCCGTTTTCAGAATGAGGTGGTCTGCCGGAAAGACGCCCATTACAGCATTGGGGTCGATGGACCGGAGGATGTGTGCGGCCACCCCGATGCACGGCGCGGTGCCGCGTTGTGCCGGTTCGGCGATAATCTGGTTCCGCGGCACCTGGGGCAACTGGCGGACAATCTCATCCCGCAGGAACTCGTTCGTGACAATCCAGATATGTTCCGGGGGCAGAACGGGACGCAGCCGCTCCACAGTCTGATGGATCAGCGATTGGTCCCCGAAGAAACGCAGAACCTGTTTGGATCGTGTCTTTCTGCTCTGGGGCCAGAATCGCGTGCCCCTGCCCCCGGCCATGATAAGCCCGTAGTAGTTCGCTCTTGGCATGTAGTCCTCCCCGCCGGCGCTGTTAGGGCGCTGGGCGGAGCTACTGCGTGGTTTGCGGCGCTTCGCTCCAGTCGTAGCCGCGTATCAGCATGAACGTTCGCCGCCATCTGGTTTTGGTGAAAAAATTCTGAGCCAGGTCTAGGAGATGATCGAGCCCAATTCCAGGCGCCGCCAGGCGTTCGGTCGGCGCATCATAAGACCAGTAGATAATCAACGGCTTGCCTATGATGTTGGCCCGGGGAACAAAGCCCCAGTAGCGGCTGTCCAGGGAGGAATCGCGATTATCTCCCATCGCGAAGTAGTGATCCGGTGGGACGATGACCTCTCCATCGCGGACGTGTTCCGCCAGCATCTCCATGCCGGAATCCGAAAGACGGGTATTCGGGTCACCTGGGAAATTGTCGCGGTAGGAGTCGATGTAGTCCGTCTTGTGATACTTATACGGCTCCACAATCTTGGCGCCGTTCAAATAGACCTGCTTGTTCTCGATTCGGATTCTGTCGCCGGGAACGCCGATAACCCGCTTGACGAACGTCTGGCGGATATCGACAGGGTAGCGGAAAACAATGATGTCGCCTCTTTCCACCTCCTGGTACGGCAGAATATATTTGCTGAGGGGGCCCGCCGGTGCATAAGCCAGCTTGTCCACCAGCAGGTGGTCCCCTATCAGAAGCGTGTCCTCCATGGAGCCGGTTGGAATCACGAACGCCTGCACCAAAGTTGTCGTTCCAAATAGCAGCAGAAGGATGGTCACCGTCCACTCGGCGATGGTGCCCCGAGGGGGATCTTTGTGGCCCTTGGGCGGCTCAGGCGCCTGCTCCGCCACTGCGCTCTTTTCTTTTTCCATGTTCTTACCCGGCAATGGAGATTCTAACCTTTAATTGTATCGAACCACGGCTTTCGCTCATTTCGAGCCTGCTCAAACACCGGCAGTAAAGCGGCGCAATCGGAGGATCTCGAGAAACGAGATGTAAAGATCGACAACACCAATCCCGCTCACCGCCCCCCTGAAATAGGGGTTGTTCCAGATCAGGTTCCAGCGCGGGCCCAAGTGCGCAAAATAGTTTTGAGACCAAAGCTCCGTCCACGGAAATACGAGCAGAAAGAAGCCGATCTCAAAACAAAGAACAGTCACCAGCAGCCCGATCACCTTTTGCCGCCAGTGATGTTTCGGCTGCTGCCCCTGGGCAGGTTCCGCCATCGCGGACATGCCTTCGTCTAAAGGCATGCCGCCTCTTCGGCCTCTGCCGGGAAAAGCAAGATCTGCTCGGCAGCGCCGGGTGGCAACATTTCGGGAGGACTACTGGAACGTACAGGGTCAAACGTGAACCGGTGCAGCGTTGTAGGGCCATACATGCGCAGCGCCCGCCGGTGTTCCGGCGTCGAATATCCTTTGTGACTGCGGAGCCCGTATTCCGGGAATACGCGATCCCACGCTTCCAGGCAGCGGTCGCGATGCATCTTGGCCAGGATGGAAGCCGCCGCAATGGCCTGGCATTTGGCATCGCCGTGGATCAACGCCCGCTGCGGTATGGGCAGGTCGATTTTCATCGCGTCCACCAGCAGGAAATTGGCCGCTGGCAAAAGATTCTGGACGGCCCGTTTCATCGCGAGCCTGGAGGCGTGATAGATATTGTAGCGATCGATCTCGAAAACGTCCGCGGCGGAAACGGACCAGCATATGGCCCGCTGGCGAATCGAGTGCTCCAGTTCCTCCCGCTCTTCCAACGGAACCAGTTTGCTATCCCGCAATCCGCGGATCCGATGGTCCTCGGGCAGAATGACCGCTGCCGCGAATACAGGGCCGAACAGCGATCCACGTCCGGCTTCGTCAATCCCGGCCACCAGACAGTACCCCTCCCGGCGAGCCTGACGCTCGTATGTGCCGACGCAACGGAAGGCTGGCAACCTGCTGTTTTGCAACTACTCGCGCTCTTTCAATCGGGCCGCTTTGCCTCGCAAGGCGCGCAGATAATACAACTTCGATCTTCTGACTCTGCCTGTTCGAATCACGTCGATGCGGTCGATGACGGGTGCATGCAGTGGAAAGATGCGCTCGACGCCATGTCCAAAGCTGATCTTTCTGACGGTTACCGTCTCACCCAAGCCCGAATTCTTGCGGGCAATCACCGTGCCCTCAAAAGCCTGCGTCCGTTCCTTGTCGGCCTCTCGGATCTTCACGTGTACGCGGATGGTATCGCCCGGCCGAAATTCGGGTGTGTCACTCCGGGTGTTTTTTTTAACAACTTTCGTTAACAGCGCGTTATTCATCGTCGCATTCCTTCTCGAAACTCTTCAATAAGTCGGACCGGAGCCGGGCAGTCTTCTCGAGAGCCGCCTGACGCCGCCATTTGCGGATTTCCGCGTGATGTCCGCCGAGCAGCACATCGGGCACCCGCCAACCGCGGTACTCCGCCGGACGCGTGTACTGCGGGCAATCCAGAATTCCTTTTCCGGCACTGAATGACTCCTGCACCGTCGAAGCCTCATTTCCCAGAACACCCGGCAACAGGCGTGCTACTGCGTCAACCACCACCGCGGCGGGCAATTCGCCCCCGCTCAGTACATAATCCCCAATCGAAATCTCGTCGTCGGCCAGGTACTGCGCGACACGTTCGTCCACGCCTTCATAGCGCCCGCAAATCAAAAGCAACTCATCGAACATCGCGAACCGGCGTGCAGTCTCCTGCGAAAACAGCCTTCCCTGAGCGGAGAGCAAAACCACATGCCCACTCCTGGCGCCTCCCGGTACCCCACCGGCCAAAATCGATTCTACCGCCTCGAAGATAGGCTCCGCTTTGAGCAGCATGCCCTCTCCTCCACCGAACGGGCGGTCATCCACGGTCTTATGCCGGTCTTTCGCCCAGTTCCTCAAGTCATGAACTTGGAGGTCGAGGATTCCGGCTTGGATCGCTTTCGCTACAACGCCATGCTCAAACGGCCCCTGGAAAAACCCGGGGAAAATCGTCAGAACATGAAATATCATCGGCGGTTAATCTCTAAGAGGCCCTCCGGCAGGTCCACTACAATACGTCTGGCTTTCACGTCAATCTCTATGCAAATCGAAGTTGCAAACGGAATGAGTACGTCCTCACCGTTTCCGGCCGGCTCAACGCTCAATACCCCGGAGCCGCCTTCATCCAACCAATTCCTGACCCGCCCAATCCGGCTGCCGTTCCGGTCGATCACTTCGCAGCCGGCAAGATCGGAGTGATAGTATTCTCCTGCCGGCAGTTCCGGCCGCTCGGCAAGCGGAATCTTCATCTCGGCGCCACGCAACTGCTCGGCGTCTGTAATCGTGTCGATCCCGAGAAACTTGAAAATCAGCCGTCCCCGGTTTTCCCAAACCGATTCAATATGCCTCGGCTGCTCCTCACCGAGAGGTCCGTTCTCACCGAAAAGATAAACCTCCCGGAGCGTATCAAACCTGTTGGCAAGGCTGGTCAGCGATATCGCCGCCACCTCACCCCGATTTCCCCACGGACGAATCACCTGTGCAACCGTGACCCAATCGTCCGGGTTCCCAGGACCGGAGTGCAACGCCAGAGAGTTACTCCAAAATCTCCAATGTAAAGCGCCGGTTCAGCTTCATACCGGCAGCGCCAAGCAGGGTGCGGATGGAACGGGCGGTTCTCCCCTGTTTTCCGATCACCTTGCCCAAATCGCTGGGCGCCACGCGCAATTCCAGTACGGTCACCTGCTCGCCCTGCACCTCGCGCACACTCACTTCGTCGGGGATGTCAACGAGAGCCTTGGCGATGTCCTCCACTAGTTCCTTCATCCCTGTCATCCGTGATGCTCTCCTGAAGCCGGCAGTGACGTTCGGCACTCCATCCGTGCGAGCATAAGCCCCCGCAGCCGACGCCTATTCTGCCTTGATGATAGCACTCCCAGACGGCCCGGATTGAAGAAACTGAAGCGTTTAGGCGACCAGCTCGGCGGCTGGAGCGGGATTCGCTTTCAGCAGCCGCGCGACAGTATCCGAAGGCTTCGCGCCATTTTTCAGCCAGTGTTCTATCCGTTCGTGATCAAAATGTACGGTCGCTGGTTGTGTCACTGGGTTGTAATAGCCCACCACCTCTACGGATCGACTGTTGCGTGCACGGTCCTTCTCAATGACTACGACCCGATAAGATGGTTTCTTTTTGGCGCCAAATCGCGCCAAACGAATCATCAACATGTAGATTCCACTCCCGTAATCTCGTTACATGCGCCGTGGTAAATTCCTCCGGCGGTCACTGCTGCTCCAAGAAAGGCAGCTTGAGTTTTCCTAACTTTTTGCCCATGAATCCGCCGGAGAAGGTCTTCATCATCTTCCGCGCCTGGGCATACTGCTTCAGCAAATTATTTACGTCCTGAACGGAGGTGCCGCTTCCTTTGGCAATCCTGCGGCGCCGAGAGCCGTTGACGATCATATGGTTGGCACGTTCATGGGGCGTCATCGAATCGATGATAGCCACAATGCGCGAGATCTCATTCTCGTCCACTTTGACATTTTTCAGATCTTTGAGAATGCCAACCTGAGGCATCATGCCAAGAATGGACTCGAGTGGGCCGAGTTTCTTCAACTGCTTGATCTGATTCCTGAAATCGTCCAGCGTAAACTCGTTCTCGATGAGCTTTCGCTGCATCTCCTCGGCCTGCTTCTGGTCGATGTTTTCTTCCACTTTCTCAATGAAAGAAAGAACATCACCCATCCCCAAAATCCGGGATGCGGTCCGGTCCGGATGGAACGGCTCGATGGCATCCATCTTCTCGCCCGTCCCGATATACTTCAGCGGCTGTCCGGTAACGGTCCGGATGGAGAGCGCCGCACCGCCGCGCGCGTCGCCGTCCATTTTCGTCAGGATAACCCCCGTGATTCCCAGACGTTTGTGAAACTCGTCGGCGGATTTCACGGCGTCCTGGCCGGTCATGGCATCGGCAACAAACAGGATCTCGGTCGGGTTCAGATGTTCCTTGAGGCGCTGCAGCTCTTCCATGAGCTGATCGTCGATGTGCAACCGGCCCGCTGTATCCACCAACACCAGGTCGCGTCCGGTTTGCACCGCCTCCCGCCGGGCCGACCGGGCAAGTTCGAGTGGGTCCTTTTCGTCCGGCGCGCCGGCATATACCGGCAGCTTCAAATCCCTGCCCAGTACGCTGAGCTGCTGCCTCGCCGCGGGACGGTACACGTCCACGGAAACCATCAGCGGACTGTGCCCGGTTTTTGAAAGATGACGAGCCAGCTTACCGGTAGAAGTAGTCTTCCCCGACCCCTGCAACCCGACGATCAGAATGGCCGTCGGAGGCTCGTTGGCGAAACGCAACTTCGACTGATGGGTTCCCAGGATCTTGATCAGCTCGTCCCTGACAATTTTCACCACCTGTTGGGTAGGTGAAAGCGCTGTCAGAACCTCTTCCCCCATCGCCTTCTCTTTCACATTAGCGATGAGTTGTTTGACCACCCGGAAGTGCACGTCGGCCTCGAGAAGCGCCACGCGGATCTCCCGCAGGGCCTCTTCCATGTTTTCGGCCGTCAGTTTCCCTTCGCCGCGCAGATTCTTGAAAACGCGCTGCAGCTTCTCGGATAAATTCTCAAACATTGCCTGTGGTAAGAACCGCTCCCCTGAGGTCACGGCTCGGTGGCACGACGATTCTCTGAGCCGCGCGCGTCAGCAAGCGGCTTTTGGCAGTTTTCCTATTATAGCTGATGCGGAACCTAGAAGTTTTTCCGTTCCCTCTGGTAGGGCTCCTTCAGGTATTTCTGCACTTCTTCCTGTGCCCCTTGCGTGTTGTCCTTTGTCCGTGCCGCAAGAGTATACTCATTCACTGCCCGTTCACGCTGTCCGGTAACATCGAAGATCTTGCCAAGATTCAGGTGCGCCCAGACTTCGGTCCATTTCGGTTCCAGGTCACCGTTCAAGGCTTCACGGAATTCATTCGCCGCCGACTGGTAGTTGTTCTGGAGAAAGAAAACTTCAGCTACCCGGTAGTGCGCCAGAGAGCTGTTCCGGTTCACGTCCAGTGCCCGCTGGTACTCCTTCAACGCTTCGCCGAACTCGCCTATTTCGGCGAATTGTTCCCCGCGGCGGATGGCCACGGCAACCCGCACATCGTCGTTGAAACGCAGGATTCGATTATGCGGATCGATCTGGACTCGCTTGGGTTTACCGAATGTCTCCACAACAAACTCTGAAGACGTCCCCGACACTTCGATGCGCTTCTCCTCGGGGTTTCCCTCGGTTTCGATTCTCAATTCCACGGGCATCCGGAACGTATCCAGGTCCTGGGCGATCTTGCCCATTACCCGGAAGCCCTTCTGGGTTCGAAAAATGGTGTAGTCCATGCTGAACTCCGGTGCGCCGCTCGACTCTATCCACTGAATGAAGAAATAGTCCAGGTCCTGGCCGGAGATCTTCTCCGCCGCCATGCGAAAATCCGCTGTGCTGACCTCCTTCCAGGCATGCTCGGATGGAAACTCCTTTATCAGTCTGGTGAAATTCTCATCGCCTATGACGTAGCGCAGCATATTGAGAACCGCGGCGCCTTTCGCGGCTGTCATGGCCCAGAATTCAGGGGAATAGTCCTCCAGCCTGGACGACTGGCTGACCGGCAGATTCTGAACGGTCAACGCCTCGATGTAGACGTCGCGCATTTCCGATTCAAGGGCCGCCTGCCCGTTCAAGTGCTCCAGATATAGCGCCTCGGAGTAACGCGCGAACCCGTTCGACAGCCAGATATGATTGCGGTTCACAGGCGATAGAAGTCCTCCCCACCATTGGCGGGCGGTCTGGTTTGCGATCAGCCGCACATTCACCTGCTGGCCGATTCCACGAGGCGAGAAAAAGAGGATGCCCGGGGCCGAGTAACCTTGCGGCGCTCCCAATTCGGTTTCCACGACTGCCAGGTTCGCAAACGGCGGCAGCCCGAAAAGACTCGTGAGTTGAGTCATGGCTTTCCCGATCTCCTCGCCATACGCGCTTGCCATGTCCTTCCGGGTTCGGAAGTACAACGTCGTCATCACTCCCTGCGACGAGACCGTGGAGGGCTCTCCGTTCACCACGGCAATGCTCCCCGGAAATGAAGGCTGCGTGAACGAAACCTGATAACGCATACGATCCGGGCTGATATGCTCGGCCGTCTCCCCGCCTCCAGCCACTACTTTGAACGGCACTGGTACGGTGACTCGGATGTCGGCGGTATACCGGTCGGCCGTATAGTTATTCACCGGAAACCAGCGCGCCGGGTACATCAGGTATGCGAAATCGTTCTGAATCGCGGCGAACTTAATGCCATAAACCGGAGACGCATCTTCCCTTCCGTTGAAGGCACCGTCATAGGTGAACGTGAGAGAAGATGCCTTGCCTTTTTCGAGAGCTGTGGGGAGCGTCACGCGAATGGTGAAGTCCTGCTGGTTGCGCGACGCCGGTATAGGAGTCCCGTTTTCGTCGACGACCTGAGAGACGTTCATCGCGTTGTTCAATTCGAAAACCGCTGAGGAAAGACCTTGATCGACCGCCACGAATTGAACTTGAACGACCGCCTTAATGGACTGAGTGTTCGGATTGATTTCGGCCTCGATCTTGTAGTGGCGGACATCGATTCCGGGTCGCGTATCCTGGGCCGGCGCGACAGAGGCCATCAGGGCTACCAGCCCAACGAAACAAGCACGGGTCATGTTGTAAATTTCCTTTGCAATAGCTCCTGCACGATGTCCGCCGCCCGCTCCATGGGATCTCCATCCGTGGTCAGACAGGTAGCCACCTGTCGCAGGCCAAGGCGCATTTCACCGCGGGCGCTTTCATCATCCAACAATCGTTCCGCCTCCCGAGCCAGCCGCTCTCCGGTTAATTCGGATTGCATCAGTTCGGGGACCACAGCACGCCCCGCCACCAGGTTGACCATCGTATAGAAAGGAACGCGTACGAGAAGCTTTCCGAGAAGCCAGCTCGAATGGTTCACCTTGTAAAAAGTAATCATCGGCACCCCTAAAAGGGCTGTTTCCGTAGCGATGGTTCCGCTCGCGGCCAGAGCCAGGTCCGAATGCCCGACGACATCCCACGTTTCGCCCTCGATAACCTGGATAGGCGCACGGCCTATGCGGTCTGTATAGAATGAGTTGCCAAACTTCTGAGAAAACCCGGCCGGCGCGGCCAACAAAAAGCTCACCGCCCTCCTCCCATTCAGCCGGTTCACCGCCTCCAACACCGGAGGCAGGTGCCTGGAGATTTCGCCTGTCCGGCTGCCCGGCAGGATTGCAATTACTGGACGGTCAGAAGGAATTCTGTGTTTCCGGAAAAACTCCCCCCTCTCCAGGCAAGGCATAACCCTCCCCGCCAACGGGTGCCCGATGTAAGTGGCTGCTACGTTGTGTTCTTTGAAGAACTGCTCCTCAAAAGGAAAGATGCACAACAGGCGGTCTACGTTCCGGCGGAGCTGAGACAGCCTTCCCCTCCTCCAGGCCCACACCTGGGGCGCCACCAGGTAGACCACCGGCACCCCTTCGCGATGCAGCCTCCGGGCCACTGGCAGATTGAAGTCCGGGCTGTCGGTGAGGACCGCGATATCGGGGCGGTGCCGTCTGGCATAACTCATCAATTCACGGAAGCGGCCGTAGATCCGGGGCAGGTGACGGATCACCTCCACCAGGCCGACAACGCTCAGTTCGCCCGCATCCAGGATGGCCCGGACGCCCACGGCCTGCATACGACCCCCGGCACAGCCGTAAAATTCGGCGCTTGGAAACCGGGACCGCAGCGTCCGGACGAGGCTCGCCGCATAGCTATCGCCTGAAGCTTCGCCAGCCGATACGAATATGCGCAATCTCATGCTTTCTCTGAGCAGGCCGGTGTCAAATTGCGCCCTTCTGCTACAATATCAACAGCCTAGATGTCCTCCCAAACCGACCTTGCACGGCTCGCCGTGGAAGACTTCGTCGAGCGCTTTCGCGGCGAAGTGGTCCCCCTCAGCAACCGCTTTTCGTACTTCTTCGTAGCGATGCCGCTCAGCGAGGAGGATACGCGGGAATATCTTCAGGAGCCCATCTCCGCCTTGCCCCCGAAGCTGCTTCCCGTTCTGCCTCGAATCTCGATTTTCCTGGTTCCCTATCTGGAGAGAGCCAACGGGCGCGAGAAAGGCCACGGTAAGTCCGAATACATTGTTTGTCTCGATAAGCCGGCCGAGCAGCGGCACACGGTAATGTCGAAAATCACCACCGAAGACGAAACGACTTTCGTTTTTGCGATCAAAGACCAGGAGGTCGCGGACTACCACTATCACCTATATCGCGCCTTGGCCGAGACGGCCGCCGAACGGTGGAGCATCGACGTGCAGAACCAGTTCTTCAGCGTTCTTCGAGAGGAACTGAGCGCCAATGTGCATGGAGAAGTGGACGAAGCGAGCTGGCATGAAAAGCAGGCGCTGCTGCGCCGCCAGACGAATGTCCGGCGTGAAACAAAGGTATTCCGCAGCTACGCAAAACAGGCGTTTGTTGACACGCTAACGCTCTATCTGCACGGTATCTGCTGCGATATCGATGTCGATACCGGGCCGCGCCAACTCCCCAGCCGCTATTTGCGGCGGCGTCTGCAACTGATACAGACCTTTTTCCCGCCACCGAGTGGATACGCGGTTTTCCCCGAAGACCTGAAGCCGGAATAGCCCGGATTGCTTCGCCCTCAAACAACCGCGTCCGTGGGCTGATCCCCGCTCAACGCCTTAAGGATCCGCAATGCGATCTCTTTCCCGCGGCTACCCGTCTCCTTTGCCGGGCCCACGCAACTGGGGCACCCTGCTTCGCAGGGGCAGGCCTCCACTACCTGCCGTGCACCGGAGACCAGCGTTCGAGCCATCCGGAGCAGAGGCGCACTCTGGCCGATGCCGCCCGGATAGTTGTCGTACAGGTGCAAGTCCGGCTCAAACGACACAGTGCCCGGCGAATTGTCCTCGGTTACCGCGACGCCCAGATCGCGCGGATCGCACATCAGCAGCAGACCCGCGACGGACCGCAGCACGTTGGCGGCTCCGGCCAAACCATCCTGGCGCTCGGTGGGGCTTACACCCTCGAAGGGGGCAAAGAAGGACGCGGGAAAATGCAGCCAGAACGACGTGGTGTGCATCTCCTGCTCCGGCATGCTCAGGTTTCCGGCTCCTACATTCTCGTTGGTGTGGAATTTGATTTTCTTGAAACCGACAATCTGCCGGTTCATGCGAACATCGCCGTGTGCGGCCATTGCCAGCGCCAGCGGGGAGCATTCCACCTGCTCAAGGATCTTCACTTGCGTGTAATCGATGGCGTCTGTGTAATACTCGCACTCAACGCGGCGGACATACGCTTTACGGTTCTCGTAGTCGAAACGCTCCACTTCGTACTGCCGCGCTTCGTGAAGATAGATGGCCTTTTCATGGAGGCTGGTTAACGCCGTGGGGAACGATACCTCCGCGATCACCTGCGGCTCGCCCGTCGTATCCACGACTACAAAATTGTCGCTTGTCACCGCTCGTAAGCTGATCGCATCCGCGGGGTAGGTGTCGCTGGTCCAGTGCCAGCACTCACCGGAGTGGTGAAGCACCCCCGCCTCGGCCAGAAACCGGCACAACTCGCCGGTGGCATGCGGCCCGAACTTCTCTCCCTCCCGGATAGGAAGCTCAAAAGCCGCACACTTCAGGTGGTTCAGAAGGATCTCGAGGTTATCGGGATTGATGTAAGCCTGTTCTGGTGATTGGCCGAAGAAATAATCCGGGTGTTCAACCATGAACTGGTCCAGAGGATTGCTGGAGGCCACCAGCAGGGCCACAGAAGTCGTGTTGCGCCTCCCGGCGCGCCCGGCGCGCTGCCACGTAGACGCAATCGTTCCAGGATAGCCCGCCATCACCACACAATCGAGGGATCCAATATCGATGCCTAACTCCAGGGCGTTTGTAGCCACCACGCCACGGATACGGCCTTCCCGGAGTTCACGTTCGATCTCACGCCTCTCGCGCGGAAGGTATCCGCCCCGGTATCCGCGGATCGAAGCAGGCGGGTAGGTCCGCCGCTCGCAATCGTGCTTCAGATACGTGAGCAGGACTTCGGTGGCCAGCCGGTTGTTGGCAAAAACGAGCGTCTGGTGTCCGTGACTGATCAACTCGCCCGCAATACGGCGCGACTCGCCCAGGTAACTCCTCCTGATGCCGAGTTGATGGTTAACCATGGGCGGGTTGTAAAAGATGAAATATTTGTCGCCGCTTGGAGCGCCGTTCGAGTCAATACACTCTACCCGCAATTCTGTTAATGCCTCCGCTAATTCCACCGGATTTGCGATCGTGGCCGAGCAGCAAATAAACTGCGGGGAGGACCCGTAAAACTCGCAGATACGCTTCAATCGCCGCAGTATATTAGCCAGGTGGCTCCCGTAAATACCGCGGTAGTAATGTAACTCATCAATAACTACATACCGCAGGCGCTCGAAACACTTAGCCCATCGGGTGTGATGAGGAAGGATACCGCTGTGCAACATGTCAGGGTTGGTGAGGATAATATTGGCCCGCTCGCGAATGGCTTTTCGGGCGTCCTGAGCAGTGTCTCCGTCGTAAGTGTGAGCGCCGATTCCTGCACCGGAGGCGTCAATCGTGGTCTTTAGTTCGGAAAGCTGGTCTTCCGCCAGCGCTTTTGTCGGAAACAGGTACAATGCTCGAATGCCGGGATCGGATAAAAGGTTGTTCAGAATGGGGAGGTTGTAACAAAGGGTTTTGCCGCTGGCGGTGGGCGTTACGATAACCACATGCCGGCCGCTCTCCACGGCATTGAAGGCGTCCGCCTGGTGGCTGTAGAGTTTCTCGATTCCGCGCGCGGCCAAGACTTGTGCCAAGACAGGCGACACCGCTTCCGGTATCACGCGGAAGTCGCCATCTCTGGCGGGTTCCTTCCGGATCGCCCTGACGGGCGAACCCGGCACCCGCTGCCGGGCCTCAAATCGCGTAACGACTGCGTCTACGGCAGTGCTGCGCCGCAACGATAATTGCTGCGATTCCGGAAATCCTAGACTCAGGTTCATATCCACTTGTTTTCGCCTTTTCTTTACTAGTGTAAAGTTACACGAAAACGTCAGGACACACAACCCGGGGCTTCAAGTACTGCGCTTTGGAGAGTGACTTAGTGACGCATAAACTCGTATCGCTCGAGGGTGGCTGCTACCCTCATGTCATCTTCGAGCCGAATCACTTTGCCCAGACAGCGTAAGCGGATACTACCGGTTGCTGCGTGAGGTAGTGTGATCAGATACTCTATCGCGTCCCCGACTCTTACTGGCACATTCGAAGTAAATAGCACCCCGCCGGAACTAAGGTTCTTCGTTTCACCGGACTCACAAACCGTCTGGCCGCTGCGGCGAACCAACTCCACGGGCAGTTTAAGGTCGAAGCGCTTGGACTTCCGCTGTTCTGGCGCTCGCACACTTGTATATCTACTGAGTTCGGAGCGTGTACGTCAAGATAAAAGGCTGCTTTCGACAGATGTTCGGTTGTAGTACGAAATCGAGGGTAGGCTACTCGAGTTCGCGCACGTCATACAGATCAATCAGGCGGCAACCGCCTAAATCCCATGCATCATACTGCACTTTGATAGCGATCTGCTGTTCACGGCGCTCCGACCAAATCCTGCAAAGCTTTTCCATCCGGGCTACGGGGTTCGTGGGAATCATCTCAACTCCATTCTCGAACCCGGTTGCCCCAACCTGATTCTCCGGGCTCCCCAAGCTCATGATGCCAAACTACAAACTCGCTTCCCCAACGTCGTGAACACCCGGTGTTACCCGCAAACGCGAAGGACGGGCACCCCCGGTGAACCTGCGGGGACCGCCAGAATGCGGAGGACACGCCCGATGATAAAATCAATTGAGGCGGGGTCTATTTTGCGTGTTCTCAGGATAATGCTGGGGTTTCTGCTCGTGCTGGTCGGAATCGCGGGATTATTGCTGCCGATCATGCCGGGCTTCATCTTCCTGATTCCCGGGCTGGTCATCCTAAGTGAGTATTATCCGCCGCTAAAGCGCCTTTTGGATTGGGCCAAAGCCAAAGCCCATGCCGAACGCGCACGTTTACAGCAGAAACGTCAAGCCTGATCGCCGCTATTCTTCGTCTTCCTGCAAACCTGACGGCTTTTTGTGCTTCGGCTTCTTCCGCTCGGTTTTGATTTCCAGCACAACGGAAGGCCGGACCGGGCCGATTCTTTCACGAGCCAGGCGCTTCACTTCTTTCTGGCGATCGTAGATCTTCTTCTTTTTTGCCATCAGCGGCCTGACGCAGAAACCGCGGCTGCTTTCAACGGCGGTGTTGTAGGTTTTTCGGCGTCGCGAATCACCTGGACCGCCTTTTGAATCTGAGGGTCTCTCTGCGCTTCGATCTCATCGCCCGCCTCTACGCCCAGTCCCTGGTTCGCAATCTCCTGCTTCAGGCGGCTCTCGATCCACGCGCGCTCTCTTGACCAGTCGCTTACGCCGGGTTGAATATTCCGTTGCGCGAGAAATCCCTGGAAGTCGTCGAGTATCTCCGGAGTAAGTTCAAAACCTTTCTTTATCGGGCCGTGTTTCTGCAAAAAAATCGTTGCGTAAGTGGCAAAGGAGCCAGTGGCATCCAGGACGGCGCCCAGCCGCGTATGCCCTTCGGGCCAGACGGGAAAGTCCGGCTTGATTCCTCCATCTCCCGCCCGGGTAGCCGCATCCAATTGTGTACCAGGGAGTGGCCTTTGGATCGATCGGCCGCTCGGTGTGTAGTAAAACGCCGTCGTCAACGCCAGGCCCGCACCGCCAGACAAGGGATACACCGACTCCACCAGCCCTTTGCCAAAGCTTGGCTCTCCCACGATAGCCGCCCGCCGGTAGTCCTGCAACGCACCGGCAACGATCTCGGAAGCGCTCGCACTCTTGCCATTCAGCAGGACCGCTACAAGGAAGCGGTAAGGCTTTGCAACATCGGACACCTTCATCTGTTCGCCTGTGACCGAGCGGCCTTTCACGCTCAACAGATTCCGGCCGGGTTCCAGAAATAGCGACGCGGTTTCAAGGGCCGCGGGCAACACGCCGCCAGGGTTGTCGCGAAGATCCAATACCATCCCTGTCAGCGAGGCTCCACCCAGTCGCTCGATCGCCTGCCGGATCTGGGATCCCGTTTCTGTGTCGAAGCTGGTGACGCGAACGTAGCCGATGCCGGGCTCAAGAAGAAACGCCCGTTCGACGCTCGGCGACTGCATCTCTTCGGGGGTCAGCACCAGATGCTGAATGCGCGCATTACCGGTCCTGCGCACATCCAACGACACCTGTCTTCGCCGGGATTCGCTGAGGAGTCCGATCAGTTGCTCTATATCCAGATAGTCCAGGCGGATGCCGTTGATGGCGACAATCTGGTCTCCGGCCATCATTCCCGCTTTCGCCGAGGGCGTACCCGGCAGCGTCTGAAGAACGATCACGCGTCCTGGCAACACCGATACTACGCTTCCAAAGCCCTTGCGCGTTGAACTCTGCAACTCCTTGAGCTGGTCGAACTGCCCCGGATCGAAGAACACCGAATGAGGATCGAGCGTCCGCAACATCCCTGGAATAGCGCCCTCATACACGGCCCGGTAAGAAGAAACCGGCTCGGCCGCTTCCTGCTCCAGCAATGCCAGTACATCCACAAACTTTTTGACTTGTGACGGGAGATCGCCAGACTCTATGGCGGCTGCCAGACACAGAAAGACGGGAAAGAAAGAAAAGATCCGCTGCTTTTAGTTTATCGTGCGGCGATCTGGTATAGCTGATACCTTCCCTGGCTTCGTGCCGCTCCAGAGCCAGGCTAATCAGCCGGTCGACGAGTTTGGCGAATGGAATCCCCGTGTGTTCCCACATCTTCGGATACATGCTGATGGAC
>CAADGY010000311.1 GCA_900696665.1 uncultured Acidobacteriota bacterium
GATGCACGAGGAACGCCAGTTTGTCCGCGGCCTCCTCGATGAGTTTGGTCGTCGGCTTGCCCGCTCCATGGCCGGCCTTGGTTTCAATGCGAATCAAAGTGGGCGCGTTCCCCGCCTGCGCGGCTTGCAGGGCGGCGGCGAACTTGAAACTGTGGGCCGGCACCACGCGATCGTCATGATCGGCGGTGGTGATCAGTGTGGCCGGATACTTGGTTCCGCCTTTGAGGTTGTGCAGCGGCGAGTAGGCGTAAAGCGCCTGAAATTCCTCCGGGTTTTCCGCGGAGCCGTAATCGCTCGTCCATGCCCAGCCGATGGTGAATTTGTGGAAGCGCAGCATGTCCAGCACGCCAACGGCCGGCAGGGCGGCGCCGAACAAATCCGGCCGCTGCGTCAGGCACGCGCCCACCAGCAAGCCGCCGTTGCTCCCGCCGGAGATCGCGAGTTTTTTCGGCGAGGTGTATCTGTTCGCAATCAGCCATTCCGCCGCCGCAATAAAGTCATCAAAGACGTTTTGTTTGTTCAACTTTGTCCCCGCTTCATGCCAGGGCTTGCCGTATTCGCCGCCACCGCGGAGGTTCGGCACGGCATAGACGCCGCCCAGCTCCATCCACGCGAGGTTCGCCACCGAGAAACCCGGCGTGAGGCTGATGTTGAAGCCGCCGTAGCCGTAGAGCAGGGTGGGATTCGTTCCGTCCAGCTCCAGTCCTTTCTTGTGCGAGATGAACATCGGCACGCGCGTGCCGTCTTTGCTCGTATAAAACACCTGGTGTGTTTCATAGTCCTCAGGATCGAAATCCACACTGGCCTGGCGGAAAACCGTGCTCGTGCCGGTCTTGAGATCGTGCCGGAATATCGTTCCTGGCGACGTGTAACTGGTGAATGAGTAAAAAGTCTCCGTGTCGGAACGCTTGCCGCCAAACCCGCCCGCCGAACCGATGCCCGGCAGGGCGATCTCGCGAACGAATGAGCCGTCCAAGGCAATCACTTTCACCTGGCTGCGCGCGTCTTTGAGATAGGAGCAAAGGAACTGTTGATTCACCGTGCTGACCCGCGTGAGCGTCTCCGCTGCCTCGGGGATGATCTCCTTCCAGTTCGCGCGTTCCGGCTTCGTGATGTCAATGGCGATGACGCGGTGTCGCGGCGCGTTCAGGTCCGTCTTGAACCAGAATACCGGGCCGTCGTTGTCAATGAACGAGTAGTCCGCGTCGAAATCCATCAGCAACTCGACGACCGGCGAATCCGGCTGCTGCAAATCCTGGTAGAGTACGCGATTCCTCGGGTCCGTGCCTTGGGTGGCGGTGATGACGAGATAACGTCCGTCGTCGGTCACACCGCCGTAAAAGTTCCAGTCCTTGTGATCTGGCCGATGATAAACCAGCTTGTCCTCGGATTGTGGCGTGCCCAGCCGGTGATAATAGAGTTTGTGGAAATAATTGGCTCGGGTCAGCTTCGCGGCGGCGGCCGGTTCATCGTAGCGCGAATAGAAGAAGCCCTTGCCGTCCTTGGTCCACGAGGCGCTGGAGAACTTCACCCAACGGACATGATCGGCCAGGTCCTGGCCGCTCCGCACGTCGCGGACCTTCCACTCCTGCCAATCCGATCCCGCGGTCGCCAGCCCGTAGGCCATGAGATGTCCGTCGTCCGTGATCGAGTAACCGCTTAACGCAACCGTGCCGTCCGTGGACAACTGGTTCGGATCGAGCAGCACGGTGGGCGCCGCCTCCAGTGAAGTCATCGTGTAGAGGACGCTTTGGTTTTGGAGACCGTCATTCTTGGAAATGAAATAGCGCCCGCCCTGCTTGAACGGCACGCCATAACGTTCGTAATTCCAAAGCTTGGTCAGCCGGTACTTGATGGCCGCACGCTCGGGAATCCTTTCGAGGTGACCAAACGTGACCTTGTTTTGGGCTTCGACCCACGCCTTGGTTTCGGGCGAGTTGTCATCCTCCAGCCAGCGATATGGATCGGCCACCTTGATGCCGTGATAATCATCCATTTGATCTGACTGGCGAGTGACGGGATAGGGCAGACGCGAGGTGGTCGCGCAACCGGCGACCAGGGCGGTGGCGGCCACGACGGAGAGACGGTTGCGTAATAGCATGCCGCAAACCATGCCGGTAAGACCGAGAGGCGTCAAAGTGATTTGGCCGCGACCCGCGGAAACGGGGGTGCGACCCCCTTTTATGAACCGGCTCTGCCGGCTCATTGCCGCGTGGCTAGGTCCGGCAGACGGACTGACCCGCAAAAATGGAGACGCGCCCCGGAACCTGAGGCATTACCTCACGGAATTCATCTGACGTTGCGCGCACCAACCAAGTTCAGCCAGAGGAGTGGTGACTGCCTCCACCGGTTGGCCAACAGCCCTCACTCCTTTGATGTGCCCTGCAGGCTCGGTGACGCCAGCGGCCGAGTCACTGGCCCTGGCCGGCGGCGTTCGTGGGCAGACGGCTCCTGAGCAGGTGCATAACTGACTTCACAGCCAGCTCAATGGGAAACACCGGCTTGGCGATGAGGTCATTCCCGCCGGAGAGAATGCCCTTGGAGCGATTCTCGAAATCGCTGTGCGCCGTGACGTAAATGACGGGGGTGCGCGCGTAGCCCGGCAGGGTGCGGAGCTTACGGCACAAATCGAATCCCGTCATGTGCGGCATCTCAATATCCAGCAGGACGAGGTCGTACACGGTGCGGCGCAGCAGTTCCAATCCGATCAGCGGATTCTCCGCGGCGCGCGCCTCGAGGCGGGCGCGGCGCAGCGCCGCGACCACCAGATGATTCGAGAGCGGATCATCGTCCACCACCAACACACGGCCCGCAAGCCGTTCCTCCTCGCATTTGCCGCGGGTGTGGTCGAACAGCACCTCCAGAAAATCCAGTGTCATGCTGATGGTGTTCAGCACCGACGGGTCAATGTGGGTGGGTCGTTCCTGCAACTCGAAGAGCAGCGCCTCGAAGGCACTGCATAACAACGCGATCCGGTGGCACTCGGCCAACCCGGCCACCGAGGCGACGAAATGCACCTTGCGATAATAGCTCGCAAGCTTCAGCAACGCGGCGGCGGGATCGGGACTGTGGATGAACTCCTGATGCAGCGTGCGCAAGGCCGCCAGTGTGTCCGGCGCGTGACTTAAGAAATGCTGGCGCACCTTGGCGTTCGAATCGGCAACCACGGGTTCGGCCGGAGCCGACGCCTCCGCCGGCGCGGTTTCCCCGGCAAAGATATCCCGCGCCAGGCTGATCAGCGCCCCGGGCGTACATTCCGACTTGGCAATCGTTCGCTGGACGCCCAAGCCGTTGGCCGCTTCTGCCAGTTCGCTCAGGAACAAGTTGGTGAAGATGGCCACCGGTGTGGCGTCCAGGTGCGGCTGCGACCGGATGAACTTGAGCACCTCCACGCCGGACAACTTGGGCATCATCAGGTCCAGCACCACCAGGTCGGGCTTGCTTTCCCGCAACAATTTCGCCGCCGCCAAGCCGTCGTCGGCGGTTTGAACTTGGAAACCCTCCTGCACGAACCGTTGCTTGTAGATTTCCAGAACGGTAGCGTCGTCGTCCACCAGTAAAATCGTCTTCATGGTGCGGTATCTGCCGGCGCTGCGAGTGCAGTCAGAGTGTAGGCGGGGCCGCGAGAGAGCGAAAGCAAAAGATGCTCTCGATGAACCGTTTGTCAGTATCGCCGGCTTCGCAATCGGCTCTTACCCGCGGAGTATTTCCCCGAGAGCCCGCAGCGCC
>CAADGY010000312.1 GCA_900696665.1 uncultured Acidobacteriota bacterium
ATTCGCGAGCAGGACCTCGGGCGGGTGAAGATCGGCTCAGTTGCGACCATTACTTCGGACTCTTATCCGGATAAGCGCTATGCGGGTAAGGTATCGTTCATCGCCTCGGAAGCCGAGTTTACGCCGAAACAGATCCAAACGCCAGAGGAGCGCACCAGGCTCGTCTACCGCGTGAAGATCGACTTGGACAATCCGCGCCACGAGCTGAAACTCAATATGCCTGTGGACGCGGTAGTTGTGCTGGAGGAATAGCGGGTGGCGATCATCCGGACCGAGAACCTGACGCGGCGGTTCGGCGAGCGGACCGCCGTGGACGGACTGACGCTCGAAGTCGAAAAGGGCGAAGTGTTCGGTCTGCTGGGCCCGGACGGCGCCGGGAAAACCACAACGCTGCGCATGCTGTGCGGTCTGCTCGATGCCAGCGCCGGCGCCGCCTGGGTGGCAGATTACAACGCCGCCGAAAACGCGGACGCCGTGAAAGACCGCATCGGTTACATGGCCCAACGGTTCGGGCTGTACGGCGATCTGACCGTGGAAGAGAACATGCACTTTTACTCCGATCTGTTCGGCATCACCGGGGCGGAGCGCGTCCGCTTGATGGCACAGTATCTGGAGATGACGCGTATGGAGCCGTTCCGCAACCGCCCGGCGGCCAAGCTCTCCGGCGGCATGAAGCAAAAGCTGGCGCTGATGTGCACGCTGCTGCACAAACCGCAAGTGTTATTTCTCGACGAGCCTACGAACGGCGTCGATCCCGTTTCGCGCCGTGATTTCTGGACGATCCTCTACCAGCTTGTGGAAGGCGGCATGACGGTGTTCGTCACCACGGCCTACCTGGATGAAGCGGAGCGCTGCGACCGTGTCGCCCTGATGAACCAGGGGCGCCTGATCCGTTCCGGCACGCCGGATCAATTGAAGTCGTCGCTGGACGAGGTTTGCTACGAGGTGAAATGCGCGGACCCGCGAGCCGTGCGGGAGCGCCTGCAAACCCAGGCAGGCGTGCTGAGCGTGGAACCCGCCGGCGCGGCGCTGCACATGTTCCTCGCCCCTGACGTTCCGGTCGAGCCGCTACGTTCCCTGGCGGGCGCCGGCTGCAGCTTCGAACGGATTACTCCCTCGCTCGAAGACGTCTTCATTGCTCTGATCAGAAAGGAAGAGCAAAGTGCCGGAAAACGCGGTTGAAGTTCGCGGCCTGGTAAAGCGCTTCGGAGATTTCCACGCCGTGGATGATGTCTCCTTTGAAGTAAGCCGGGGGGAGATCTTCGGTTTCCTTGGCCCGAACGGCGCCGGAAAATCGACTACCATCCGCATTCTCTGCGGTTTACTTTCGCCGACCGCGGGCGAAGCTCGCGTGGGTGGCTACGACGTGGCCACGGAAGCCGAACAGGTGAAGGAGAACATCGGTTACATGTCGCAAAAGTTCTCGCTCTACGACGACCTCGCCGTCGAGGAGAACATCGATTTTTTCAGCGGCGTTTACGGTGTGCGGCGTGAAATCCGCGAGACCCGGAAGGAGTACGTCCTGAAAATGGCCGGACTCGAGAACCGGCGCGGCGACATGACGCGCCTGCTGGCTGGCGGCTGGAAACAGCGGCTCGCTCTAGGCTGCGCGATCCTACACGAACCTCCCATCCTGTTTCTGGATGAACCTACGTCCGGCGTCGATCCCATCGCGCGCCGCACGTTCTGGGATCTCATCTATCAGCTCGCCGAAGCGGGGAACACCGTCTTCGTCTCCACACACTATATGGACGAGGCCGAATACTGCCACCGCATCGCGCTGATGTATCGCGGCCGCATCGTCGCGCTGGGCGCGCCGGCGGAACTGAAGCGGTCACTCAACCTGCCTTCGATGGAGGATGTGTTCATCTCGCGAATCGAAGAGGAGGAGCGGAGGACCGCATGACCTTCCGCCGCTACCGGGCCGTCGCCAAAAAAGAGTTTCTCCACATTCTGCGGGATTGGCGCAGCCTGTTCGCCGCGCTGGCGATGCCGCTAGTGCTGTTGTTGTTGTTCGGCTATGCCTTGACGCTCGACGTGGATCGCATCGCGACTTACGTCTACGACCAGGATGGAACTCCGGAGAGCCGTGAACTGGTGGAGCGTTTTCGGGGCTCGCGGTACTTCGATGTCCTCGCCATGGTGGGAGATTACCAGACCGTCGAACGCGGCATCGACACCAGCCGGATTCTGCTGGGCGTCGTCATTCCCAACGATTTTTCGAGCAACGTGTTGTCCGGCAAGGAAGCCGATGTGCAGTTGCTGCTGGACGGCTCCGATTCAAACACGGCTTCGCTGGCGCTGGGCTACGCGGAGGGCCTGATGCAGATGTATGCGCTCGAAGTACAAAACCGGGCGCAAAACCAGAAAGGCATGGGGCACCCCGGCCCGGCGGTGGATGCGCGCATCCGTGTCTGGTACAACAGCGAACTCCAGTCGAAAAACTACATTGTGCCCGGTCTCATCGCGGTGATCCTGATGATCATCGCCGCGCTGCTGACTTCGCTCACTATCGCTCGCGAATGGGAAAACGGAACCATGGAGCAGTTGCTGTCTACACCCTTGCGTCCGGCTGAGTTGCTGCTCGGAAAACTGAGCGCATTCTTCGTGCTTGGGCTGGTGGACACAGTGATCGCGATCTTCGTGGGCGTAGTGGTCTTCGAGGTTCCGCTGCGCGGCAATCCGCTGTTCCTGCTGGCGGCCAGCTCCATCTTCCTGTTTGGCGCGTTGTGCTGGGGCATCCTGATTTCAACCGTCGCGCGCTCACAACTGATGGCCTACCAGATGGGGATCCTCTCCTCATTCCTTCCGGCATTCCTGCTGTCGGGTTTTGTGTACGCCATCGAGAACATGCCGCCGGTGATCCGGCTGCTTACCTATATCATTCCAGCGCGGTATTTCGTGACCATTTTGAAGGGCATTTTTTTGAAGGGCGCCGGTCCGGAAGTTCTGTGGGGCCCGCTGGCGCTTCTGTGCGTATATGCGGCCGTCGTGTTCTTCCTCGCGACGAAAAGACTGAGACAGAAGGTGGCCTAAGATGAGAAGCCGGATTCGGGAAATAGTTGTGAAAGAGCTGCGGCAGGCGTTGCGCGAGCCGCGGATGAGGGCACTGTTGTTTTTTCCGCCTGTCCTCCAGCTCGTCATCTTCGGTTTCGCGGTGAACCTGGACGTGAACAACGCGCGCATAGCCTGGTTCGACGGCGACCGGACACCGGCGAGCCGTGAACTGCGGGAGCGGTTCGAAGGCTCAGGCTATTTCACCGTGCTGGCGATGCCCCGGCGCGACCGGGAAGTGCGCGATCTGCTGGACCACGGGGACGTGCAGGCGGTCGTCCAGATCCTCCCCGGTTTCGCAAGGGATGTGGACCGGGGCCGCGCGTCGGTACAGGTGTTGGTGGATGGAACCAATTCGAACACCGCTTCGCTGATCGCGAGCTATGCCAATCAGATTGTCACGTCGTTCTCGCAGCGTGCGACGCAAGCCCGCCTGGACCGGAAATTGGGAACGTCCGTTCCCACGAACATCCTTCCCGTGAATACTGCAAGCCGCGTCTGGTTTAATCCGGAGTTGCGCAGCCGCACCTATTTCGTACCGGGCGTCATTGTGAACATCGTTATGCTGGTCACTGTGATGCTTACGGCCATGGCGATCGTGCGCGAAAAAGAGATCGGCACGATGGAACAGTTGATGGTGACGCCCATCCGGCCGGTGGAACTGATTATCGGTAAGACGGTGCCGTTCGCGGGCATAGGCGTGGTGAACATGATCATGATCACATTAGCCGCCCTGCTGGTGTTTCAGATTCCGTTCCGCGGCTCGGCGCTGCTGCTGCTGGCGAGCACACTGTTGTTTCTGTTGACGACGCTCGGGCTGGGCCTCTTCATCTCGACCGTTTCACACACCCAGCAACAGGCGATGATGTCGACGTTCTTCCTGTTTCTGCCGGCGCTCATGCTGAGCGGATTCGCGTTCCCGATCCAGAACATGCCGGCTCCAGTGCAATGGCTGACTTACCTGATCCCGGCGCGATACTTTATGGAGATCGTCCGTGGCATTTTTCTCAAGGGCACCGGCTTCGCCGTGTTGTGGCCCGCCATGCTGGCCCTCGCGGTATTGGGCACGGTCATCCTAAGTCTAAGTGTGATGCGCTTCCACAAACGCCTGGATTGAAGTTCTCACTCGCCGGTTCGGCCCCCAAAGATCCTGCAGAATTCGCTTGGAGGTGGGATCGAACCGGCTCTGCGAGATAATGTTTCCGGGAAACGGCATTCGCGTGGAGGTGTTGTTGGCGACATCGAGCACGGTTGTAGTGGGGTCGTAAATAGTTTTCAGCACCCCGGTTTTGGTCAGGGTTCGAGAGAAATCGCCAATGCGTTGCAAATCGGTGATCATAGTGGCCGAGTGGCCGAATTCCGCATCAACCGAGTTCTGCTGCACCGGGAACTCCTGGACCGCGTCCATGGGAGGCGAATAGGAATCTTTCGGTCCTACCTGGATCGGCGCTCCATCTAAAAGCAGATCGTTCTTGGTGGTGGTATTGCCGCCGACACCTATGTGCGACGGCGACCACATGAAAAATGGATTCTGTTCCGCCGTGTAGCGGCTCACGACTGCCGGATCGAGCAGCGCATGCGTAAACGGGTTGCGCACCTTTACAGGAAGATCCATTAGCATCTGCCGGTCGATGGTTAACTCGCGGGTGCTGGTGTTGAACTGCACGTCACGGCGGAAGGGTACGCCAAGCCGCAGGAAAGCGACAACTAGGTGAAGCGGCCTTCGCGTAACATAGCATTGCTCCCAGCCGCCATGCTAGGATAAGAGTGCTGTTCGATAAGCGGGGACGTAGTTCAGTTGGTTAGAACGCCGGCCTGTCACGTCGGAGGTCGCGGGTTCGAGCCCCGTCGTCCCCGCCATCTAACTCCTTTTGTTTCCTACCACACCTTCGCTGCCTCGCGGAAGTCTCCCGCGCGTCGGCCACAGACCTGACTTGGTCC
>CAADGY010000313.1 GCA_900696665.1 uncultured Acidobacteriota bacterium
CCGAATCTGCCGCCCGCCCCGGTTCAGAACGAGCGGGATCGGGTTGCCAGCATTGGAGATCTCCCGGATGAAAACGTCTTCCCAGGTCGGAGCCGGAATTCCATCCATCCGAACGATCTCGTCGCCCTCCCGGATTCCCGCTTTCGCCGCGGGAGAATCCGGAACAACGTGGCCGACGATCGCCTCCCGCTCAGACGCGGGCATCTTCGGGTAGCGAACCATGTAGAGACCGGTAACGAGCGCCACGGCCAGGACCACGTTCATCGCCGGCCCGGCGAACGCGATAATCAGCCGCTGCCATCGCGGCTTGGCGGTGAACGAACGGGGGTCGTTCGTTTCATCACCCGGCTGCTCGCCAGCCATCTTGACGTAGCCTCCGAACAAGATCAGAGAGAAGCGGAAATCGGTCTCTCCTCTCCGGAAGCCGAAAAGCCGGGGACCGAACCCGAAGCTGAACGCCTCGATCTTTACATCGAAAAACCGGGCCGCCCAATAGTGTCCTAACTCGTGGATGAGGATCATCACACCAATGAGAACCAGCAGCCACCAGATGTTTTGAAAAATAACCATGATGTCTTTCTTTTTCAGGCCCTTGCCAGCGTGTCGCGCTTCGCTGCGCGGCGGCTGGCAGCTTCGCGCGCTACCGACCTGGCTTCTTTATCGATTTCGAGAACGTCTTGAATAGAGCGGGGATCACGGCCGGGCATCGCCGAAATTGTCTCCTCCACAATTTGTGGGATTTCGTCGAAGGCAATCTGCCCGTCGAGAAAGGCTTGCACCGCAATCTCATCGGATGCATTCAGCGCACAGGATGCAGCCGAACCAGCTTTCTGCGCCTCAAACGCCAGCCGCAAACACGGGAACCGGACCGGATCCGGCGGGAAAAAGTTCCAGGTCCGCGCTACGCTCCAATCCATCTTCGGGACCGCGGACGCACATCTCTCCGGATACGTGAGCGCATATTGAATGGGCATCCGCATGTCCGTGGTGGAGGCCTGCGCCACGATGCTGCCATCGGCGTATTCCACCATCGCGTGCACCGAAGACTGCGGGTGGATCACCACATCCACTTCATCGGCGGAAAATCCGAATAGCCAGCAGGCTTCAATCACCTCAAAGCCTTTGTTCATCATGGTAGCCGAGTCGATCGTGATCCGTTGCCCCATCTTCCACGTAGGGTGATTTAAGGCCTCTGCGGGACTGACGGTATGGAATTTTTCCGCGGGTAGATCCCGGAACGGTCCTCCCGATGCAGTCAGAATCAGGCGCGTGGCCTCGTGGCGTTTGCCGGCACGCAGGCATTGATGGGCCCCATTGTGCTCGCTGTCCACGGGAATCAACTCTGTACCTGCTTCCGCGGCCGCAGCCATTACCAGGGAGCCGCTCGCTACCAGGACTTCCTTGTTCGCCAATCCCACGGTTTTCCCTTTTCGAACGGCTTCATACGTCGCTTCCAGCCCCGCCACGCCCACAATGGCCGACATCACAAAATCCGCTTCCCCGTCGGTAGCCGCTTCAACTCGCGCCCTGGATCCCCATGCAAGTTCCGGCCATTCAGATTTCGGAACTCCCTCATCTGCAAGCTCACTAGTTAGATTCGCCAGATCAGCGGCGGTTGCCACAACTGCGAGGCAAGGACGGAATTCTTTGATTTGAGCAGTAAGGAGGCGGATGTTTCTGCCTGCGACTAGCGAACGAACCCGGTAACGTTCAGGGCTCCGGCGAATTACATCCAGCGTCGATTGCCCGATAGAACCGGTGGAGCCAAGCAGGCAGACTGATTGCATCTAGACTTCAACATTCTATCACTCACCGGGTAAACCCACTCCTACCGAAAATCATATCGGTCGCGCTTGCACTGGGTACTTGGGGCTTGGATCTTCATCCGCGGAGAAAAAAATAGCCCTTACGGGCGCCGGGGAGGTTGCTTCAGGGGTCTTTATGAGGTTAGTCTCGCTTTGGTGGGAGTTGCCTCCCCGGCTTACTTCCAATAATAGAATATGGTTTTTCAGAATGCAACAGAAAATTGTAGATTTATTCTGTCTTCCTGACTTCGACCCCGGCCATTTCCTCTAACACTTTGATTGTAGAGCAAATATCTTCTTCTCCAAATCCCTTGGAGATTGCCGCTTGGAAAAGCTGCTGGGTCAGACCTGTCAGAGGAACAGGCACATTCAGCTCTTTGGCGGAATCCAACATGAGCCCAATGTCCTTGTGCATCCACTTTACGGAAAAATTGGTTTCAAAGTTCCGCACAAACACGTAAGGGGCTTTAAAAGCAATAAGTCCCGAGCGGGCCGCACTGTTATTGAGGATGTCCAACATCAACTCCGGATTCACTCCGGCCTTGGTCGAGAGCACCAAACCCTCGTTGAATGCCTGCAGAATATTGGAGAGGATCAGATTCTGGGAGAGTTTCGCATGCAGGCCCATTCCCGGCCCACCGCAGTAATACAACTGCTTACCCATCTCTTCCAGATGAGGTTTTACTTTTTCATAGATTGCCTTGTCCCCACCGATCATAAAGGTGAGCGTCCCGTTTTCAGCGCCGGGCTTCGAGCCGGTGCAGGGCGCATCCAGAAACAGGATTTGCTTCTCCGCCAGGCGTTCCCCGATGAACCTGCTCCGGCTGGGAGACACGGTGCTGGCATCCACGACGATCGTTCCCGGTTTGGCGCCATGGATAATGCCCTGTTCCCCAAGGATGCATTCCTCAGACATCGCGGTGTCGCCGACGCAAAGAAAGATGATGTCCGCCCGCTCGCCTACCTCCCTGGGCGTCCGGCAGGCTTTGCCCTTGCCTTTCCCTGCCAGTTCCTGTGCTTTCTCCGCCGTGTGAGTCCACAGCGCGACTTCGTTGCTCGCCTTCAACAGGTTGTGGGCCATCGGATATCCCATGATTCCCAAGCCCAGAAAACCCAGCTTCGCCATTCTTATCCTCCCAAAACGCTCGTGATGTGTAAGTTCCCCATTCTACGACGGCGCCTCCTGGCGGGACAATTTCGACCGGAGTGGCTAATCGTTGGCTAATCGGAGTGTTGGGAAGCGATATTGCGTCCTGACAGGTGCCTCAGCAACACAACATCGGAAAGCTGCAACTCCGCTGTGCCGAGGTTTTTGAGATCTTCGGAGCCGGCTCCGATATGTTCACTGACGATGGACCGCAACTCATCAATAGTGATTCCGAGCAAACGGGCGGCTTCAGCGGCAGAGTAGTAACCTTTTGGGGGTTTACGGAGATTCAAGTTTTAGCCTCGTTCCTCCAGATTCTATGCTTTCCGGACGGCGATCCCAATGGGAAACATGCCTTAATTTCACGGCGCATTATGCTGATGAGAGGCCGATGTAAGCCGAAGCGCCTAAGGGACAGTAACGCGGACCGCCCGGTCCGCCCCGCCCGCATTGATCGCCAGCCGCCCTTCGCCAGTTATTCCAGAAACCGCGATCTTTCCCCGGCTGCCCGCACCCCACCACGCGGCCACCTCCGTTCCGCCTACGCGAAACCCGATTGACTGATCAGCACTCAGCAGCTCGATTTCCGGCTGCGGCTCGGACGCCCGGTATGGAACGAATATCGCCAGGAACTTGACCTCATCACTCGATTGCCCGGTGGTTGCCTGAAGATGCCATTGATCGGCAAACGATTCATCACCCAGAACGTAAGCAGTGTTGGCCGCGAATTCCGGTTTAACTGGAAAACCGCTGTGCTGTTCGAAACCAAACGGAACCGAAGCAACGAGCCGCATGATTAGTCTGGCATCTCTGTCACGGACGAACACCGTGCCGTTCCGGCTGTCGGTCTCCATGCGGTTCAACGCGTGAAGCAGCCACGAAAATCTCGCCGGCCCGCCGGTGTTCAGTGAATCATGGACCACCAGGACCGGCCTGGTATCGGAAGCCACAAATGCCAGTGTGCGCTCAAAATTCTTCACCTCGGGATCCATGGGCGGTAACGGTTCTCTAAGATGCTTCTGCCAGAGGCGGGCGATACCCGGCGGTTGCGGCAGGTTGTAAGCCCCGGCAGCCTGGCCGCGGACTACCGTCACGATTCCATGGCGCTCGTAAAGATCGATCTCGCCGGCCGCTTCCCATGTATGCGGAGGCTGCCCGCGGCCATTGACAAGAACGCTGTTGTGGGCCCGCGTCTGCCGCGTCCAGAGGTTATCGTGTGGCGTTCCATAAGAAGGATAGTATCCGGAGTCAATCGCCAACGCGCGTCCGTAAGCGTATAACTGAAACGAGTTCTGGTCGGCATGGCTATGGCTGAACGACCCGAACCGGCTCGACTTGAATAGCGCCCAAACGTCGTTCTTAGCGTCACCCAGCGCGGAATGCATAGCCACCCACCCGATATCGGCCATATGTTTCGAGCCGTCGAGCTTCGCAGGACGCTCCGGTTCAAGCGCCGGGGCGTCGGCCGCTTGCAATGTTTCGTATACGTCCTCGACAAACCATTCGCGCCACTTCGTCCTGTTCCTCTCCCCCATCTCATGGATGCCCCTGGCATACCACTTCAGTGCCGGATCGAGGAGCGCATTCGATAGCGTATCTACCAGCACCCCGCCCGATTCGTTGGGGCGATGATACGCTCCATCCCCGAATCCGCCTCTCGGCGCGTACGGAGGAGCAAAGAAAAGTCCGAAATATCCCGTGTTCCGGAAGAATGGCCTTGCAAAGAGGTCGGTTCCCGTCGCCTGCCGCAAGGCCATGGCGAAGTTTGCATGACTGTAAATGTAAAAGGACCAGTAACTCAGACCTTGCGCCCAGCCACCGTCATCGCCGCCAAAACTCGGGTAGGACGTCAGCAAGACCCGGAGTACGTAGTCGAGCCACCGCTCCGCTTCCGGAATATCTCCCAGAAACGCGAGACCCGCGGGTCCGAGAAACGCAAGAGAGCGGCCGGAGTGATTGCCGAAGGGATGCGACAGGAAATCCTCATTCTCCAAAACTCGCAGCACCTGGTTACCTCGCTCGGTCATGGAAGCGATCACCTTCTCCCGCTCCTCGGGTGTCAACGTGTCGCCGATCCAATCCCAAGCCAGCGACATTCGCTCCAGCATCGGCATCGACGCTTCATCGTTTCCACTGCCTCCTGCCGGGAGTTTCAAGTTGTGGCTGGTGACGCCTCTTGGATCCCACGAAGCCATATGCAGCAGCCACCGGCGAGCGGCATCCCTGTACTTGGCCTCACCAGTGACCTTGTAAGCCAGGGCCGTCCTCGCCAGATGTGCACTCCCGACCTTGCCCGGAGTAAAAGTTCGGAGCCAGTTTTCGGCGCCGGAGCCAAGATACCGGGGTTCGGGATAGAGTTCCTCGTCGAGGGCGGCATCGGCAGCCTGACGAAGGCGATCCCAGGAAGGGACGCTCCCTTTCGCGATCGCCGCCCGGAGCCGCTCGAGCCTGCCGGCGCCGAGGAACAGGCGCGGGCGGACACCGGCGAGCCGGACCTTCAACGCCTGTACATCGGGCATCAATAGCTCGGGGGCGGAATTCGGCAGCGTGAAGCGCCGCGTTCTCGAAGCCCCCACGGCCGCGCCGTTCTGATCGAGATATACGACCTGCCAATCGTAAACAGCGGGTTTCAAACTCCGGAACGGCGGATAGACAGTGGAGGTCTGAGGCTCGGTTGAGAAGCCGCTCTTTAATCCTCCGCTCTCGCGAACCTCGAGGCGATAGCTCGCAGCTTTCTCATGTGGCGTCCAGCAGAATCCGGGCGGATTGACGCCTACGGTCTGCGCCTCGGCCGGGTATGTGGCCAGTTCTCCGCGCCGCGGCGCTCTTTCGATGACTTCGACCGAGTCAGTCCAACGGAAGCTTGTTGAACTGCAACCGGACGAAATAAGGCCAACCAGCACCGCAAAGCAAAAACAACGCCAATATGTATCAGTCACTCCAGACTCCCCTCATCAATTGTACGGACACAACCAACCGGCTATCCGTAGCTTTCTTCAGAGCTGTCATCAACGAGGCTTCTTCTCAAACCCGCGGTAGACTTGAGTCGGAGAAGCAATTATGTCCGATCGAAAAGACAAGCATCCGGCATTGCGGCCGCCCACGGCCGTGTTGACGCGAGGATTTGATCCGAGCCTGTCCGTTGGATCCGCCCGTCCGGCCGTCTTTCGAAGCTCCACGTACGTTTTTTCGAGTCCCGAAGCGGCCGAGCGTGCGTTTGCAGTGATGAGCGGCAGGGAGCAACGGGCGGAGAACGAGACGGTCGATCTGATCTATTCCCGCTTCAATCATCCGAACGCGGAGATCCTGGAAGACCAGATCGTTCCCCTCGAAAAGGGCGCTCAAGCAGCCGCCGTTTTCAACTCCGGCATGGCAGCCATCATGACGTCGATCCTGACGGTTGCCCAACCCGGCCAGCAGATCGTCTACACCGTGCCCCTTTACGGAGGAACACAGCACTTCATTCACGAGTTCCTGGAGCCGTTCGGAATCAGGGGCACGCCGGTTCCGGCGGGCGACGGTGACGCGCTGGACGAAGCGATTCGCTCTACCGGTAATCTGGCCGTTGTTTTTATCGAAACGCCCGCCAACCCGACGATGACGATGACCGATATCCGCCGTGCGGCCGTGGCCGCCGCCGGCCGCGGAGATGGCAACCGGGCTCTCGTCATGGTCGACAACACTATCCTCGGCCCCACGTTTCAGCACCCGCTGGATCTGGGTGCGGATCTTTCACTGTATTCCGCTACGAAGTACCTTTCCGGGTTCAGCGACATGATCGGCGGCGTCGCTATCGCCGCCGATGGGGAACTGATACGCAGAATCCGCGGCCGCCGCGGTCTCTTCGGGAACATCCTTCAGCCGGATGAATGCTGGATGTTGGATGGACGGCTTCCGACGGTTGCCCTCCGCATGAATCGCGCCAGCAAAAACGCGCAAAGGATCGCCGAACAACTGGCCGGACGCAAGGAGATCCGGAAGGTCTACTACCCGACGCTGTTCGACGACGCCGAACAGATCAGGATACGTACCGCTCAATGCGACTTTCCGGGCGCGCTGTTTTCCGTTGACCTCTACGGCGGCAAGCCGGCTGCCTTCGATTTTCTGCGCCACTTGAAGATCGCCCGGAATGCCGTATCGCTCGGCGGCGTCGAGACGCTTGCCTGCCACCCGAAGACCACCACGCATTCGTCCGTGTCTCAACAGGAACTCGAACTCGCGGGCGTGACGGATGGCCTGGTGCGGATCTCGGTAGGCATCGAAGATTGGAGAGACCTGCTCGCGGATTTCGAACAGGCACTGGCTGCCATCCCGGCAGAGGCCGGGGTAGGACAATTGCGCTCCGGCTCCTGAAGGCTGTGAAAGCCCATAGAGACACTCGATGTGCGGGGCCGGCCGGGGTGGAGAAAATAGCTGGCGATGCCATCGTACCTGGAGGAGGCGCTGACTAACTAGCCAAGGGCGTTCGCCCTTGATATCCCTGCGGGATATAGAAGCCAGAAGTCAGGAGCCCGAAGCCAGGATGGCCCGGGCGTAGGAGTTCAGCAAACGACTGGCTTCTTCGAGCATGACC
>CAADGY010000314.1 GCA_900696665.1 uncultured Acidobacteriota bacterium
CATCTTCTTTGCCCGAGACGAGTTTGCGCCACACCAAAAGTGCAATGACTCCACTCGCCATCACGGCCCATAGAACAACGTATGGTATAAGATTCACTGCCATCTCCTTTCTAGCCTGCAAAGGCCACTACGGTTCCACCATCCAGCACCAACCCTGCACCTTGCATCGCTGGAGCCCTTGGCTATCATTACTCACCCGGAACGGAGCTCCTGCTCTTGCACAGGTGGTATTTCGGAGTTACAGGTTACCTTTTCCGGGTGGCGAATCGCCGGTCTGCTTCTCTTCTATTTCACTGTCCTTCAACATCTCCAGACCTCCGCCCGTCAGACGTTCCGACCTCGGAAGCCTCAGCCGTGCGGACATAATTGCAAGGACCACTGTATTCAGCGGGTCTTTCTCGAAAACGACCGAGTTCACCCCTGCCTCCCAGGCCCTAGTCAGCAATGTAGGATCATTTCGGGCAATCAACACAACGCGTTCCGGATTTGCCAGGGGCGCCGGAAGCAGATCAAGGTGGTCCGCATCCAACACCAACACCCCACCGAGGACGGAATCCGGACGGTCGACGCAAAGCACCTCAAATGCGCCGTTCCGCACCAGGATCTCTCGCAGCGCGTTCGCGTACGGGACATCGGTGATGGCTAGTTGAACGGTTTCCATACTGCTTCCCAGGCCCTGTCAGGCCAACTGCTATTTTTTCTTGTACCCGTCGAGCGTCCGCTTCTCCTTGTAGTACTTGCCCGCTTCCGTCAACTCCTTCATCTTTCCCGGGGGATGGCACGTTACGCATTTCTCCCCCGTTTTCTTCGAGTCCTCCGGCTTTCCGTAAGTGCCCGGCGTAAAGAGTGCGAGCCCAAATACAAATATGAGTGCTGGAATGATGAATCTAAATGCTTTCATGTAGCTCTCCGATCGCTTGTGATGCAATCACGTAGCCAACAAGCGATACCACGTAAATTCAATAAGTTGGAGAGGATTTTGAGCTGAAACTGGCAGTCCGCACAGGTCAGCGCCGGTTTCGCGGGCCAATTGCCCCAACCGCCGCGACGGGCATTGAGCGTTAGTGGGCTAAATGGCGCAGATCTGGCACTTTCCCCGCATGTGAACTGATATACTGGACTTAAAAGGCCTAACGACCTGATGCCTAAACTAATGGAGAGATGGCAGCGGGCCAATGTGCTCGGAGCCGTCTTCGACCAACTCTCCGACGCTCTCGTGCTTTATGACACCAACCTGACGATTTCCGGCGTGAATCAAGCGGCGGAACGCTTATTTGGCATGACGGCGGAAGAGATGGTGGGCCGCCATTGCAACGAGGTATTCCGCTGCGCGGTGTGTGAGCCCGGCTGCGGCATGCTCGTGGGATTGAACCAGACCCAGAATGGCGCGCAAAGTACGGTCAGGCTTCATACCGACAACGGACGCGAACGGCTCGCCCTGATCCGCACCAGTCAATTGCTCGATGAAAACGGCAACGTCGACGGTGCGGTTGCCACGATCAAGGATATTACCGAAGAGGTTGCGCCTCAGAAGCGCGAGATCATCGCCGAATCAGCCGGCATGCGGGATGTCATGCACTTTGTGCGCCGCGTAGCCGCCAGCGAGGCGACCACGATTCTTATCGAGGGGGAGAACGGAACCGGCAAGGACCTCATTGCCAAGACGCTGCATTATCAGAGCTTACGGCAAGCTGAGCCGTTCATAGCCATCAACTGTGCCGCCATCCCGGAGACCCTTCTGGAGAGCGAGCTGTTTGGCTACGAGAAAGGTGCGTTCACCGACGCCAAGTCGCAGAAAAGAGGCATCTTCGAACTCGCCGACAAGGGTACGCTGTTTCTGGATGAAATCGGCGAAATCCCTCTCATGCTGCAGGCGAAACTGCTGCGGGTGCTGGAAGATCAGATTTTCCGCCGCCTGGGCGGATTGAAGGATATCAAGCTGGACCTGCGCGTCGTGGCCGCCACGAACAAGAATCTGCGTGAAGCAGTGAAAGAGGGCGCATTCCGCCAGGACTTGTTTTTCCGGCTGAATGTCATACACATCACGATTCCACCGCTTCGTGAAAGACCGGACGACATTCTACCCATGGTGCGGTTTTTCATCGAGCACTATAACCGCAAATTCAAGCGGCAGATCGAAGGCGTCACGGCGGAAACGGCACGGCAACTTCTGGCTCACGACTGGCCTGGCAACGTACGAGAGCTTCGAAATGCCATCGAGCGGGCAATGATCCTCGAGGAGACCTCACAAATCACGGCGGCCAGCTTGCCGCTATCCATCGCACACAACATCCCCCGCCAGCCGGCGTTCGCCACACAACCGCTCGAGATCCCGGAAGAAGGCCTGTCGCTCGAAGATAACGAGAAGCAGCTACTGTCAAGGGCACTTGAGAAGACCGGCGGAAACCAGACGCAGGCCGCACGCCTGTTGCGGATCACGCGGGACACGCTCCGCTACAAGATGAAGAAGTTCAACCTGCGATAGACACGCTGCCCGCCGCAGGGTTACTTTTCCGCTACGACAACCACCTCGCCACAATAGCGTCTGAGCGGAGGACAGATTCTCAACAGCGTGCGGTCAGCCGCTTCCAGAGACCGTAAGGTCTGGAGTACAACCGGATTTGCGAATCTGCCCCGGAAGAGGCGTTTTGTCATCGCCAGGAAGTTCAAAGGCATAACTCGACTGGTGCGAAAGTGTTGAAGCAGCCGCGCAAGATCGCTGTCGGAAAGGAGCACATCCTCCCCGGCATCGTCCGCCAGCCCGGAAATGCGCCACCGTAAACGGCGCACGAAGTTCAACAACCGGTTGTTGCCGTAGGTCTCAGCCAGAATCAGTCTGCCCCCGGGCCGCAGCACGCGCACGAGTTCTTCCACTGCTCCCGGGTACTTGACGGTGTGGTGTACTGCCGCGCTGCCGAAGATGAGATCGAATTCGCTGTCCCGAAAGCATGCCAGGTTACTCGCATCGGCGGCAACCCCGCGGACTCGCCCTTCCACCCCGCTCAGTTTCGCTCTTCGCAGCGCCACTTGTATAGCGACCGGAGAAAGATCGAGAAGAGTAACGTTGGCGCCGAGACAGCCCAGCATCAGGCCCCAATCGCCCGTCCCGCAGCAATAATCGAGGACGTTGCACCCGCTGATGGGGAATGCCAGCAGGTGCTCGAGGGCCGTCTGATGCAGCAGGCGCCGTTCAAAGCCTGGAGATCGGGGGTCTGAGATATCCCTGCGGAATGTCTCGAGATTGCAGAGGAGAGCATCGTCAGAGGCAGTTTGAAACTGCGCATACCACCCGTCGTAAAATTGCCGCTCCTGCCCAACGTCAATCGGCACTGGGGACAATCTTAGCACCGCGGCGCGGCGCAATCTATTTAACTGTTACTGTGATAGCTGATGCCTAAGTACCGAATTGCCGCGGCAGTCTTCCTGGCGGCGTGCAACATCTTAGGCGGCGGGATGCCGTCTGCCGCATCGAATACCGATGCGCCCGCGGGATGGATCACCGGCGCGCCCCGCAAACAGATTGAGCCTCGCTTTTCTTACAACGCCAGAGGAGGGCGCGAAGGCGCCGGAGCGATGATTATTGAAGCGGATGCGAGGGAAGGTCTGGACGGCTTCTGGTCGCACACTTATCCGGTCACAGGTGGCAAATTCTACGAATTCGCGGTGTTCCGGCGTATCTCCGACGTCGAATGGCCGCAGCAGAACGGTGTCGTGACGATACACTGGACGGATGCCAGCGGCAAAGGGGTGCTCGACGATCGCCCGCTGGTGGAAGGCTACCTGAAACGCTTTACCCCGATAGCTCCACGCGAATATCCGCGCGATGAACAGCGGGATTCGGAGGGCTGGACCAGGGTCTCCGGCACGTATCGGGCTCCCGCCGCCGCCAAAGCGGCGATTGTGCAACTGCATCTACGGTGGGCGCGAAACGCGCGCGTCGAGTGGAGCGGCGCGACGTTTCGCGAAGTGGATACTCCACAACCGCGCAAAGTGCGTCTTGCAGCCATCCACCTGCAGCCTGGAGGAAAAACGCCGGACGGAAACCGCAAAGCTTATGCGCCGCTCATCCGGGAAGCCGGCAGGCAGAAGGCCGACCTGGTAGTCCTCGGCGAAACGATCACTTACTTCCGCACGGGTTTACGCCCCGATGAAGCCGCCGAACCGGTGCCAGGGCCATCGACCGATTATTTCGGCCAGCTCGCCCGCGAAAACAATCTGCATATCGTCGTGGGTCTATACGAAAGAGTTGATCACCTGGTGTACAACGTGGCGGTCCTGATTTCTCCCGAGGGGAAGGTGATCGGCAAGTACCGGAAGACGACTCTGCCCGATGCAGAAGCGGAACTGGGCGTAGCGCCCGGATTGGACTATCCCGTGTTCCAGACGCGGTTCGGCAAAGTCGGGATGATGATTTGCTATGACGGCTTTTTTCCGGAAGTCGCACGCGAGTTGACCAAGAGAGGCGCCGAAGTCATCGCCTGGCCCATCTGGGGCGGCAATCCCGATGTAGCGCGAGCCAGAGCCGCGGATAATCACGTATACCTCGTCAGCAGCACCTACGAGGACGTGTCTTCGAACTGGATGTTCTCTGCCGTCTGGGACCATTCCGGAGCCACTCCCGCGATTGCCAAAGACTGGGGAACCGTCGTGGTCGCCGAAGTAGACCTTAACGAGCAGACCCGCTGGCGCAGCCTCGGCGATTTCCGCTCAAAGCTGCCGCGGCACGTCCCGCTGATCCAGCCGGAAACCACTTTCCAGTAGGTATGCTGCTACGCTTCCTTCCATTCCTGGTCTGTCTGATGTCTCATGCCTCGGACGGGGAGGGTCCCTTCACCTCAGCTCGCGACGCTTCCGAGTACGCGAGGCGGGTAAAGGTTGTTCGTGCAATCCCTGGCTTCGTTGCTCTCTGGGATTTCGTTTTGCGCGAACCCAGTGGCGGGCGTTTCCTCGCCCATCAGGCCCCGGGGGTCCGGCACGACTTTGCGCTGGAGGCTGTGAACTATGTTCGCGACTATTGGAACGAAGGACGTCCAGCAACTTACAATGATTTCCCATTGCTGAACCGGGGACCTTTCGGTCAGGCCGTAAGGTTTCTGCCCGAATCAGAAACAACATTCCGTCCCACGCTGCTCGTTCCGCGCGCCCGCCTGCACGATTCCCGGCTCGACATCAAAGGTCCTGGCCGGAGCGTATCCCTGGCCACCTGGGTTATCCGCGAATCGGGCAACCACGCCATCGCAGGAATCTGGCACGAGGGCACTGATTTGAGGGATTCCACCTCACCTGCTCGCCGGGTTGAACGCGGCAAACGCCAATACGCTCTCTTTGCCGGGCTGGCGGCAAATCACGGCGCATCGGCCGCGCACGTCTCCGAAAACGGTACGAAATCGTTTGGGGACCGGTACGCCCGCAACCTTGCCGTCACGCCGGATGTCATTCCTACCGTGCAGCCTGAAGCACCAGTCGAAACCCTGGATCAAATGTGGTCTGTGGCAGGTTTTGTCTTCGACAACAAGAAGAACACGGTGACGGCGTACCTTGACGGCAAGGCCAAGGAATACTGGATCGGCAATCCGGCGAGCCACCCCTTCTTTCAATGGCCTGCCAAAGGCTGGCTACAGGCTCAACTCCGCAAAATGCCCGGCAGGCAGCCTGGCGAGGATCCTGAATTTCCGGCGGATCAATTCTACACGCCGCCGGAAACGAAGCTCCGCGAACGCCGGATTCTCGAGACTACGGAGACGCACCGCATCGAGCTTCATACCTTCGATTTCACCAAGGTCCGCGTCACCCTTCACAAGGATTCCAGGGGCCGCTTCACAGACGTGGTCTCGCGCGAGTTGCTGGCTCTCCGCGTAAACCCGTTCTGGTTCCAACATGATTTGTACAGCCCCGGAACACCGGACGACGGCGGTCCGTTTACGATCGGACGTGTGATTCACAGCGGGCGCAGTGTCGGTTTTGCAGGCTATATCGGCGGCGTTGCCGTCTTCGACAGGGCGCTCACGCCGGCGCAAATGATGCGTCTGGCCGATATCCACCGGTCCGGCGTGATCGAAGCGGTGGGCGGCCGACTTGAGGGTACAACACAAGTGGGAAGATAATGCTGGGTTCTTCCCGTCGTACGGCACTGTCTTGTGTATGCATGATCCCTTTGAGTTGGAGCGATTTGTAATTGCTCAGAATCCCGTGTTCGACGGCGTCTGTGCACAACTGGCGCGTGGGCGCAAAGAAGGACACTGGATGTGGTTTGTGTTTCCTCAATTGCGGGGTTTAGGACAAAGCTGGATGGCAAACCGGTATGGCATTTCCTCGCGGCAAGAAGCCCAGGCCTATTTGCAGCATGCCTTGCTCGGACCGCGGCTCAGGCTCTGTACCGAGCTGGTGAATCGCATCGAATCCCGGCCGGTAGAGCAGATCTTCGGGCCCGTGGATGCAATGAAATTCCGCTCTTCGATGACGTTGTTCTCGGAGGTTACAACTGACAACGACGTCTTTGCCCTGGCCCTCGGCAAATACTTCGGCGGACAGCCGGACCCGCTGACGCTACAGCGCTTGTGAGATTGCTTCAGGTGGTGGGCCCGTGGCGACTCGAACGCCAGACCTCTACCGTGTCAAGGTAGCGCTCTAACCAACTGAGCTACGGGCCCGTGCAGTGGAAACACCCCAGTATAGCATTGCCAGGTGTCCAAATTGCCTGAGCGCGCCTCAACCGCAATCGCGTAAAATACGGGTTCAAGGTCCTTTTGTTGGGGG
>CAADGY010000315.1 GCA_900696665.1 uncultured Acidobacteriota bacterium
AGTGTGCCCTTTGCCGGCATGTTGGGCTACGACGCAAATCCGTTCCT
Organism: uncultured Acidobacteriota bacterium; assembly: GCA_900696665.1. Lineage (GTDB taxonomy): Bacteria > Acidobacteriota > Terriglobia > Bryobacterales > Bryobacteraceae > CAADGY01. The sequence goes on from CAADGY010000315.1 coordinate 48, forward strand.
CATCGGAGCTGATAATGATAGAGCGTTGGGTGGCGGCCCGGCATGCTGCTGGTTCGGCGGAAGACTCGATGAGATTCGACTATCCGATCAAGCCCTTGTCCCGGGGCAATTCATCATAGACCCGAGCCCCATACCTGAACCATCGGCTTGGACACTGTGCGCCGGGGGCATCGCTGCGCTCGCCCTTGCTTGGCGTCGAAACCGGCGGCTGCGGTCAACAACTTTGAGCTAACCAGCAGCACCGGCACTCTGCAAATCCGGCATACCTCTGGCCTCAGCTACGGTGCGGGTCGACAAGATTATGAAAGTCAAATCAAATAATGGAGGTATCCAGTGTTCCGCATGCTAGCCGGGTACGGCCAGATAGGCTTAGGCATTGTCTGTGGGATTGTGTTCGTAGTGATTTTCGTCAGGGTCATGATGAGCATTGGACCCAATGCCGCCGCCTCATCGTCGGGCGCATTGCTATTCGTTGTGCTGATCGGCGGTTTCACGCTGAGGACCATTGGCGCCCCTATTGTGTGGGGGCTGATTCGCAGTGGACAGAACACAATCCAGCGCGCCCGTAAGCGAACTGAGTTCGTGAGGGGTTGGAGCAGCTACGCCAGCAGTCTGTCCGGACGAAAGAGAGTCAAAGGAAATGGGGAGAGTGGTTAGCGTTCTGATCGCATACGTTGCGATAGTGGGCCTGCTTACGGTGTCCGGCGCGATCCCGAAGTTGCCGTTCTACACCCACGCGTTGCTGCTTGTAGTTGCCAATGTGGCTTGGCCGGTGTTGCGCCCGGGGATTCTATTGATTCCTATCCTGGGCGATCTCATCGCTACTCTTGACTCCGGCGGGTCTGGTCCAGCGCAAAGGTCGTAGGGGACCCTAGCCCGCCGCCATGACCTTGCGGTTCTCGCGGTATGCAAGGTTCGCCAGGTGCGGCCCGGCGACTGCGGCGGCGGCGATCTCCACCGTACAATTCGGCTGCTTGCGGCTCCTGACACAATCCAGAAAATTCTGCTGGTGCGCCTCGGCGCTATCGCGGTCCGCTTCCTGGGCAATCAGTTCGGGACGGGCGGTCTGCGACCACGGCTGAGGAGAAGCGCCAGGGTCCTTATAGATCCGGTAGCCCAGGCGATCGAGCATCATCGTCGCCTTTTCACCCTGAAACTGAATGGACCAGTCGTGCTCGTACGCGCTGGTGTAATTCAGCGTCCAGGTAGCCATCAGGCCGGGATACTCAAACGCTGCGCTGAACACATCGGGGACTTCGCCCGTTTTGGCATTCGCGATATACCCCTGACATACCGCGGAACGCGGTGGACCCGAGTTCGTCATCCACTGCACCACGTCCATCAGGTGCGTGCCCTGATCCGTCATGTTCCCTCCGGAATAATCCCAGAAGCCACGCCACCAGCGGAACAGCTTGGGTTCAAATTCACGCTTCGGCGCGGGCCCCACGAAGCGCTCCCAATCCAGCCTGCCCGGAAGCGGTGAGTTGTCGAGCGGCATGGTGAAATGCCAGTTCCACAGCGCCTTTACCATCGACACTTTGCCCAACGCGCCATCGTCGATGAGTTGTTTGGCTTTCCGGATGAAAGGCATGCTGCGGCGCTGCATTCCGATTTGCACGACGCGGCCGGACTGCCGGACGGCGTCCACCATTCGCCGGCTCTCGTCGAGCGAGAGGGACAGCGGCTTTTCGAGATATACGTCTTTGCCTGCGTCGAGCGCGGCCAGCAGATTCCCACAGTGCTGGTGGTCGGGTGTGCCGATCACGACGAAATCCAGGTCTTTGTGTCCCAGCAGTTCCTTGTAATCGATGTAGCCCTTCGCATCCTTTGGTGATTCGCCGCGGGCGGCGTCGAGATGCCGGTCATAAACATCGCAGAGGGCCACGCACTGCGCCCCGAGTTTCTGGAACGTGCGATTCAGCCACCGGGCGCGGCTGCCGGTGCCGATGACGCCATAGTTAAGCCGGTCATTGGCCCCGCGCACCGTGCGCGGAACGAACAGCGGAACTGCGGCGAGAGGTTTCAGGAACTCTCTTCGGTTCGGTTGCATGTAGAGACTCCTACACCAGACTACTGAATCGGAACCCGCACCGGGGGGCTGCCAATGCCACCGGTGCGGACCGTCAACTCGGCGGTACCCGGTGGCAACCCCACCGGAACGCGGATGTTGATCTGGTAGACGCCAACGAATCCCGGCGCAAGTCCTGCGAATTGAACCTCCGCGGGCATGCCGCCAAGGGTGGCTTCAACCCCTGATTGCGTTTCCGATGAGGCTCCCGCGGCGTTCCCCGTTTCGGGAATGTTCGTCACGGGTCCGAGACCTGTAGCATAAACATATATATATTCGCCCGCTACCAGCGGAGCGGCGGCCGACACCAGCGTGTTGTTCGCATTATGGATCGCGATCGCATCGCCGCTCGCGGAACTAAAGACGCCGGGCTGGACGTCCAGGACCGGTACATCTACGGGCAGGCTGGACGCCCCTTCCCTCGTAATGACAACCGGAGCGGTCCGGCGGCCGGCGATTTCGAAGGGAACCTGAAAGTTGATCTGCTCCTGTCCATCCACGTTTGCAAGGGCGTGTATGGGTGCGGCTACGCCGCCGACCGTTACGCTGACTCCGTTCAGTGAGCGAGGCAGCGGAATCGTGCTCGCGGCTGCAATTCCAAGCGAATCCATGATGCCTGACGCAAACAGGGTGGCAAGTGATCCGGGCGTCAGTCCTGGTTGAAAGCTGGCGGCATTCACCACGGATTCGGTGCTGAAAACCGGCGCACGCGGACCCTCGATCCGGTGGATTGCGCCGCCTGCGGCATCGGCTACGTACAACTCTCCGGCTTCGTCCTCGCCGAAAGTCGTAATGCGGAAACCTGTTGTAGCCAAAAGCTGATTGGTCCACTGGCTCCCCTCCCGCCGGATTCCCCAAATTCTTCCGCTGCAGTAGTCGCCGTAAAGGTAAGTGCCTCGCAGGCCCGGAAATGCGCTGCCGCGATACACAAATCCCCCGGTTACGGAGCAACCGTCCCCGCGACCGTACTCGGCCACCGGGAGCGTGAGTCCCTGCTGGCTGCAAGTGCCTGTCCTAAAGCAGTGCATGCCCTCCATGATGTTCCACCCGTAATTTTCACCGCCACGGCTGGACGCGGGTTGGAAATTGATCTCCTCATACTGGTTCTGACCCACGTCGGCGATCCAGAGATCGCCTGTCCCGCGGTCAAAGGAGAAGCGCCACGGGTTTCGCAAGCCCAAAGCCCAAATAGCGGGATCGTGAGTAGCGCTGGCGGCAAACGGATTGGACGGAGGAATCTGAAACGTGCCTGGTGCGGACTCCACGTCAATGCGCAGCATTTTCCCAAGCCGCTCGCGGGGATTCTGCGCCCGGTTCTGAGGATCGCCGCCGCTACCACCATCTCCCATGCCGATGTAAAGGTAGCCGTCCGGCCCGAAACGCAATTGGCCTCCATTGTGGTTGGCGTACGGCTGTTCGATTCGAAGAAGGATTTGTTCTGTAGACGGATCGGCCGTATCGGCATTCGGACCCGCACGGTAGCGCGCGATCACTGTGTGGCCGTTGAGATCGGTGTAGTTCACATAGAAGTGCTGCTTTTGTGCATAATCCGGAGGGAAAGCAAGGCCCAGAAGACCGCGCTCGCCTCCGCCGCGTGTACGCGAATGGACATCGAGGAAAGGCGCCGCCACCATGACCCCACCTTTGTAGATCCGAATGATGCCATTCTGTTGAACGAAAAACAGCCGGCTTGTTCCATCGCCGGCGTGTTGAATATCGCTGGGTGCAACCACTCCGGTTGCGATCGAGCGGAACTCCAGACCTGCCTGTGCGATAAGAATGGACGACGACGTAACAAGTCCCAGTAGCACCCTGCCCATAATCTGAGTGTAGTTCCACAAATGCTACTCTGTGACTTTGCCTCTGGGTTCCATCCTGTTGACTCTGACGGTGCTTTTGTCGGCCGGGTTGTTGTGCGCCGGGGAGCCGCGCCGCGATGTAATCGTCGTGACAGGAACTTTCGATCCGGTGCCACTCGAGGAAAGCGAGCGGCCCGTGACGGTTTTGGATACCGCGCGCCTCCGGCTGGTTTCGAACTCCCTGGCGAGTCTGTTGCGGCTTGAGCCGTCTCTGGATGTTCGCGAGCGAAGCCCGAATGGAGTACAGGCGGATGTATCGATACGTGGGAGCACGTTTGGTCAAACGCTGGTGCTGCTGAACGGTCTGCGCCTGAACGACCCGCAGTCGGGCCACCACAACATGGATATCCCGGTGCCGCTCGAATCCGTGGCGCGAATCGAGGTGCTGCGGGGCGCGGGGTCGACATACTACGGCTCCGATGCGGCCGGTGGAGTAGTTAACGTAATTACCGATGAGCCGGAGTATTCGGAGTTCCGTTTGCGAAGCGCCGTAGGCAATCATGGAGTGAACCAGCCGCAGGGCTCTCTTG
>CAADGY010000316.1 GCA_900696665.1 uncultured Acidobacteriota bacterium
CTGTCCGCCGAGGAGATCCACCGCCTCAAGCAGGCGCTGGATACGAAGATGATCCGCAAGGGGCTAAAGGACGCCAACGTGACCTACAACCGCTTGCGGATGATCGTGCTCCTCGCGCTGATGACAGGAATGCGCCAGGGCGAGATCCTGTTGCTGGAGTGGGACGACATCCACTACCGCGAAGAGATCATCGCTGTCCGGGCGAAGCTGAAGGGCGGGAGCGTGCGCTATGTGCCGCTTGTGCCCGAGCTCGCCGCGGAACTCCGCCGGTACCCCCGCACCATTGGGCAGGATCGTATTTTTCCGCTGAAGAAGGATGTGAAAGGTGAGCGGCAGCGCGTGGAGAAGAGCTTCGCTCAGGTGCTCGAGATTGCGGGCATCCGCGAATTTCGTTTCCATGACACGCGTCATCGTGCCGACTTTCCGGTCATGCCGACTTTTCGCGCCGACGCCGCGCGGGAGGCCCTCGCGGCCTGCTGAGATTCGGCATAATCAGAGGCCCTCCAGGAAGGCCAACAGCTTATCGCCGGGACGAAATCGTCCAGATCGTGTTCCCAGAGGCCGCGTGCGCGACAGCGCTTGCTCCTTCAGGCGCATGTCAGCGTGAAGATACATCTGAGTGGTCTCGACGGATTCGTGCCCGAGCCAGAGAGCGATTACGGAGCGGTCGACCCCGCTCTGGAGAAGTTCCATTGCTGCGCTATGACGAAGCACATGTGGACTGACCTTCTTCCGCTTGAGAGACGTGCACGTTCGCGCGGCAGCGGCGGCATATTTGGTGACGAGACGTTCGATCGCATCGCGGCTCAGCTGTCCGCCTCGGGTGCTGAGAAAAAGCGGATCTTCGGGACGGCCGCGGCGTTCGCGCAGCCAGGCCCCCAGCACCTTCGCGGTCTCCGGCCGCAGTGGCGTGCACCGGTGTTTTCGGCCTTTTCCCTCGCAGTGGACGTGCGCGCCGGTTCCCAGCACGAGATCCGCGCATTGCAGGCCTATCAGCTCGGAGACCCTGAGACCGGTTTGAACGGCGAGCAAAAGTATTGTCCGATCACGCCGCCCAACCCACCTGGAGAGATCCGGCGCCGCCACCATAGACTTACTCTCTTCGCGGGTGAGGAATTCGACGGGCCGACGTTCGTGGCGTTTGGTGGGCATCGCCAGTATTTGCTGGCAAAGCAGCGAATGCGCAGGCTCTTCAAAGGCGACGTACTGAAAAAACGAATGAACTGCAGCCAGGCGGATGTTGCGAGTGCGAGCGCTGTTCTTCCGGCGATTCTCGAGGTCATCGAGGAAATCGCCGACAAAACGCACGTTCAGATCTTCGAGCGTGAGATCCGACGGCGCTTTGCCCAGCCGTTCTTTTGCGAAATGCAGGAGTAGGCGGAAGGAGTCACGATACCCCGCGATGGTGTGCGGACTTGCCCGCCGTTGCCGCAGCAGACGATCTGTAAAGAACGACTGCAGAAGTGAAGGAAGACCGGCAGATGTCACGATCGGTCCTCCTTTTCATTGGCTAACAGACGACTCGTGGCCAACTGAAGCAGCTCCGGCACCGCCTCCAGATACCAGTAGGTCTCATTGATGTGCACGTGCCCCAGATAGGTGGCCAGCTTGGGGAGTTCTCGTTCGACATCGAGCCCCTGGCGATACCAGTGGATCAAGGTGCGGGCGGCAAATCGGTGACGCATATCATGCAGCCGTGGACCGCGGCCATGGCCTTTTGCGACTGCGCGGAGACCGAGCTGTTGAGACAGCTTGGCGAATGTGTACCGCGCCATCCACTCCGTGATCCGCGTGCCGCGTTCGGAGACAAAGAAGGCGGGGCGCAGCGCCGGGACAACGGTGTCTCGCGTTGCCGCATATTGCTTCAACACGCCCACCGTCGATGAATGTACCGGTACGTGCCGCGATTTGCCGAATTTTGTGCGCCGTATCGTGAGGACTCCCTGACCGAGGTCCACATCGGGTCTGTCCAGACTTAGGGCCTCATTCACCCGCATTCCCGTCACGGCCAGAAGGCCAAAGATCGTGGTGTAGGTGTGGGCCCGGAGCCCTTTGGATGAGGGAAGCTCTGCCGCCCGACGCAGCAGACGTGCGATCTCGTCGTCGCTGTAAATATGCGGCGTCTTTCGTTGATAACGGTGCGGAAGGAGGCCGGCCGGGGGAATCTCGGTGCGAGGCTCCGTGGCTCTGTGCCACACCGCGAAGCGGCGGACCATGCCCAGACGCCATGTCCAGGTTGCGGGCTGAGCTAGTGCGGGCTTCGTCGCCCACCGCAGCGCCAACTCCGTCGTGATGTGGCCAGTGCCTTCGGCTTCGGCGAACGCGACAAAGTTCCGCAAACAGACTGCAACTTCACGGAGTTGAAAGCCAAGGGCCCGCCGCATCGCGATGTAGTCGTTCAACGCCTGCTTGAGGGTGCTCATCGCCCACCCCCTATCGCGGGCCACCGATGAGCCAGTGAGCGCAATGAGTCGAAGTCCAGCTTGGCGTAGATCTCCGTCGTGCTGGGGACTCGATGGCGCAGGACTTCTCCGATCTCGCCCATGCTTGCGCCGGAGCGGAGCATTGTCCGGGCGAGACTGTGCCGAAGCAGGTGGGCACCCTTAAAAGCTGGATGCAAACCGGCTCGATCGAGCGCGCGGCGGACGATGGTTGACACGGTGGAAGGTCCGGCAAAACCGCAGCGCGGCGCCTTCATGCAAACAAACACGCGGCGCGTTCGGCATCGCGGCCGATCCATCCGTAGGTACGACGTGAGAGCCTCTCCGACATCATGGGGCAGGGGCATCCGATCGTGTAACAGCCCCTTGCCCCGAATCAGGATCTCTCCGGCCCGCCAGTCGATGTCATCGAGCTGGAGAGAAACAACCTCGCCCGCACGGAGCCCCAGACGAGCGAGCAGAAGAAGGACCGCATAATCGCGACGACCGGCTGACGTCTGGCGGTCGCAACCACCAAGTACGCGGCGGACTTCCTCCGGCCGGAGATGTTTGGGTACCGTAGATAAACGCCAGTCGGCGACGGTGGGTACGGAACCGGCCAAGTCAGCCTGCAGTTCCCCGCTTTGAAAGAGAAAGCGGAAGAAAGAGCGGAACGCGGTGGTCATCAACTGCGCCCTTCGGCAGCCCATCGTAGGGGCATGCCGCAGGACAAAGGCTGAAATGTCGGCCGCTTTCAGATCGCGAATCAGCACGGGCCCTTGTTGAAAACGGTCAACGAGAAACCTGCGGACGAACGGAACGTAGTTCACGACCGTGGCGGTCACCAACGCGCGTTCGGACTTCAAGTGCTTTTCATAGCGATTCAGAATAGCGGCCAACGGGGAGGTATCGCATGTCGGCGCCAAGCTGGGGACAACCCCACGATTTCGCATGTGCGCCAGAAACTGCCTGAGGGTTTCTCGCTCACCTCTACGAACTCCGCCATTCCGCTCCCTACACCTGATGAACGCGTCGGCACGGCGCTCATCAAGCTCGGTCGCGGAGACGCTTCTGCGCGCCAACCATTGTGAAAAATCGGCAAGTAGTCCTAATTTGGATCGCATCGTCACGGTCGCATAGCCGTCCTCCCGGAGGGATGCTGCA
>CAADGY010000317.1 GCA_900696665.1 uncultured Acidobacteriota bacterium
CAATACATTGCCTTCCAGCCCGAGAGGTGTGTAGAGGCTTCCGATTCGCATCTGGTTGCTCTCGAAAAGGTCGCGGCAGAACGCTGCGTGGTCCGGCGTCAGATTGTAGATTTCTTCCTTTGTGAAATCGATGCGGGACAGGGGAGGCGGCTTAAGCGGAAAGGGCTGCGTGGCGGCTGTCTTTTCTCCAGGCACCGTGCTCCGCGGCACTGGACGCTCTTCCATCCCGTATAGTGGTTTGCCCGTCACGCGATCGAAGACGAAGAGGATTCCCATTTTCGTGATCTGCGCAACGGCTGGCACACTGCGGCCATTAAGGGAAGCCTCAAACAAAGCCGGCGGCGCAGCCAGGTCGAAATCCCAGAGGTCGTGGTGGACGAGCTGCTGATACCACTTGAGCTTGCCTGTTGCCGCGTCCAACGCAACCAGGCTGTTGCCATACAACCCATCGCCATGACGGTCGGCTCCGTAAAAATCCGAGGTGGGTGCGCCAAGCGGAACGTAGACGATGCCGCGTTTCATATCCAGGGTGAGAAACCCCCAGGCGTTTGCGCCGGAACGATTCTTCCACCCTCCGGGCGGCCACGTATCGTTGCCAGGCTCGCCCGGCCGCGGCACGGTGTGAAAGCTCCACACCAGCTTGCCCGTGTAAGCGTCCCACCCCCGAATGTCGCCGTAGGCACCCTTAGTGGGCGCCCCTTCCCCGTTGGTGCTTCCGGTGATGACAATATTCTTGTACACGGCCGGCGGCGACTGGAGTGAGATGCGCGCATCGGGGAGATCTCCAAGCACCGCTTGTCTCAGATCGAGGAGCCCTTCGTTTGCAAACCCTGTGGCCGGTTTGCCTGTTTTAGCGTCGATCGCGATCATCCCGCCCTGCACTCCGGCGAACACACGAGGATGCGTGTTACGGTCGCCCGGCCACCATGCCAGTCCGCGCAGGGCAACTTTGTCCGCTTCGAAATGCCAGATCTGCTTTCCGGTTTCCGGTTCCACGGCAAAAAGACCGTTTGCCCCGACCAGGTACATCACGCCGTCCACTACGATGGGAATTCCCTCCGAGCCCGGCTTGCCCGTGTGAAATGTCCATGCGCGCTGGAGCCGGTGAACGTTTCCCGTATGGATCTGCTTGAGCGGTGAGAAGCGGCTGGCGCCCGGATCGTAACCGTATACCGGCCAATCGCTTTGGGCTCCCAGAAGACCGGCGGCGAAAGCACCCAAGGCTAGAATGGTCTTGTAGATCATCTTTTTCCCAGTATAGGGGTACGCACGACATTGAGAGGCACGGCTCCTCTCGTGCACCAAGTATCTCTGAGGTGTGCTGTGCCGGGTTGCGGAAGGCTCCTTCATCTGCCAGATTACATAGGCGGATGGACCGGCGGACGCGCCTCGCCGATCCGATGGCAACACAACAGTTAACCCGCGAAGAAGAGCTTCACTGGCTGGCCTTGAAGCTGATCCCGGGGCTAGGCACCAGGAAAGCAGGACAGCTCATAGAGCGGTTTCGCACTCCGCAAGCGGTCTTCCGATCATCCATTTCTGAACTTGAAGCGGCCGGAGCCAGCCCCGGTGTGGCACGAAATATTTCGAGCGGTTGTTCTTTTGAGGATGCTGTTTTGCAGCAGGAGCGGATGGCGGCATCAGGCGCCGTGGCGATCCCGATTTCCGATCCCCGCTATCCTCCAATGCTGCGGGAGATTTTCGATCCTCCCATCCTGCTGTTCGCGCGCGGCAGGGTGGAACTTCTGAGCCGGGTGATGATAGGCGTGGTGGGAACGCGAAGGCCCAGTACATACGGAATGGCTGTGGCGGACCGGCTCTCGGGTGATCTGAGCGCCGCCGGTCTGGTGATCGCCAGTGGGATGGCGCGTGGCATCGATACCTCTGCCCATCGCGCCTCGCTTCGAGCGGGTGGGGATACCGTGGCCGTGTTCGGGTGCGGGGTGGATGTCCTCTACCCTTCGGAAAACCGTAAATTATCGAATGACATAGCAGAGAAAGGACTACTGTTGTCGGAGTTCCCGATGGGCGCTCCCGCTTTTCCTCAAAACTTTCCAGTAAGAAATCGCATCATAAGCGGTATGAGCGTCGGTGTTCTGGTAGTGGAAGGCGCTCAGTACAGTGGCTCTTCTATTACCGCCAGGTTGGCTTTGGACCAGGGCCGTGATGTTTTTGCGGTGCCTGGTAATGTAACTTCAAAAATGAGTTGGGGCCCCAACCTGCTGATAAAGCAGGGGGCTAAGTTAGTACAGGACTGGAATGACGTAGTTGTGGAACTAGCCCCCGATGTGCGGCTCCGGCTGTTGCAGGTAACTCAGGGGCGTTTGGGAGAGGAGGGAGCTTCCGATGCGGGCGGAGAGCCCGTGCAAGCGTCATTGCCCCTCGGACCCATGGCTGAAATCGCCCGCCGCGTTCTCGCTGAATTGAAGGTGGATAGTCCGGTGCCGATTGACAATCTCCTTGAGACCTTGGAGAATTGTTCCTCGTCGGAGTTAATCGCTACGCTGTTCGAGCTGGAGATGCTGGGCATGATCCGGCAGCTGCCCGGAAAAAACTTTGTCAAAATCTGGCAGGATGGCGTTTGCGGTTCGTCCCACTCAAGGTAGAAAGTAATTCAATTTTATGGCAAAAGCTCTCGTCATCGTCGAATCGCCGGCGAAGGCGAAAACAATCGGGAAGTATTTGGGTAACCAGTATGTTGTAAAGGCGTCGCTCGGCCACGTCAAAGATCTTCCTAAAAAGGATCTGGCGGTCGACATCGAACGCGACTTCGAGCCCAGGTATGAAATCATTGAAGGCAAGAAAAAGCTCATATCCGAATTAAGACAGGCCGCCAAGACCGCTGAGGCGGTATACCTGGCAGCCGACCCCGACCGCGAGGGCGAAGCTATTTGTTTTCATCTCGCCGAAGAACTCAACGGCAACCGGAAGAAGGCGGGTTCCAGCATCTACCGGGTCATGTTCAACGAGATCACGGCCAAAGCTATCCGCAAAGCATTCGAGCGGCCGGGCCAGGTAAATCTGAATCTGGTGAACGCGCAACAGGCGCGGCGGGTACTCGACCGGCTGGTAGGATACAAAATCTCGCCGCTGTTGTGGGATAAAGTGCGCCGCGGGCTGTCCGCGGGGCGTGTGCAAACCGTTGCGCTGCGGCTGATTGTCGAGCGTGAACACGAGATCCGTGGCTTCCAGAAACGCGAATACTGGACCATTGATGTTGGTTTGGGCGCGAAAAAGCCGCCCATCCTGACTGCGCGGTTGGCCAAGCGGAACGACTCAGCGGTGGAGATTGCCAACGAGAATGCCGCTTCGACGATTGTCTCTGCGCTGGACGGCGTCGATTTCAGGGTGCAATCCGTTGTCACGAAGGAGAAAAAGCGCAACCCTGTTCCTCCGTTTATCACGTCCACCATCCAGCAGGAGGCATCCCGCAAATTGCGCTTCAGCGTCAGGCGCACCATGGCGCTGGCGCAACGGCTCTACGAAGGTCTCGAATTGGGTAGCGAGGGTGCGGTCGGCCTGATCACCTACATGCGAACGGATTCCACGCGTGTATCCGGTGAAGCGCTCGCGGAGACTCGCAGCTTTATTGGCGAACGCTATGGAGCGTCCTACCTTCCGTCTTCGCCCAACGTCTATCGCAGCAAGAAGGACATTCAGGACGCCCACGAAGCGATCCGGCCCACGTCCGTGTTGAGAACTCCGGAATCTCTGGAGAATGTTCTGGCGGAAGATGAGTTGAAACTCTACCGCCTCATCTGGAAGAGGTATGTCGCCTCCCAGATGACGCCTGCTGTCTACGACCAGACCACAATTGAAGTGAACGCACAGGGAAACGATGGCGCCCGATATCTGTTCCGCGCGACCGGATCCGTGCCGAAGTTCGACGGTTTCCTTGCCGTGTACGAGGAAGGAAAGGACCAGAGCGACGAAGAAGACGAGGAACTGAAGCATAAGCTGCCTGCCGTCACTGAGGGCGAAGCGCTGAGGTTCAAGTCGATTTCCCCCGAACAGCACTTTACGGAGCCGCCGCCGCGCTATACCGAAGCAACGCTGGTGAAGAAACTCGAAGCTGACGGAGTTGGCCGGCCTTCCACTTATGCATCGATTCTCTCTACCATTCAGGAACGTGAGTATGCGAAGAAGGACGCCGGTAAGTTTGTGCCGACCGAATTGGGGATGGTTGTAACGCAGCTTCTGGTGGATTCCTTCGACGACATTTTCGATGTCCGCTATACCGCGAGGATGGAGGAGGAACTCGACGAGATTGAAGAGGGCAAGCGCGACTGGCGCGAGGCCATGGCGGAGTTTTACGAGAAGTTCAAGGTGGATCTCATGCGCGCCGAGACCGAGATGGCCGACATCAAGCGCATGGAGAAGCCCACAGACCTTACTTGCGAAAAGTGTGGCAGGCCCATGGTGATTAAATGGGGCAAGCACGGAAGCTTCATCGCCTGTACCGGATACCCGGAGTGCACCAACACGCGCGAAGTCGCCGCGGAGAATGGCGATAAAGAGAGTCTATCCGAACAGGGGGAAGAAGAATATTGCGAGAATTGCGGCCGCCCCATGGTTCTGAAGAAGGGACGCTTCGGGCAGTTCTATGCCTGTTCCGGATACCCCGACTGCAAGACGACTCGCAAGATCGGACGGCCAGGTGAGAAGAAACCGGAAGTCAGGCTCGAGGAGGCGTGTCCGCAATGCGGCAGCAATCTCGTCATTAAACAAGGCCGTTTCGGCGAGTTTACGGCCTGTAGCAACTATCCTTCCTGCAAATACATCAAGCAGAAAACCATTGATGTGCGTTGCCCCAAGTGTTTACAGGGTGA
>CAADGY010000318.1 GCA_900696665.1 uncultured Acidobacteriota bacterium
CCGTCCCCCAGACCCGGTTCATCAGCGCCGCCGCTTGAACACGTGAATCCTCATGGAACTAGATATTCAACATCCCCTGCCGCCCGTCGATAGATTCGACCCCCATCCGCTGCGCGGTCCTCTTGATCAGCGCAAATTCGGCTAGGCTTTTCACCTGCCCGGGCACCGGCCCGTAGCGGTCTTCCATTTCCGCCAGCACCTTGGCGGCATGTCCGCTATCCGGGATGTCGGCGATCCTTTTATACGCGCGCAGCCGCTGATGCTCATCAGCGATATAGCTTGGTGGAATTCGAAGATCCAATCCCAGATTCAGCGAGGAATGGATTTCGAGCGGCACATCTTCCCCCTTCAGTTCGCGGGCGGTCTCTTCCAGCAGGCGGACGTACATATCGAATCCCACCGAGTTGATGTGCCCGTGCTGTTCGCCCCCCAGCAGGTTTCCCGCACCGCGCAACTCCAGGTCGAGGGCGGCAATCTTGAACCCCGCACCCAAGTCGCTAAACTCTTTGAGCGCCGCCAGGCGCTTGCGCGCCACTTCACTCAATTCGGAATCAGGCGGTACCAGCAGGTAGGCATAAGCCCGGCGATTGGAACGCCCTACCCGCCCACGGAGCTGATACATGGAGGCCAATCCGTACCGCTCGGCATTTTCGATAATAATCGTATTTGCAAGGGGAATATCCAATCCATTTTCTACAATAGTGGTTGATACGAAGAGATCATACTCATGCCGCATAAACCCCAACAACACCTTTTCTAGCTCTGACTCACTCATCTGCCCGTGCCCCACCCCGATACGGCATTGCGGCACCAGTTCCTGGATCGAGGCGGCCCGCGACCAAATTGTATCTACCTTGTTATGTATGAAATAGATCTGTCCTCCACGGCCCAGTTCCTGCTCGATAGCCGTCCTGATCAGCTCCGGGTGGTAGTGCGCAACGACGGTCTGGATGGCCAGCCGGTCTTTAGGCGGCGTCTCGATGACAGACATGTCCCTCATTCCTAGCAGGGACATGTGCAGGGTGCGTGGAATGGGGGTGGCCGTCATCGTCAGTACGTCCACATTCTTTTTTAGCTGCTTGAGCCGTTCTTTGTGACGCACTCCGAAGCGCTGCTCCTCGTCGACAACCAGCAGCCCGAGGTCGCGAAATTCGACATCTTTCGAAAGAATCCGGTGCGTGCCGATCACGACATCCACTTTTCCATTGGCCACGTCTCCAATCACCTCCGCAATCTCCTTGGGCGCACGGAAACGGCTCACCAATTCGACTCGCACGGGGAAGGAAGCAAAGCGGCGTTTGAACGTCTCGTAGTGTTGAAACGCCAGAACAGTGGTAGGAGCCAGCACGGCAACCTGCTTCCCGTCGCCCAGCGCCTTAAAAGCTGCGCGCATCGCCACTTCGGTTTTGCCGAAGCCTACGTCTCCGCACAGGAGCCGGTCCATGGGATGAGCGCTCTCCATGTCTCGCTTGATGTCCCGAATGGCTGTAACCTGGTCCTTCGTTTCCGAAAACTCGAAGGCGTCCTCAAGTTCCCGCTGCCAGTTGCTGTCGGGAGAAAAGGAAAAGCCTTCCGCCATCTTGCGCTCTGCGTACAGCTTCAGGAGTTCGTCTGCCATGTCGCGTATTTTGGCCTTCACGCGCGATTTGGTACGGTTCCAAGTCGCCCCTCCCAACCGGTCCAGGGTAGGCGGAGAATCGCCGGCTCCTCTGAACTTCTGAATCAGATCCATGCGGGTCATCGGCACATACAGCTTTGTCTCACCCGCGTATTCCAGCAGCATGAAATCGCCCTTCTGCTCGCCATGCTCGATTTCGCGAATTCCGGCGAAACGCCCGACTCCGTGCTCCGCGTGAACGACGTAGTCCCCAGGGCTGAGGTCCATCGAGTCGGTACTGAAGGCAGCGGCGCGCGACCTTAACCCGCCGGGCCGCACCATCAGGTCCGAGGTTTCAAAGAGGTCCTCGGAGCCGAAGATTGCCAGCCCTGAATCCGGCAGGATGGTTCCGCGGGGCACGCGTCCACGCACCAGAAAGGTACTGGCCAGCGACCCGGCCATGTAGGCACGCTCCGCCAGGTATTCGGGGGTGGAGCCGCTCTGTTCAACTCCCACTTGGAACGGAACCGAGTACTCCTGGAAAATATCGGCGAGACGTTCCAATTCCCCCATCGAGGATGCGAAGAAAACCACACGCTGTCCTGCTTCGACCAGCGAGCGGGTCTCGGCGACCGCCACCGGAAGATTGCCGCGAAAAGCCAACGATGGGCGTGATGGAATGTGCGGACCGGCCCCACCTAACTCCAACTGCCGCAGATAAAGTTGGGATTTGCCCCGGACTTCCGATTCGAATTCACTAAACGTGTAGTAGATTGTTGTAGAGGAGACATAAGCTTCCTGGTCCCGCTCCTCGAGCCGGGTCCAGAGCCGCTCTGCGGCGCCTCGAATCTGTTCGGGCTCATCCCAGATAACAATCGGGTTGTCCATCAACGAAAGAATCGAAGACGTGCGCGTCCTCACCAGCGGCGTGGCGAACTCCCAGCCCGGGAAGGTTTCGCCGGGCACAACCGCTGCTCCCTCCGGCAACCGCGCGGCGATCTCCCTCAACAGATCGCGGGAGCGTGGCTCCTCGATCAATGGAAGCAGCAGGCAATCCTGAACCTTTACAACCGA
>CAADGY010000319.1 GCA_900696665.1 uncultured Acidobacteriota bacterium
ACCAAGAAATCGTACTTTAGACATGCGACCAATCCTTTCGTATGCGGCTCTGCGCCGTGTGGTTTTCCTAATCAGCAGCGTAACCCGCGACACTGCGAACTAGGGTTGGTCGCCCCATATTGACTAGGTGAGCCTGCTTGCTCACGCCCGCGGCTTGGTAACGTCTTGTTTCTGAGCCGCGGCGCGCTAGAATCAACCCGCTCGCGGAATACTCCAGGAGCGGAGCTTTTTGCGTTTGTCCTAAAGCCCTGGTGCAGAATGGGTGTTATGCCGGTTGATGCGGAGGTAAACGTGGTTATCGGTGCGAACGGCGGTTTGGGGAAAGCCATGGTTCATGAACTGGTGCGCCAGGGCAAACCGGTTCGTGCTGTGAGCAGGTCGTGCAAAGCACCGCTGCCGGACTCCGTTGAAGTGCAAATGGCCGACGTTTCGGACACGGGCATGGCACGCCGTGTTTGCGACGGAGCCCGGGTGGTTTATCTCTGCGCCAATCCGTTTTACCAGCATTGGATTCTCCAACTCCCCCGGATTATGACGGCGGTAATCGACGCTGCGGGCCGGTCCGGGGCGAGGCTGGTATTCGGTGACAACCTCTACATGTACGGACCGGTGGGCGTGCCGATGCGTGAAGTCCTGCCCAGCAACGCGGACGGGCCAAAAGGACGGCTGCGGGCGGAGATCGCACAGATGCTTCTCCATGCGCACCGGGTGGGGAAAGTACGCGCAACCATCGGCCGCGCCTCCGATTTTTTTGGGCCCGGTGTGGTGAACGCATTGATGGGAGAGCGTGTTTTCCGTCCTGCGCTGGTGGGGGATACCGTCTGGATCGCCGGAAATCCGGACGTGCCGCATACGTATTCCTACATCGAAGACGTGGCCCGCGCGCTCGTCATTTTGGGGGAACGTACGGAGGCGCTGGGCGAAGTCTGGCACACCCCGAATCCAGAAACTGTCACAACGCGGCGTTTCTTGGAAATGATCTTTGAGGAGGCGGGCCAGCGGCCTAAGATTCGCTCCGCGCGACGGTGGCTTGTAAAAACGATGGGGTTATTCAGCCGGCGAATGCAGGAGATGGAGGAGGTTTTGTATCAATTCGAACGCCCGTTCGTCGTAGACCATTCCAAATTCGAACGCACATTCGGCGCGGAGGCGACACCTTTGGCGGAAGCCATTAGGCGGACGCTCGACTGGTGCCGGGCCCATCCGCCAGCTACATAACGCCGGGATGGGCCAAGATGGGCCAATGCGTGATTTGACGAAACGTATTCCACCGCGCTAAATCTAATCTGAGCACCCGGCACGGTCATGGAGACCGCGGCGTCCGGGCAGGAGGCAGGAGATTAAGTTTATGTCACGTAAGAAAACGATCGCTGCGATCGTGCTGGTGTGCGTACTGGCCATCGCTCCGGCGGCGTGGGCCCAGAGTGCGCCCACGCGGTCGCCGGATGTTGTGTTCGTCCCAACTCCTCAGGAAGTGGTCGATGCCATGTTGTCGCTAGCGCACGTGGGAAAGGGAGATACCGTTTACGACCTGGGCTGCGGGGACGGGCGCATCGTTATCACCGCGGCGAAGAAGTTCGGAGCGAATGCGGTAGGGATCGATATCGATCCGGAACGAATTCAGGAAGCAAATGCCAACGCGCGCCGTGAAGGCGTCACCGGCAAAGTCAGTTTCCGTCAGGAAGATCTGTTCCAGGCCGACATTAAGAGCGCAAGTGTCGTAACGCTTTATCTTCTGAGCACGCTCAATCAGAAATTGAAGCCCAAGCTGTTGGCCGAGTTGAAGCCCGGCACTCGCATCGTATCGCACGCGTTCGACATGGGAGACTGGAAGCCTGAGAAGGAATCCGATGTGAACGGACGCAGAATCTATCTGTGGCGCATTCCGGCCAAAACCGCCTCGGCACGCTGAGATAGAGCAGAGTTGTTGCGGTGCGCGCGCCCGCCGGAACGGGCGCACGCATCCCTGCAGCGAACAGCTTAAGCGAAAACAGCCTGAGCGTAAGGCACGTAATCGATGTAGCTGCTTTCAGGGTTGCCTTGCTCGAAGCGTATCCGGAAGTAATCCTCAATAATTGAGGCTTGTTGTTCGCGATTGAATTTGGTGAAGTCGCCACCGGCGTTCCGCAATCCGGTGGTTCCGCCGTAGTCGTAACCTTCTCCCATTTGCGCGTGCAGTGCCTGGAGCATGTAGAAGGGTCCTTCCACCAGTCCCTGCCACACGTGAGTGAGTTCGTGAATCAGAGTGTCCCGCTTCACCTCGTCCCAGGAAGCGAAGTTCAGCAGGTACATGGTTGTGAACGGGCGCTCACCGTTGAGGTATTCGATCAGATTGACCGGGGGCGAAAGGACGGCCACCTGTACTTTGTCCAGGTCGAGGGACTTGCCGTAAACGCTGGTGGCATCGGTCATTTCTTCCGCCGTCAGCGGCCGGTAGTCGCCGAACCATTGGAGCACGATGGTGACCACCGTGGCGACGGCTCCTCCACCGATCTCGGCCGCTGCTTTCACGACCTCTAACGCCGAGTAGCCAATGTCGCGGAGGTTGTCGATCGTCCGCTTCTTCATATCTTCGATGGCTTGCTCCACCGCCGCGCTAACCATTTCCTTCACGGTCTTGCCAAACTCTTTAGCGGCTCGAAGCAGGTTCTCCAGCACGTCGTCGGGGTGATCGATGGTGGCTGCGATGAACTCGCCAAACACGACTCCTCCCTGAAACACAGCGGCCACTACCTCTGCGACAACGATTGCGGTTTTTCCGGCCATGTAGCTGACCAGGTCGACGACTTTATACCCGATCTTCAGCAGGCCAACGATAAATTGGCGCATTCCGGGCAGGAGGTCATCCTCCAGCCACGAGAGAATGTACTCGACGGAATATTTCAGACGGGTGACAATACCGGCAAAGGCATCCCAGGCGAATCCGGCAACGGACTTGGCCCATTCGAGTACTTCATCGACAGCCTGGCCGATCTTCTTCCAGACCGCGACGATCACTTCCAGAACGTCTTTACCTTTATTGAGTGCCCAATTGAACACATCCGAGATGGCACGTCCGGCGGCGCGGAATCCTTCGATGACTTCCGCCCACAAATCGTGTATTTCAGCCTTTACTTCGGCAAACACCCACTCCAAAGCGTCGACGACAGCTCCACCGGCGCGAATGATGGTCTCCACCAGCCGCCGTAGTGTGCCGAAGCCGGACTTCGCAAAGTTCTCCAGCATTTCAGCCACGCGCACACCGGCCCCCAGAGCGGCCTCCATCACGTGCACTGCGCTTGAAGCTACCAGCGTTGCCGTGGCTTGTAGGAACTCCAGCACCGTCTTGCCCAGTTCGAAAGCCGCCTGGAGAATCTTCTTAATTGTGCTCCCGGCGAGACTTCGGATTTCGACAAAGATATTTGCCAGCGTTTTCCCCAGATCGAACAGCGCCTGAAGCGCCTTTTTCACATTAGCCAACGCCTGTCCGGCAATCGCAAGCGCGATATGAAGGATTTTGTTCCCTGCGTCCAATACTCCTTGAACTACGTCGCGCATTACGGCGGCGACTTCTGTGAAGCCCCAGGAGAGCACGCTGATGAGAGTGGCGCCGCCGGCAATAAGAGCCGCCGCCATCTTCCGCACGCCTCCCGCGATTTTGCCCGCCACCGCTTCCAGCATTTGCGCGGCCGTCTTGCCGAGCTGCACCAAGGCCCGCACTACGTTACGGAACACTGTCAGAGTGCGGCCGATGGCAGCCATCGCCAGTTCCGTGATGGTCCGTCCAATACGGACCAGGGAACTCACTACTGCCTTCACTGTGCTGAATACAGCCGTACTGAGTGAGGAAAATAAACCGGCAATGGAATTGCCGATGGCAAGTAACCCGCGGATAATCTGATCGGCGGAAGCGGCGGCCTTGGTTGCCACCCAGGAGAGCACGGTAGTCACAGATACCACCGCATCGCGGAGCGCGCGCAGGATATCGTTGATCGCAGCCGCCGTCTGCGTTACTGCAAACGCAAGCACCTCAGCAGCCGTGCGTCCCGCCTTAATGATTGCCTGGACGAATTTCTTCAGAGCCGACGTTCCTTTCTGGACGGCTGCTCCAAGGATTTCCGAGACTGTCTTGCCTGCTTCGACCAGCGATTCCACCAGGTCGGCAATCTGATCGACTGTCCAATTGATGACATCGCCAATGACCGATACCAGGGACTTGCCCGCTTTGGTCACGGCGTTCACAATGGAACCGATTGCTCCTCCGATGGAATTAATGATGTCGCCGAAGAAGTCTCCTATGCCGCCGAAGAGATTCGGTGTGACCGTATCCGAAGGCACCTCCGGTTCGAAAGCCGGCTTCTTTTCGCCGCGCCTCGCGCGCAGGATGGAACCTGCATCGCGCAGCCATTCGAGTACCGGCGCCATTTCTCCTCCGGCGTCAAAATAGTCCTTCATGAACGTCTCCGTGTCGGCGGCATCCATGCTTGCCATATTGTGAATCAGAAACTTGGCGTGTCCGGCTTTCCTGAAAGCGGTGGCAATCATTCTCCGTTCGTCCGGTCCGGAACGGCGGGCCCATTGCGCCAGAGCGCGTCCTTCGGCACGAAGCTGTTCCGGGGATTCACTGGTTGTGAGGATGCCCTCGGCCAGAAGTTCGCCGTTCTTTCGAGACATTCTGACGGCTCTTTCGATTGCGCCTTCGATATCTTCGACGCCTTTCCTTGCTCTGCGGAAATTGTCAGCCGCCGACCTCGCGTCGCCAAACTGAATTGGGGAAACAATAGGGTTTGCCATCCTTCTTACTTACCTCTCTGATGTTTGCTTACTGATGCGCCGGAACGGCACACTGTTGAATTACGCGAGTTTCAGAGGCGGTTCAGCACTGAATTTCGAAAAAATTCGCCAAAAATGTGGTAAATGGTGTGGTATTTTACCTGAGCCTGGCCGGCTTTAGTGTCCACGCCTGCAGGCGGGCCAGGTCCAGTAGTTCCGGTGCGGTGAAGCCTTCCGGATGAATCGGCCAGCGGAATGGCGCAGTGGGATTCCGGGCCACATATTGCTCCATCTCCGGCTTTCCGCGCCGAAGCGCGACACCCGCCGGGGCGCCGCTGTCTGATGCCAGCGTGGCTGCGAAGTCGATCAGAGAAAGCTGTTGGGATCCTAACCACAGGTTGGCCGGAAGGCGGTTCAGCGTTTCAATGGCGGAGATAGCGTCCTTCTTGGCTCGCTCGAATGCGGAGCGGGGAATCATGGCGCCTTCAAAATTCGTTTGCCCCCGTTCGCTCGGGCCCTCAACATCCCGAGGCTCCAACCCCAGCAAAATTTGCAGCAGATCCGCGGCCGAATAGGAGCCATTTCCGGTGACGAGAAAAGTGATGTGCTCCGCCATGTGGCGAGCCGCGATGGAACGATCGAGCGCTGGAGGCCGCAGTCCGTCAAAAATGCGCCGCAATTCCCGGGCTGTGAGAAATTGAACTTCGGGCCGCGTCCTGGCGTATTCAACATATTGCTTCAGGATGTTGAAACAGCGCTCGGAGTCCTCCGCCGAGCGGCGTTGCGGACTTTTCCACTGCTCCGGTTCCGTCATGCGGCCGCCCGGAAAATTCACTCCGTCCCAGAACTCGGTGGTCACGAATTCAGTGGGGTGGTAGTAAATACTGATGACGCCGCCGCCCTGCGCACTGAGCTTTTTCACCGCTGCATCGAAACGCGCGATATCGTCGCTGATGCGGGCGCCGATGTCGAGCGAAGCACGCAGACTGTATTGCCCCATGTTAAAAACGTTCAGCACGCCGTCCAACCAGAAAGGCTGCTCATTCACTCCGATCTGCGAGCCTTCATCGACATATGTATCAATACCCATCCTTTTCAAGGCACGGAGCGCCTGAGGCGCCCAGGAACTACCTGGCTGTCCATAACAGCTCGGTGCGATGCCAAAGATTCGCGTGATGTCGGCGATGCCCTGCCGTTCCCGCCGTTCGAACTCGGCAGCGCCTTCCAGCCAACCGAGAGCACGCAGATAAACGGCGGGAGCGGGCGGCACGCTGTGCCAGTCGGTGTGATACCCAATGTCGTGCGGTGTTAATGCGTGGAAGATGTCGCGCCGCCCGCGCGCTTCGAGCACGCGAGCTTTTTCGCCAACCACTTTGAACGTCGCACGGACACCCATGGCGGATAAATCATTTGCGATTCGCAG
>CAADGY010000320.1 GCA_900696665.1 uncultured Acidobacteriota bacterium
CGCCGGCGGTGTGCAGCATCACCAGGTTGTCCGGGTGCGTCACATCCGCGGTGAAGTTTCGGAAGATGACGAGCACAGCCACGCCGCAGCCCAGCCAGCCCGAGCGACTCCCGGTGAGATTGGGCGCGAGCCATTGCAGCGCGCGCTGTATCCCCAACCCCGCCAGCAGTCCCGCCAGCACTCCGAAGCTCACGTTCACCAACCGGCAATAGCGGATGTCCAGATGCGCTCCAAACGGCTTGAGCACCGCATAAGTCAGGTATTCCAAGCCGGGGCTGTAAACGAACGAGTTGCTGTCGGCCGGAGGACTGAACACTGGCTGACCCAGCTCCAGTTTGAGCATGTTGGTCATGAACGGGCTTTCCGGCCAGATGAACAAGTCCCACGGGAACTGGACGCGAAGGGTGATCACCACCGCCAGCCAGGCAAGGTAGGCCAGCACGATGCCACTCAGCAAACGCGCCAGCCACCGCTGCCAGAGCGGCGAATCGGTGGGGGCGCGCTTCGCTTCGGAAACCACCGCGCCAAGCTTGAGGGCGACTTCCGCATTGGCAAGCAGAAACACGGCGGACTAGGATGCGCCGCCCCGCGGGCCGCAAAAATGGGCCCTCGCCTGGGTTCACAATGATGACTGGCTCAAATGTATTCGCTGCTGAAAGTCACGGACCCCTTCTGGTCGCACGGCCCGGGCCTGAAGCAGCGGCGCAACACTCTCCCTCGCGTCGGCCCTCTCCCGCTGGGAGAGGGAGAAACAATCAACGAAGCGGTGGAAAATCTGAGACGGAGTTGGTTTAGCGATGGTACGGAAAAGCAAACTATGCGATGGCTGTTCCCTCTCCCTCAGGGAGAGGGTCAGGGTGAGGGTGGACTGTTCAAATGCCGAGAGAGACCGATGTTGAAACAATCTCGCAACGCGACCCGCATTGCCCGCAACTTGCGCCAGCAAGAGTCCTGGGCTGAACGGTTGATGTGGTCATGGCTGCGCTCCCATCGCTTTGCGGACTACAAATTCCGTCGCCAACACC
This sequence comes from uncultured Acidobacteriota bacterium, assembly GCA_900696665.1. GTDB lineage: Bacteria > Acidobacteriota > Terriglobia > Bryobacterales > Bryobacteraceae > CAADGY01. The sequence goes on from CAADGY010000320.1 coordinate 1,026, forward strand.
CGATTGGCCCGCACATTCTGGACTTCTTCTGCAACGAAGCCAAACTGGACATCGAAGTAGATGGCTTTCAACACGGCACGCCAGCTCATCAAGCCGCAGATTCCTCGAGGGATGCCTTTCTGGAATCACAAGGCATCAAGGTGCTCCGGCTTTGGAGTTCGCGATTAAGGAAGGACAGGGAAATGATACGCGACGCAATCTGGCGAACACTGCAGGAGCGTGCGCCACGAGCGATGCCTGATTATTGCAGGCCGGGATTGGTGGGCAGGAAGGAGCAACCGCAGCCGTGAGAATTTCGTGGCGTTCTCCCTCACCCCTACCCTCTCCCGCAGGGAGAGGGAGGGTAGTTCGCCACTCTTGCAGCAAGCGGAACTCAGACGTGACGGCGGGCACTCTCGAACAACAAAGTCCGCACGTCGGCTGTTCCCTCTCCCTCAAGGAGAGCGGCAGGGTGAGGGTAAGCAGAGGGGTGAAGCATAGATCGCTCAAATCGGTCAGTGTCATGATAGCGTCCTCCAAAGTATGCCCAACATTTGCACTTCATCGAACACTTCCATGACCACCCAACGCGCGCTCATCACCGGTGGTTCGGGCTATTTTGGCTCGTTGCTGCGCGACCGTCTGCGCGAGCAGGGCCGGCCGGTGCGTGTGTTCGATCTAGCGGACGCCGATGATCGTCCGGCGGACGTTGAATTCGTGCAAGGCGACATCCGTGACGCCTCGCGCGTGCAGGCAGCCCTCGCTGGTTGCGACACGGTCCATCATTGCGTCGCCCAGGTGCCGCTCGCCAAGGACAAGGCGCTTTTCCACTCCGTCAATGTCCACGGCACGGAGAATCTCTTGCGTGCCGCGCTCGAAGCGAGAGCGCGCAAGGTGATCTACGTTTCTTCCAGCGCCGTTTTCGGCGCGCCCAAATCCAATCCTGTCACCGAGGACACCCCGCCCAATCCCGGCGAGGCTTACGGCCGTGCCAAGCTGGAGGGAGAAACACTTTGCCGGCAGTTTGTTCAACGCGGGTTGGACGTCACGATCATTCGGCCACGCACCATCATGGGACATGGTCGGCTGGGGATTTTCCAGATTCTCTTCGAGTGGATTCGCGAAGGTTACAATGTTCCGGTGCTGGGGCGCGGCGATAACATTTACCAGTTTGTCCACGCTGATGATTTGGCCGAAGCTTGCATTCTCGCGGCGAACCGACAGGGCACAACGACTTACAACTGCGGCGCCGCGACGTACGGCACCATGCGCGAGGCGCTGGAGCATTTGTGCATTCACGCCAAGACCGGCTCGAAGGTTCGCAGCGTGCCCATGACACCGGCCGTTGCCTTGATGAAACTGACCAGTGTGCTCGGGCTTTCACCGCTGGGCGCTTACCACGCCCTCATGTATGGCCGGTCGCTCTACTTCGACATCAGCAAAGTGCAACGCGAGCTCAACTGGCAACCGCGTTATTCCACGGACGAAATGTTCGCACAGAGCTACGACTGGTACATGGCCAACCGCGACACACTTTTGCGCGCGCACCGCGCATCGCATCATCGTTCCGCGGTGAAGCAGGGCATTCTATCGTTGGTGAAACGGGTGTTGTGAGTCATCCTGACCTCGCAGGACACGCGTCGCACCTGTCTCTGGCAGACAAAACCTCCCGGTTGAGCGGATTCCGGTGGGGCTTCCAACCAGGGCACAAATGAGTACCGAATAAAGTGAGGACGGAGACAGGCGCGACGCCTGTCCTACTTTGGAGTCGCATTCATCAAGCTGCTGAATGCCCAATCCACCATGACAGGCTGGAAGCCTGCGCCACTGCGCTTGCCTTTCGCGGCTTTTTCGCCAAGCTCGCGGCGTTGAAAAATCTCGCGGGTCAATTTCTTCCGCGCAGCCGTTACCCGTTCGCCATGGTCGCGGGATTGCTGCTGGCGGCGTCCTTTCCGAAAATTGGGATCGCCGGATTGGCCTGGGCCGCTCCCGCGCTGATGCTCGCTGCGGCCCATGGCAAAACCGGCGCCGAGGCCTTTCGCATCGGTTACGTCGCCGGCCTGGCATTTCATCTGGCCGCGCTGTATTGGCTGTTGCTCATTCCGGTTGCCGGTTACCCGATTCTGGGTTGGGTGGCGTTGAGCGCCTTTCTGGCGTTGTATCAAGCCGTCTGGGTTTGGTTGCTGGCGGGCAAGCTCGGGACCGGCGATTGGACGAGGCGCACAGCCTGGGCCTTGGCCGGCGCGGCCATCTGGGTGGCGCTCGAAATGGTTCAAGCCCGCCTGTTCAGTGGTTTTCCCTGGAATCTGCTCGGCACGTCGCAATTCCAAATGTTGCCGCTGATCCAGATTGCCTCCGTGACCGGCGTCTATGGGGTGTCGTTCCTCATCGTGTGGATTTCCCTGGCTTTGCTTTCAGCGGCGCACGCCATTCTGCGTCAACCGGCCAACCGCCACGCCTGGTTGAGTGAAATCCTGCTGCCGCTGGCGATGCTGGTGGGGGTGTTTGTGTTCGGGATGGGACGATTGCGCGAAGGAAACCCCAACACCCCGACCATCCGTGTGTCTTTCATTCAACCCAGCATTCCGCAGAAGTGGATTTGGGCCAAGGGCGAGGACAGCAGCTACTTCGACCGTGTGCTCGAACTCACGCGTCACGCGCTCACCAAC
>CAADGY010000321.1 GCA_900696665.1 uncultured Acidobacteriota bacterium
CCAGGCACAGATTCTCACCGCTGCCGGCCATCGCCAAAACAGCCTTTTCCGTGGCCCGCTGTACACCGGCGGCAATCGAGGCCCGCATAGGCTGTGGAATGTCGCCCCCGTCCGGGAGACCGAGGCGTTCGTAAAACTCCGAACTGAATCCACCTGCCGTCATTCGTTCGCCATGGAAGTAAGTGCGATCGAAGCGGGGCCAATCCGCCGAGTTCAAGCCCAGAATGTCCGTGAAGACATCCATCATGCGGTCGTCACCGGAAGCAGACAGCCACTGCACTTTATGCTCTTCCGCGTTGGGCTCAAAGCCGAGCAGGCTGGTGACCCGTGTATAAAGCTCGCCAACAGAATCCGGGTAATACAGTTCGCGGTCCGGAACAAGGCTTGTGCCTTCGGCGATCCACCGCGCACCGCAGCGAAAATCGCCCGCACGATCGAGCGTCAACACGATCGCATTTTCAAATGGCGACGGATAATAGGCCGAAGCGGCGTGTGCCCGATGATGATCCACTACTACGATCTGGCTGTGCGGAAAGCGCGACCGCAGTTCCAGATGGACGGCTGATTCCGGACCGGTCGCGATAGGCCGCACCACCGCGACACAATCGATTTGATCGTCGCGAACCCCGGCGATCCGCTGGCAAACCGAGATTGCCTCGTCGGGCAGGTGCCCCTGCCGGCTCCGGCGCGCAACTTTGTTCTGTTCGACGGCGGCGGCGAGGTCACCGTCCACCAGGATAGCGGCGGCGGCATCATGCAGTATGCCGCCAATCCCAAGTATGGTCATGGATTCAGTTCATGTCTTCGTCAGACGGCGATGCGACTCGAAGCATCAACTGATCAGTGTAGCGCACAGCCCTGCCAGGCTTAATAATGGTGAGATCATGCCGATAACGATCAAGCGCTTCCCGTATCGTCTTCTTTGCTTCATCCTGCTATGTGTGCCGCTGCCGGCCGCGTCCGAAGACACGCTCTTCCGCCACGCACGGGACAATGCCGCTCGCTTCGATGAAATGGCTGCCGCCATGCAGAGGGTCTTGAAGGCTTGGCTAGGGGTGGCCGACCCTACAACACTGCTTCTACCGGATCGCATTCCGGGCGGCTTACGCGGCTTGAAAGCCGGCGGCACTTCGCGCATCTATACGCCTCATAATTCGGGTGCGGACCTCTACCCGTATCTGATTCTCACCGCGCACCTCACCGACCCGGACCTGTATCGCGGGCGGATGATGGAGATGCTCCGGAACGAGGTGCGCTACACGACACGATTCGATTCCGTTCCGGGAAACCTGCCGCTTCCTCCTGGCGAAGCCGGACCGCCCAGCCTATTCGGCGCGGGCGAGTATGCCAAGGATGGCTTACTGGCGGTGACCGAACTGCTTGGGCGTACGCCCTGGTACTACCGCATGGTGGATATGGTGGCGGATGCGATGAAGCGCGCGCCGGTGAAATCGAAATTCGGCAACCTGCCCGCGGCTGACGCAGAATTGAATGGCGATTTCCTCCAGGCGTTGGTACGGCTGTCTACCATGACCGGCGACAGGCGTTTTCTTGAATGGACCCGCCGCATCGCCGACGCGTATGTCGAAGAGGTGCTGCCCGGATCGCACGGTGTTCCTTCCTCCAAATGGGATTTCGACACCCACCGGGGGGATGGAACGCTGCGCTTGCGCGATCACGGCAATGAAACCGTCGTGGGACTAACGCTGGCCTACGCACTGGAACAGTACCTGGATTCGCCGCGCGCTCCACGTTACCGGCAGGCGGTTGGGCGCATGCTGGACCGCGTGCTCGAATCCGCGAATCCGGATGGCATGCTGTACAACTCCGTGGATGCAGCGACTTTGAAGCCCTCAGGTCCGGGACTTTCTGACAACTGGGGCTACGTTTATGGCGCAGTGTACACGTTCTACCAGGCGACGGGCGAAGAGAAGTACCGCGATGCCGTGCGCCGTGTTTTGAAAGCGCTGCCCAAATACCGCAACTACGATTGGGAGAGGGGATCGTTCGATGGTTATGCCGATTCGATTGAAAGCGCCATCTACCTGGTGAACCGCGAGCCTGTTCCCGAAGCGTTAGGGTGGGTGGAGTCGGAAATCCGGGTGATGGCCGCCATGCAAAAACCCTCGGGCTTTCTCGAAAACTGGTACGGTGAGGGAAACTTCAACCGCACGCTACTGCTCTACATTCTCTACAAGAGCCAGGGCTGCCGTCCCGAGCACTGGACCGCCGGGCGCGGCGTGGGCGCCGTCCGCGACGGTGAGAAGTTGCATCTGCATGTGCAATCCAACAGCGTTGTGAAGTTTGATTTCGCGCGGCACCGGCGGGTGCTCAATTTCGACAAAAACTATGTTCGCCTGAACGAATTCCCGGAGTGGTACACCGTCGATGAAAACACGCTGTACCGGCTGGCCCGGCGCGGAGCTGATCAAGGACAGATCCGCCTGGGCTCGGAACTGATTGCGGGCATACCGCTCGAAGCCGGCGACTGGATAATTCAGCCGGGACGCGGCGGCAGATAGGCAGCCCGCCTACCGCTGTGGCGCCTTTCCAACCGTCTGCATCAGCTCTCGAATAGCCGCGAAGATCGTTTCCTCCACCTCCTCGCCCAGAGGACCCGGGAGTGACCCCATCAGGATTGCATCGCGGGCTTCGTAGCCCCCTTCTTTAAGGATCCGCGAGGACGGGATGTAGCATTGTATTTCGTTGGAATATCCAGCCACAATCATCCCTTCCGCGCCGTATTCCCTCTTCACGCGCAGACTGTACTCGGCCACCACTTCCCCGTTCATGGCCAGCAGGGTGAGATCTTTTCCGAACCGGATGGCCTGCAGGGTGTACGGCAGCCGCGGCAAGGGCGGCTGTCCCGATTGATACAGCTTCAGCATCCGTTCGGCATGGTTGCGGAGCAGTGCATCACCCTCCTTGGCCTGCTGCTCGAATTGCTCCAATGAAAACGGTGCGAAGGGCAGTTCGGTGGTGAGCATGGCGCTCTTGAGAGGACCGCGCACGGGTTTCATTCGAGCTGCCATGATGCGATCCACTTCGCTGGCCAGTTCCTCACCATACTTCTCGGCCAGCTCCATCTTGCCTCGCGGGTATGTGGTCTGATCTCCGCCGGCGAGCTGCATGAACAAGGCCGTGACACCGGGATGGGTCTTTTCCAGCGCCGCCTGGGCGATGCCAGGGTAGTCGCCGCTGACCACGTAGAACGCCGGCGTCAGCGCGGAAGCATGGCAGGAGAGACCGAACAGCACTCCGCGCAGCCTGCCATTGGCGCTGGATAGCCGTAACACGGGAACGGTTCGATCCACGGGCCCCTTAGGGTCCATTCCAAAACGCCAACCTCCACCGGGAACGCGCTCACGGCGGTTATGAGAAAATCCTACCGTTCCGGTGCCGTACGAGATCCGCGCGGGCTGAAGGTCGCTGACGGCATCGGCAGCCGCCTCCGCCATGGAGTCCATGACCTTACTCCGATAGTCTTCAATGCGCCTCATCATCGCGCGGTCCGAATTCGAAGGCCAGCTCAACGCGGGGCCCGAGTGCGTATGGGAAAAGTTAATCAGCAGGTGCGACCGGCTAATGGCGTGCCGGCGCATCACCCTGGCGGCTACCATATCGGTCATCGCCTTCGGCATTGTTACCAGGTCCACGGTGATCACGATCAGCTTCCGGCCACTGTCATCCTCGAGAGCAAGCGCTTTCGTCCAGAGATCGTGGGCGATGCCTTCAGCCGGATGCGTGCGGGCCGCGAAACCAGCCAGCCATATCGGCATCGGTGGTGTAATCTGACGGCGCCCGAATCCAGCTTTGAAATCGGCCCCGCAGAGAGTTGCCGCGGCCAAGATAAGAATGAGCGGTGCTTGGCATTTCATAGATAGCCTCCCCACAACACCTGATTCTATTCTTTACCCGCGCCGATTGTTGCGAAATAGCGTAGAGAACCGGCATTGCCATCCGCTTGCGCAGCTCGCCCTTGCACTTCTCTTCTCGCGCCATGGCGTCTCGGATGAGTTCAGCCGATAATGGTAAGGCATTCAGACTGCATCCGGGCTGCGCCTGCACCCGCGATTGCCGGCGTGGCCGTAGCGCCACATCCTGCCCGACGAGAGGATGACCCGATGCGCATTCAGCCGGGCGCAAAGCTTGGTCACTATGAATTTGAGGCCGTAATCGGTGTTGGAGGGATGGGCGAGGTCTACCGGGCCCGGGACACCCGGCTGGGCCGCTATGTCGCTGTTAAGCTGCTCGCGGGACACCTTGTGCAAGACGTCTCCTTTCGGACGCGACTGCGACAGGAAGCCGCGGCTGCCGCTCGCTTGAACCATCCCAACGTAGTGGCGGTCTACGACGCCGGTGAGGATTACATCGTCTCCGAATTTGTGGAGGGCGTCACTCTCCGCAAGCTTGAGAAGCCAACGATTCGTCAGACCCTCGAGATTGTAGCGCAGGTCGCCTCTGGCCTCGCGGCCGCGCACGCGATGGGCGTCGTGCACCGTGACATCAAGCCGGAGAACATCATGATCACCGCGCAGGGGGCGGTCAAGATCTTGGATTTCGGTCTTGCCAAGCCGGTAGCAGACTCAGTAGGAACGGCGAAGCCAGGACTTGCTCTGACCGGGCCCGGCATGGTCATGGGCACGGTGTCCTATATGTCACCCGAACAGGTTCGGGGTGCCCAGGTTGATCATCGCTCCGATATTTTCAGCCTTGGCCTGGTGCTGCATGAGATGCTCACCGGAAAGAAGGTTTTCGAACGCGAGTCCGCCGCGGAGATCATGAGCGCGATTCTGAAAGAAGACCCCCCGCCCCTGCCTTCGGCTTTACCTGCGGCGCTCGCGTTCATCGTATCCCGCTGTCTCGAGAAAAATCCTGAGTCGCGTTTCCAATCCGCTCATGATTTGGGAGTCAGCTTACAGGCGCTCGCGACGGTGTCACAACCCGCGGCCGCGTTGCCGAACCCATCATCGCCGCGAAGGCGGAAAGGCCCTTTCCGTTGGGTTTTGGCGGCAGCTCTTGTTTTTATTGCGCTTGCTGCCGGCTGGATCGCCGGCCGCCTGCTGAGTCGCAGCGGAAACGTGACGTTTCGCCAAGTCACTTTTCAGCGTGGCTTCGTATCATCCGCGCGATTCAGTCCCGGTTCGAGCGTGATTGTCTACAGCGCCGCTTGGAATGGTGACGCGGGAGATCTCTTTCTATCCGCCCGCGGCTCTCCCGAAGCTCGCAGCATTGGTTTGCGCAATGTGCACCTTTTTTCTATTTCGGCAAATAACGAGGTAGCGGTGGCTCTGAACTGCCGCTATGTTGGTGACAACAGTCAGGTCGGAATACTGGGTGTGGCGCCCCTGTACGGCGGCGCCCCGCGAATTGTCATGCCGGATGTCTCCGAAGCGGACTGGGACCCCTCCGGCAAACAATTAGCACTGGTGCGCTCCGTCAGAGGAGTGCACCGGCTCGAGTATCCGGCCGGCAAGGTCCTCTACCAGACAGCCGGTTGGCTGGGCGACCTCCGGTTCTCTCCCCGCGGCGATCAGATCGCCTTCTCTGATCACCCGACCCGGGACGACGACCGGGGCCGGATTGTCACTGTCGATTTGCACGGCAATGCGCAGCACCTGTCGGGCGAATGGGAATCGATTGAGGGCCTGGTTTGGACAAAGGATGCTTCGGAAGTCTGGTACTCCGCCTCGGATAGCGGCTACGCCGATACCCTGTATGCATCCGCGCCGGGCCGGAGCCCGCGCTTTGTGTTTCAGTTCCCAGTGAGTGTCAAGCTGCTGGATTTGGGTTCTGACGGTGTTCTGCTCTTCACGACGTTCGATGACGACCGGCATGAAACCTGGGCTAGCCTACCGGGCGCCTCCGCCGATCAGTCGCTGGACTGGCTGGGTTCCAGTTTTCCCGGTGACCTCTCGCAAGATGGCAAGCTTCTGCTGTTTTCGCAGTATGGCCAGGCGGGCGGACGCTCATACGGCCTCTATCTTCGGAACCTTGGTGAGCCGGCGCCTGTCCGCCTGGGTGAAGGCGATGCCATGTCCCTTTCACCCGACGGGCGGTACGCGCTAGCGCTGCAGTACACCGAGCCGCAGAGGCTTGCGTTGTTTGACTTCCAGTCGCCTGAGCCGCAGCTTATGCTGCCTGCCGGCTTGAACTATCAAACTGCCGCTCAGTGGTTTCCGGATTCGCGGCGTATCATTTTCGAAGCTAATGAGGCAGGGCGGCCGTCGCGCATCTGGATGCAGGACGTTCCGGCAGGCAAACCCCAGCCCATCACTCCGGAGGGTGTCTCCCTGGAAGGAAGCGGCCTCAGTCCGGATGGGACCAAGGTAGCGGCCCGCGCTCCCGAAGGTGTGCTGCGGCTGTACTCAATCGGCGGCGGTGGCGCCGCGGAGATCCGGGGGCCTCTTCCAGATGACCGGCTGGTGCGTTGGAGTCCGAGCGGGCAAGAACTCATTGTAATGTCGCCTGTCGAGGGTATGGCCCAATTGAACCAGATCGACCTTGCTACGGGCAAACGGACCCCCGGCAAGCGCATCGCGAACCTGGATCCTGTCGGAGTCACACAAGTGACGCAGGTAAGGCTTTCGGCTGACGGTCAGACAATCGTTTACGGCCAGAACCGTCGAGTGCGCACCTTGAGAACGGCCAGCGGCCTCAAGTAACGGCAGGAAGTTACTGAGAAATCACGTATCTGCCTGGGCATGGAGCGATTCCTTATCTACGTGCCGGTGTTAAAGCCGCGACAGGCGGATGCGGTTTACACACATCGGAAAAACAGGGTGGAACAAAGGAGCTGAAGTTGTGGGCTCGAGTTGACACTCGCCTTATTCCGCTTCTATAATTCCTTTAATTTTATTGCAAGGTGTTCCATATAAGTGGGACAATTTGCTGGCGCATAAGTGCTGGTAACGGGGTTAACGCAATCGATTTTTGAAATAGGAGGAATCATGTCAAAAAAAGCGCCCTTCGCGCTTAGAGCCGTCGTGTGTCTCATCGCCGCGAGTCTTGCCCCGGCACAAGAAACGCGTGGCTCCATCATAGGACGCGTGGTGGATGCCAGTGGCGCCATTATTCCCGGCGTCACCATTCACGCTGTCAATCTTGCCACGAATGTTTCCATCAGCGGCGAATCCAATGCGGAGGGAAATTTCGAAATCCCTTATCTTTTACCCGGTGAATATCGAATTACAGCCGAACAGACCGGCTTTAAATCGTTTCGCCGCGACGGAGTCGAGGTCCGTATCGGCGAGCGCGTTTCCATCCCCATTCGCATGGAATTGGGCCAAGTAAGCGAACAGATCACGGTAACGGCGGAAACGCCCCTGTTGGAGTCCGCAGGCGCTAACTTGGGGCAGGTGATCGATCAACGCCGTATCGCCGAGTTGCCCATCGCTCACGGGAATCCGTTTCTCCTGATGACGCTCAGTCCTGGCGTATCTTATACACAGAACCCTGGGCTGGACCGGCCGTTCGAACCGACGCACATCGTCGGGTACGCGATGGGCGGCGTTCGCGCGAATCGCAGCGAGATCACGCTGGACGGGGCGCCGAACACCGCGCTCAATCATCGCTGGGGCGCAGGCGATCTGATGGCGGGTTACACACCGCCCTCCGATGTAGTGCACGAGTTCAAAGTGCAGACCGCCACTTTCGATGCCAGTATCGGGCACACCCAGGGTGGCGTCACCAGCGTCACGTTGAAATCCGGGGGCAACAGTTTGCACGGAACTGCCTACTATTCGCTATTGAACCCCGTTCTCAACGCCAATCTGTTTTTCGCGAACTCGGCGGGACAGCCCAAGGGGCACTTTATCTACAACCGCTGGGGCACCAGCGCTACAGGTCCCGTTTATATTCCGAAACTCTACAACGGCAAAGACCGGACGTTTTTCACTTACGGCTACGAAGGTATTCATGAGAGCCGCGCGATGGGCGCCGCCTATGGCGCCGGAACGTTAACCGTGCCCACGGCGCGCCAGCGCGAGGGTGATTTTTCCGAGCTCCTGGCGGTAGGGTCGCGTTACCAGATTTACGATCCGGCCACGCGCGTCGCGTTGGGGACCGGACGTTACCAGTCGCAGCCTTTTCCGAACAACATCATTCCATCCAACCGCATCAACCCGATCGCCCGGAATATTCTCAACTACTACTCTCTGCCGAATGTGCCTGGAACGGCGGATGGAACCAACAACCTTATCCGCGTGAACGACCCTGAGGTGATCAAGTACTTCAATCACATCGGCCGTGTCGACCACAACATCGGCGCGAACAACCGGATGTTCGTACGCTTCAACACCTACAAGCGTTTCAGTCATTCGAGCGACTGGTTCCGCAGCGCGCCGACCGGCGGCTATTCCGACTGGAAGCAGCATTCGTTCTCAATCGACGACGTGCACAACTTGAGCGCCACAACGTTCATGAATGTCCGCTACAGTTTCTTCCGGCTCTCGATTTATCAATATCCGCAGCCGGCTAGCATCGGATTCGATCTCGCCAGCCTGGGCTTTCCCAGGTCCTACACGGACGCGATCGATCCGGGCGTGCGGGCATTTCCTGCCATCAGCATATCCGGATATTCCGGAACACAGAACAACTGGTGGAGATACCCTACACACAATCAAAGCCTCGAGGGGAACGTTACTTCCATCAAAGGAAATCACACCCTGCGGTTTGGCGCGGACGCGCGGCAGTACAGGAATTTCCAGTACGAGCCGCACAACGCATCGAGTGGCATCTTCGCATTTGGCAACACCTGGACGCTCGGACCGTTCGACAACTCTGTGGCTGCGCCCATCGGCCAGGGGCTTGCCAGCATGCTTCTGGGCTTGCCCACCAGCGGCGGCGTCGACCGCAAGGCCAGTTTCGCCGCCCAGTCCACCATTGTGTCCGCATACGTACAGGACGACTGGCGCATCACTCCGAAGCTGATCGTCAACCTGGGATTGCGCTACGAGCTTGAGGGTGCGATGACCGAGCGTTTCAACCGCACCGTTCGCGGTTACGATTTCTCAACCCCCAGCCCGCTCGAAGCGCAGGTACGCGCGAACTATGCGGCCCATCCGATTGCGGAACTGCCTGCCAATGAATTCCGGCTTATCGGCGGGTTGACGTTCCCGGGCGTCGGCTCCCAACCGCGCGCGCTATGGAACCGGGACACCAACAACATCATGCCGCGCGCCGGCTTTGCTTACACTCTCGATCAGAAGACGGTCATCCGCGGAGGTTTTGGCATTTACTTCGGCCCGTTGGGCGCGCAGCGAGGCGATGTCATCCAACTCGGCTTCAGTCAGCGCACGGAATTCGTGCCGACGCTGGACAATGGTTTGACCTTCATCGCGGACCTTAGCAACCCATTTCCGAATGGCATCCAGGAGCCTCCGGGAGCGGCGGACGGCCTGCTCACCTACGTGGGCCGCAGCGCCCGCTTCTTCGAGGAGTCGCCACAAGCGCCGCGGCAGCAACGCTGGCAGTTGGGCGTGCAACGGGAATTGCCCCAGCGAGTGCTGATGGAAGTCGCCTATCTCGGCAACTATGGTGACAGCCTGGAACTCACGCGAGACCTGCGGGCGCTACCCACGGAGTACTTGAGCCGCTCTCCCTTCCGCGATAATGCGCACATCAACTACATGACCCAGCAGGTGCCCAATCCATTCTATCCACTGCTGCCCGGCACCGGCCTTTCCGGACAGAACGTCTCGCGGTCTTATCTGTTGGCCGGACCGCAGTATTCTCAATTCACCGGATTGACCAGCACCAGTTATGAGGGATACTCCTGGTATCACGCTATGCAAGTGCGCACCGAGCGGCGGTTCGCTGCCGGATGGAGCGTGAACGCCGCCTACACCTGGTCGAAGAGCATGGAGGCCATCGGCCAGTTGAACGGCTACCTGTCGCCGTTGGAGTATGCCATCTCCACACAGGACCGGCCGCACCGTTTCGTGATCAGCGGCCTCTGGGAACTTCCGTTCGGGCGCGGCAAGCGCCTGCTCAATGCCGCCCCCACGGTCGTCGACAAAGTCGTTGGCGGCTGGCAGGTGCAGGGTATTTACACCGCCCAGAGCGGCCCCCCCATCGGCTTCGGCAACGTGCTCTATATGGGCGATATCCATGACATCACTCTGCCGCCCGGAGAGCGCACCGTTGCCCGCTGGTTCAATACCCAGGGTTTCGATCGCGTACCGGCAAATCAGCTCTCGTTCAACTACCGCACATTCCCGAGCAGGCTGAACGATGTACGAGCCGACGGCGTAAACAGTTGGGATCTTTCCGTTCTGAAGAACACGCGCATTCACGAGAGAGTCAATGCGCAATTTCGCGGAGAGTTTCTTAACGCCTTCAATCACCCGATGTTCAATGCTCCGAACACCAGTCCCACCAGCACCGCCTTCGGACAGGTGACGAGCCAGCGCGGATACCCGCGGCGCATTCAGCTTATGCTGAAATTGATTTTCTAATGCGCCGTATTACAACCCTGCTATTCTTCGAACTGGCCGCCTGTTCCATGGCGGCCGGTTCCGAAGCCACCATTCTCGACCGGAAGCATTACAGCAAAGTACTCGGCGAAGAACGGCACTACCGGATTTTTCTTCCGCCCGGATATGACCAGTCGCCCGATAAGCGCTATCCGGTTATCTACTTTTTCCACGGCTGGAGCGAACGTTTTAACAAGCCGCCGCGCAACGGCAAAGGATACGATTCAGGCGACGACTATGCTGGCGACAACATTGCCGCCTTCGTCAGCCACAACGGCGTCATCGTAGTCCGGTGGGACGGCTACAACCCACGCACACCCGGCGAGGACTACCCGCGCCCTTACAACATCAGCCCGGTCGAAACGCATCGCCAGTTCCCGCTCTACTTCCCGGAACTGGTTGGCTACATCGATTCGCATTATCGAACCATTCCCGATCGCGACCACCGCGCCACTGCCGGCCTTTCAATGGGCGGTTTCATGTCGTACTGGGTTGGCGGCAAGTACCCGCACCTGGTGGGCAGTGTATCGAATTTTATGGGTTCGTCGGAATTTTATGTAGGTCCGAAGGAATTTCCATCGGAATACCGGCACACCGGAATGTACCGGAACTACGAAGGGATCCGCACTCGTATCGTCGTGGGGTCAAAAGACTTCATCCGCTGGTATCACCGGCGCATGAATGCCGTGTGGGATTTCGTGCGGCCTCATCACGAGCACGAGGAGTTCGATTCCGAACACGGCACGCCCGGCATGGCGAAGACATTGCAGTTTCATATGAACGCCTTCCGGAACCCGCTGCCCCGCCCGCCAGTTTGGCATCACATTGAGGTCTACCCTGAATTCGAGGTCTGGGGATACGCGGTCAAGACGGACAGGCGCCAGCCTGGCTTCACGCTCATCGAGAATGTCACCGCGAAGGGCTTTCGTTCCAGCGTGCGGGAATGGGTGCCGTCGGGCCGTCTGCTTTCTTCTGTAAATGTACGTATCACCACGGATGCGATCTACCGCCCGCAGGCATCTTATGAAATCACAGACGTGAACGTGTTTGCCGGGGACACGCGCCGCAGCATGATGAAAGCGGATTCGTCGGGCCGGCTGCAGTTTACTCTTGATGGAGGACTCCACGAGATCGGCATCAGCGAAACCAAAGCCCCGATCCTGACAGTTTCCGGATGGCGCGTCGTGGGGGCTCCTTGGGTAACGGCCGGGAAACAAGGGCGGCTGAAGCTGACGGTGTTAAACAAGGGCGCGGCGGATGCCCGCAACGTGCGCCTGCGCGTAAGCAGTCCCAACTCCGGAATTTCCATCCCGCAGGCGGACTTCTCCTTGCCGCTGGCGCCGGTGGGAAAATCTGTGGAACCGCGCCAGGATCTATTGCTCGCGATCCAGGATCCCGATCGCGAGATCGTCCAGTTGAAGTTCATCGCGGCGGGCTATGAAACACCGGTGGAGATTCCCGTTTTCCGCGAGAAGCCCGAACTTCCGGGCATTGTGATTTTGGACGGCGCGAAATGGCGTGTCTGGCACCGTGCTGTTCATTCGACGGAGAAAACGCTAGGAACAGGCAACGGCGACGGCCAGGCCCAGCCGGGTGAAGACGTTGTGCTTGGCGTGCCCGACGCGGATGCTTTACGGCTGGTGGAAGTGTTCACAAGTGACGCTTGCGCGGACGTGTCAACACGTATCTCCGACCCCTGGGGCGCCTATGATAACGTCGGCGCGACGGCCAAGTACTCCGTCGTGCAGCTGTCATCGTCTTGCCGCGCCGGGAGCGAGATTCCTCTGTTCGTGCGCTACCAGTTACCGGATAAGCCGGAGCATGCGCTGAAAGAAGGCACCGTGCGCATTCGTCTGCAGGCTCCTGCCGTCACAAGGAAGTGATCGGCATCTGAGCAGAGAAGGTAGTATCTTGTACTTAGCGCCCGGGCCCTTTTTTACGGGTCGGGCGCTATTTTTGTGAAGGAGGACAATTCTTCTGAAGACCCGGCTCTGGCTTCTCTTCGCCATTGTGACTACTGTTTTCTGGGGCATCTGGGGCGCTTTCATTGAAGTTCCCGAGAAAGCCGGATTTCCGGCAACACTCGGTTATTCCGTCTGGGCGCTTACAATGGTGCCCTGCGCACTGGTCGCATTGAAGATCATCAATTGGAAATTGCAGCACGACCGGCGGACAGTTGCCCTTGGTCTGGCAGTGGGCCTGCTGGGTGCAGGGGGACAAATCATACTATTCCAGGCATTGCGGCTTGGTCCCGCTTATCTGATATTTCCTATCGTCTCCTTATATCCGGTATTGACCGTCATTCTATCCGTATCGGTTCTCAAAGAGAGAGCCCGCAAGAAAAGCTGGGCTGGCATTATTCTCGCTTTTCCGGCCATCGCGATGCTCTCGTATCAGCCGCCGGGAAGCTCCATTGCAACCAGCCAGTGGTGGATTGCACTGGCCTCGTGTGTGTTCGTCGCCTGGGGTGTACAGGCCTTCGTGATGAAGGTCTCGACGAATGACATCGCTCCGGAGAGCATATTCTTCTACATGATGCTGGGCGGCCTGGCTTTCATACCGGCGGCGCTCATCATGACGGATTTCTCGCAGCCGATCAATTGGGGCTTTCGCGGCCCATGGGCCGCGGCCCTGATTCAGGTGCTGAACTCCATCGGTGCTTTATGCCTGGTCTATGCCGTACGATACGGCAAGGCGATTATCGTGGTGCCGATGACCGCCTTGGCGCCGGTGCTGACAGTCGTGATCTCTCTCGCGCTGTATCAGGTAGTGCCGAACGCGATTGTGACGGTAGGCCTCATCTGCGCGTCTTTGGCGATCTACTTGATGGCGGAGTAGAACGATAACTGTCTGTGCCGCCGGCCGGACCATGCCACACGCTTCCGCCATAGGTCGTTATGTAGATCTTCGAGGCGTTGCGCGGGTCGGGGAATACCCGGTGGCCCCACTTGAAGTCGTAGCCGGGAATCCGGCTCCAGGTTTCACCACGGTCGGCAGATTTCCAGGCCGAGGACTCGAAGCCGCATGCATACAGGATATTCGCGTTCCGCGGATCGATCGTGATGTCGTAAACGTGCTGGTCTTTTGAGAGGACGTTACGCCAGGAGGCGCCGGCATCGTTTGAAAGAAAGATCCCGCCATCCACGGCGCGGTCTGTTGCTCTGCGTCCCCACACGGCCAGGTACAGCCGCCGGGGATTTGCAGAATCCACCGCGAGGCCGTTCGGGCCATTCACGCCCACCGGCAGTTCGATCTTTGTCCAGTGCTCCGCCCCGTTGTCGGAGCGATATAGAAAACCGTCTTCCGCATTGCCGAAGCCGCCGTTTTCGCTGCGGCGCGCAATCACGAGATAAAGCACGCCGTTCCGATCTCTGATCAGCCGCCAGGCGAAGGGCTGGTGTGCGGGCAGACCATTATTCTTCAGTGTCCAGGTCTCACCGCCGTCGGTGGATTTGAATACACCGCGTCCGAATCCGGTGACATAGAGAACGCGGGATCCCTTCGGGCTAGTGGGATCGAGCAGGATGTGAGTCGCCGCCGTTTCTCCCATGCCATTCGTCGTCCGGGTCCAGGTTTTTCCCCCGTCGTCGCTGCGGACGACCCCGCCGACATAATTATCGGGATTTTGCGTACGCCACATCTTTGGCCGCGGCAGGTCGTGGTTGCCGCTCATCGCGGCCCACATGCGCCCTTTCACTTCCGGATCGAATTCGAGCCAGTAGGTTGTGTTTACCCACCGGCGCGGCACGCCGTTCGTGGTGGAACTGAACCAGCTCCGGCCGCCGTCTTCGCTGTGAAACAGTCCAATGTCGGTATAGGAGATGAAAATCCGCTTCGCATCAAACGGGTCGAAATGAATACCGTAGTTAGTGGTCACATCGAGACCGCGGGTGGTGTAGCCGCCGCCCTCAACTTCCTTGGAATAGACGGCCGTCCAGTTGCTGCCGCCATCGGTGCTGCGCATGGTGCGGCCGTAGTCGGTGCTGTAGACAATGTCCGGGTCGTTCGGTGCAACACCCAGGCCTAGCGGACTCTCCCCCCACCCTGGACCGAACCGGCGGGTGAGCCAGGCATCGTGCATGCCCGCGCCCGGCGTATCGGATGTCTCCCTGCGAATGAAATCCCAACTTGCGCCGCGATTCGTGGTTTTTGCGACGCCAAAAACACTTACTCCGCCAGCTGTGGCGCGGCTGACGGAGACGTAAGCCACGCCGGGATGGTTCAGGCTGGTCGCGATGGTCTCGTATCGGGCCGCGTCCAGGCCGGCGACGCTGGAGGAGCGCCAACTTGCGCCACCGTCTTCCGACACGAAAAGATTGGCGCCGGATACGGCATAGATAACCGGTTTGCCGCCATCGGAGGGAAATCCGGCCGAAGTTCCACTGAATGAGCCCGTTGGGAGCGGCCCCGGATTTTCCCTCCAGGCACCGTTCTCGCGTACGGCAACGGAGCGGTTGCCGATTGCATAGATGGTCCGGCTGTTCTTCGGAGATTCCGGATCAATATACAGCCGCGTGGCTGCGATAGGAATCACACCGGCATCGCGCCAGGATTCCGCACCGTCATGCGACAAGCGCAGCACCGCGCCGGCTTCTGAAGAAACAGCCGCATAGAGGATTTTGGAATCGGCGGGGTCGACCGCCAGGGCGGAGATATTGCCGGGTTCGGGGCCTTCCGTAAGAAAGCGCACACCGGCGTGGTCGTCCGGCATCGTCACTTCTTTGATTGACTCCGGACGGGGATCAATCAGTTCCCAGCTCTTACCGCCATTCGCGGTGCGCCACAGGCCGGCGGCCTGCGCGTAGATTCTGTCCGGATCGTGAGGATCAAAAACGAAGAAGCGCGATACCCCCATCAGATTGAAGTTGTGCCACGATTCACCGGCGTCGTCGGTAATATAGGAGCCGGTCATGTCGCATGCCACCAACACTCGTGAAGGGTTGTGAGGGCTGAGAGTGGGTGAAAACTGCGCACCCCCGCCGCCCGGCCCGATAATCTTCCAGCGTGGGTCCGGGGTGACCGTAAAGGTTGCCGCCAACGCCGCGGCGGCAAGAGCAAAGAGAGCAAGACAACGTTTCATAAGAATTCGGGCTTATTTAGTGTTCTTTATTCAGTCTAGACGTCAACTGACACTGGCCGGCGCAAAGTCGCCGGCGAACTAGCCGAAGGACGCCGCAGCCCGCTTCGTACTACTGCCTCTGCCGATTGAACAGGCGGAGGCCTGCCCAAAACCGGTTCGATCGCGATAGTATAAACCTGTTGGCAGCATAGTTCGTCTAGAAACAGGGAGATTCATAATGCGTCAATTTTTCGCATTCGGGGTGGCTGTGATCATGGTCGTGAGCCTAGGCAGCCTAATCGCCAAAGAGGGTACGGAAAAGCTGGTCTATAAGAGCAAGATGGGCGCCGTGACCTTCGACCACTGGAAGCACCAGGAGCGGGAGGCGAAGACCGGTGACTGCAAAACATGCCATCCCAAGCTGTTTCCGGAAAAGAAGACAGATAACCTCAACTATAAAGCCGGAATGCATAAACCGGCCGAAACGAAACAGATCTCATGCGGTTTCTGCCACCGGGCGGGCGGTAAAGCTTTTGAAAGCAAAGGCAACTGCAACAAGTGCCACGTCAAGGGCAAGTCATAGCTTTCAGTCCGGTTCGGGGACCGCGGGCCCGTTCTAAAAGCGGTCCCCCCGGAACATTCCTTCAAATCCAACCGTCAGAATCAGCAGCGCGAAGTCTGCGCGTCCCGGTAAACTAATCGGGAATGCTCGATACCATCATTGTTGCCGTCTATTTCCTGGCGGTCTTTGCGGTCGGCTTTTATCATTCGCGGCGTGAGCGCACCAGCCGGGATTATTTCCTCGCCGGGCAGCACGTAGGATGGTTCGCCATCGGCGCATCTCTGTTCGCTACAAACATCGGCAGCGAGCATTTCATCGGGCTTGCCGGCTCAGGTGCTTCCACCGGACTCGCAGTTGGCGCTTACGAGTGGTCGGCGGGGTTCTGCCTGCTGCTGCTCGGCTGGCTCTTCGTGCCTTACTATCTCCAGAGCCGGGTTTTCACCATGCCCGAATTTCTAGAGCGCCGGTTCAGCGCGAATTGCCGGTGGTATCTGACCATCGTTTCGCTGTTCGCCTATGTCTTCACCAAAATCTCGGTGTCCTTGTTCGCGGGCGGCATCCTCATCCGCGAAGTGGTGGGCTGGGATTACATGACCTCCGCCATCCTGTTGGTGATCGCAACCGGGATCTATACCGTGGCTGGAGGCCTGGCGGCGGTCATCTACACCGATCTGTTCCAGGCGTTTGTCCTCATCGGCGGCGCTGTCGTTCTCACGCTGGTGGGCTTAAACGAGTTGGGGGGATTCGAAGGGCTCCGCGCCGCTTTGCCGCCGGACCACTTTCGCATGATCAAGCCCATCGATCACCCGGTGTACCCGTGGCTCGGCACTACGGTCGGGACGTTGATTCTCGGAATCTGGTACTGGTGCACGGACCAGGTGATCGTTCAGAAGACGCTAAGCGCACGGAACATCGACCATGCCCGAAAAGGCGCATTTTTCTGCGCGGCGCTGAAAATTCTGCCGGTGTTCATTCTCGTCCTGCCCGGATTGATTGCTAAAGCGCTCTGGCCTGGTGACGTAACCGGCGACAACGCTTATCCGCTCATGGTGCTGCGCCTGTTGCCTCCCGGATTGACGGGGTTGATGATCGCCGCGCTGCTCGCCGCGCTGATGTCATCGCTAAGCTCGGTATTTAATTCCTGCTCTACGCTCATCACGATGGATGTCTATGCGAAGCTGCGTCCCGGCGCCGGCGAACGCCGCCTGGTCCTGATCGGCAGGCTGACGACCACCGCGATCGTCATCATCAGCGTCGCCTGGATTCCATTTATCCGGTACCTGAACGCCGAGATCTATCAATATCTGCAAAGCGTCCAGGCCTATGTGGGTGCGCCGATCACGGCCACTTTCCTTACGGGAATTCTCTGGAAAGGCGCGACGGCGCGAGCTGCGTTTACCACATTGGTTTTCGGAGGCCTGATTGGCGCGGCACGGTTCCTTCTGGATATTCTGCGCAATGGATTCGGGATGGACCTTGGCCCCTTGAACTCCGTAGTAGCGTTCAGCTTCCTGAATTTCAGCGTGATTGTGTTTGCCGTCTGCGTGCTACTCATGGTGATCGTCAGCAAGGCCACCACGGCGCCCGTACGGGAAAGCCTTGCGAATCTCACGTTCGACTGGTCCCAACGCCCGCAGTTCGCGGCACAGCGGGGCGCGATCCTTTGGACGGTTCTCATTGGAGGGGCCATCCTGGGGCTCTGGATTCACTTCGCCTGAGGCTTCTCTCCCCAGATCCACTCGCTGAACCAGTCATAATTGTGCTGCATCACGGCACGCTGCTCCCGCGGCTTGTCGATGCTGTGGCCGAGGCCTTTGTACACGATCAGCCTCGAGGGTACCCCGCGATCCTGAAGCGCCTGGAACAATTCGTAGGCGTTGGGAATGGGAACACGGCGGTCGTTCTCGCCGTGCTGGATCAGCGTGGGCGTCCTGGCCCGGTTGATGTAAGTGATAGGCGAGGTCTTGCGGTAAATCTCAGGGTCGTCCCACGGCGTGGCTTTGAGATATTGACGTGTAAAAGGGTGGATATCGGTATTGACGTAATAGGTGGTCCAGTTTGAAATACCGGCTCCTGCGGAAACCGCCTTGAACCGGTCGCCGTAGGCGCCGAGAAAAGCGGCGATGTAGCCGCCCTGGCTCCAGCCCATGGCACCGACGCGGGTCCGGTCGGCCATCCCTTTGGCAATGAGATAATCCACACCCGAAACAATGTCCTGGTAGTCCCCAATGCCGAGATTGCGAACATTCAGGGAACGAAACCGCTCGCCATATCCGGCGGACCCCCGGTAATTCGGTTTCAGGATCAGCGCTCCCTTGGCGGCGAACAGTTCCAGCGGATAGTAGCGATCCGGCGCCAGAACCGGACGGTCTACCCCGGTGGGTCCTCCATGAATCACTACCAGCAGCGGGTATTTTTTCCGAGGCTCGTAATCGGGCGGCTTCAGCAGCACACCTTCGATGATCGTGCCATCGGGCGACTTCCACTCGATAACCTCGCGCGTTGCGGGATTGAACGGGCGCCACTGCTCGGCCATGTTGGTAACGGCCCGCGGTTGGAACCCCTTTACGGGAGAGACAAAGATTTCCTCGGCCGAGCCTTGGGAAGCTCCAGCGAACGCAATCTGGGAGAGATCTTTCGTGAAAGAGAAGCGCGTGGCGACCAGCCGGTCCGGTTTCGACACGCGTTGAAGAGCTTTCGTCGCCGGGTCGATTCGAAACAGATGCGCGGTGGTGCGCTGGCTGGCGGAGAAATAGATCCCATCGGAGCCCCAGGCGATCAGAGTGGGATTTTCATCGAACCTCTCCGACAGAATCGCTGGAGGGCCGCCCCCGGCGGAAACGATTCCGATGCGCCGGTTCATGTAGTAGAAATACTGCTGGCCCGCCGCTGTTTCAAAAGCGATCTGTTTACCGTCCGGCGACCAGACGGGATTCGTCTCCGGACCCGGAGTGCCGACGAGATTCCTTACCGTGCGGATGCTCACGTCGGCGACGTAGAGATCCGAAGTCTCTGAAGAACCCGCATCCGGATCTTTAGCCGCGGTGAACGCGATTTGCGTCGAATCCGGCGACCAGGCGAAATCGCCCACCGTGTACTTTTCGCCGGAGGTTAGCTGCCGCGGCTTTGCCTTTTCTTTCGACTCGGTGGCAACCGGAATGATCCACAGATGCTTCATCGTGAAATCGCTGCGAACCACTACGAAATCGCCATATTTCTCCTTGCGCTCCTTCCGCTCCTCGGTGTCGGGTCCCGGCGCGGTGAACGCAATGTGCCGGCCGTCGGGAGACCATTCGATGTCCTCGATGCCGGTATCGAATTCCGTGAGCTGCGTCGCCTCACCGCCTGTTGGGGAGATCACGTATATTTGCTGCTTCTCACCGCGTTCGGAAAGAAAAGCGATGAGTTTGCCATCCGGCGACCACTTCGGATTCGTTGCCGATTTGGTGCCTTTGGTCAACTGGTATCGCTCGCCGGTCGCCAGCATCACCACCCAGATTTCCGTGTGAAAAACGTTGTCCTTCCAGTTCGGTTCCTGCACCTGGTAGGCGACAAAGCGGGCCGTGGGTGCAATTACAGGGTTCGATACCGTTTTAATTTCGAGCGACTGGTCGATCGACGGCACCTGGCCCAGCAGCCCGGAACTCAAAATCAACGCGAGGCCCACCGCGGGACGCATATCTATCTATTATCTGGTGCCCGGTTGCGCTGTGGGCATCCGTCGCGGTAGATTGGCCCCTTCCACAGGAGGGCATATGAAGATTCGCAGATCGGGAGGAACGCTGACGCGGCGCGCGCTTGCCGCCGGGGGCCTGGGGGCGATCACCGCCCTTTCCGCACAGGAAACCCGGAAAGACGCGCCCATTTCGCCGAAAGACAAATTGAAGGTTACGCGGCTCGAAACCTTTCTGGTAAAACCCCGCTGGCTGTTCCTGAAGATCCATACGAATGCGGGTGTCACCGGCCTCGGAGAACCCATTACAGAGGGACGCGCACTGACTTGCGCCGAGGCGGTGAAAGAGGTGGAGCCCTACCTGGTAGGGAAGGACCCCCGGCAAGTGGCGCATCACTGGCAGGCCATCTACCGGCATGCTTTCTACCGGGGCGGCCCTATCCTCACCAGCGTGCTCAGCGGGATTGACCAGGCACTGTGGGACATCAAAGGCAAAGCATTGGGCGTTCCGGTGTACGAGCTGTTGGGAGGCCCTACGCGAACACGTGTTCGCGTTTACGCGCACGCGCGTTCAGCCGATCAAATCCAGCAACGGCTGAAGGAAGGGTTCACTGCGTTCAAGACCGGTCCGGCGAAACGGCGGCCGTCCCGTTATGTGGAAACTCCGGCCGAGGTGCAGTACGCCGCCGAGAAATTCGCGGAATTCCGGAAAACTGTGGGAAACGATATTGACATCGGTATCGACTTCCACGGCGCCATCAGCCCGGCTACGGCCAAGCTGCTGATTAAGGCGCTGGAGCCGTATCAGCCCATGTTCATCGAAGAGCCGTGCCAGGCGCAGAACCACGACGTCATGGCGGAGATCGCGCGTGGTACCCATCTGCCCATCGCCACGGGCGAGCGTGTATTTACAAAATGGGGTTTCCGGGAAGTGCTCGAGAAGGGGGCCGCGACGATCTTACAACCGGACCTTTGCCATGCCGGCGGCATCACGGAATGCCGTCTGATTGCGGGCATGGCCGAAGCGTATTATGCGTCGATCGCACCGCACAATCCGCTTGGACCCATTTCCCTCGCCGCGGGTGTGCAACTGGCGGCGTCGATCCCGAACTTCTTGTGCCAGGAACAGGTCTCCCTCGGCGAAGGATATCTGAAACAGCCGTTCAAGGTTCGGGAAGGATACCTGGAACTTCCCACAGGCCCAGGCCTGGGCATTGAATTGGATGAGAATGCCATGGCGGATAAGTTGGGCCACGACTGGCGCAACCCCGAAAGCTACGACGCCGACGACGGCAGCGTCGTGGACTGGTAGAGGCGGGAAACTGTCCCGGACTCGGCGTATCAACCCTCGTTGGTACTGATTGTCACGCCGGGATACCGCCGGCTTGCTTCCCCGCTCAATCGGCTGGTGAGCGCGGGGAGTCCCGCTCGAGGAATATCCGTTCAGTTCCAGGTTCATGTGGTTTCCGTTGGTTTCCGTTGAGTCCCTTGACCTTCTATCTCGGATTTGTTAATTGGGTAACGATTGGAGCCATCGTTCTGCACGGACGGTTGGTCTCAATGCTTCGGGGTAAAACTTATGAAACAAACCATACAGCTACTGTTACTGTCAGCGATCATTGCCGCTAGCGCTTTCGGACAATCCCTTAACACGGGAACCTTCGCAGGCACCGTATACGACGCGAGCGGCGCCGTTATTCCCGGCGCCACAGTTCGCATCACCAGCGAGAATACCGCCTTCCAGCGCGAAACCAAGGCGGACGCGGAAGGCAACTATCAACTTCTGCAGGTTCCCACCGGCACCTACACCATCGAATTCGAACGGGAAGGGTTCCAGAAATCCGTACAGAAGGGCGTCGCGATCAGCGCCGGGCAGAACCTGCGCATAAACGGCACCCTCACGCTGGGCTCGGTGAACGAGACGGTAGAGGTAGAGGCGCGAGTGGCGCAGGTAGACACGACGTCGGCGAACGTCGGCGCCACGGTCTACGGCTCTCAGGTGCAGGAACTGGCGCTCACAACGCGCAGCTTTACACAACTGATCACGCTGCAACCCGGAGTCGCCTCGAACCAGGCGCAACAGCCTGGATTCGGGTCGAACACCAGTGTGCCGTTTTCCTTCAACGGAGGCCAGCAAAGCTCCAACAACTGGCTTCTCGACGGAGGCCGCAACGCCGATACTTACAACGGCAACAACCTGACGATGGTCAATCTGGATGCCATTGCCGAAGTGCGCATCGAACGCAACGCCTATTCGGCGGAGTACGGGCGCAATGCCGGAGCCCAGGTGAATGTCATCACACGCTCGGGCACAAACCAGTTTCATGGCTCCGTCTTCGAGTTTTTCCGCAACGACAAACTGGACTCCAGAAACTTTTTCGCAACCGCGAAGCCCAAGAACCGCTATAACAATTTTGGCTGGACGCTCGGCGGTCCCATCAAGCAGGACAAGGTGTTCTTCTTTCTCTCCAACGAGTACCGGCGAATCATACAGACCACCGGAACCCGCACTTCCACCGTTCCCACGGCCGGGCAACTCGCGGGGGATTTTTCGGGTAGACGCATCATCAACGACCCCTTGACGGGACAACCGTTCCCGAACAACCGGATTCCCGTGGGCAGGCTGGATCCAAACGCGCTCGCGTTGATTCGAGGCTATTACGCCGGGCCGACGCCCGGATTCCAGCAAGGGGCGCTGAATTTCACATCGTCGGCGCCCGACGGCACGAAATACCGGTCGGGGCTGGGCCGTGTCGATTACAACTACAGCCCGACGATGACTTTCTTCGGGCGCTATAACATCGACAGTACGCGTCTGGACAGCCCATATGGTCTCTTCGCCGCCAACAGTATGCCGGGTGTTGCCGCTTCCGAGCAGGCCCATATTATGTACACGGCCAACGCCTCCATGAACTGGACCATCCGCCCAACGCTGCTCAACCAGTTCACGATGGCCTGGTATCACGGATCGATGGCGATCTCCACGGTGCCGTTCGCCGCCCGCGACCGCGTTCCCGAATTTCGCGTCCCCAGGTACTTCGACACCGAGACGGATTCGGCGGGTTTTATTCCAGGTATCAGCATGAGCGCGCCGTATGCCGGAATCAGCATCCTCTGGCCCCAGAACATCTCGCACTATACCTGGGAACTCATGGATAACATGAGCTGGATCAAGGGCCGCCACATCTTTAAGTTTGGGGGGGCGCTGAGCCGGGAAAACAAGACACAGAATTCCAGCAACATCAACAACAATGGAACCTTTACATTCAACGGTTCTTACAGCGGGGATGCACTGGCCGATCTGCTGTTGGGCCGGGCATTTTCCTACTCGGAAACTTCTCAGCACCGGATGGGCAGTGCAAAGTTCAACGGTGTTGGACTGTATTTTCAGGACCAGTTCCGCGCGACAAACCGCCTGACGGTCACCGCGGGATTAAGGTGGGAGTTTTTCCAACCCGAGCACGATCCGGACGGGCTGATATCGTACTTCGATCCGAATGCCTTCGACCGGGCGGATGCCGCGGTTGTGCTGTCGAACGGGGAGATTCAACCAGGCACCGAGAACTTCGGTAACGGCATCCGGGTGGCATGTGAGACTTCGGAGTTCGGCTGTGCGGTCACCAATACCCGTTACAAAACTTTCGCCCCGCGAGTGGGCTTCTCTTACGCGCTGACGCAGGACCAGATGACGGTAGTGCGCGGCGGATATGGAATCTTCCACGACCGGTGGTCGCAGTTTGTCTCGAGTTCGCGCAACAACTATCCGTTCAACCAGAGCATTTCGATTTACAACACGCTGTTCTCCAATCCCGCTCAGGGGACGCGGCGCATTTTTCCGTCAAACGTGACGAACATGATGTCACCTTGGGAAGTGCCGTATATGCAGAAATGGTCGTTGGACTTGCAGCGGCAACTGTTCGGCGACCTAGTGGTCACGGTGGGATATGTCGGATCGAAGGGAACGCACCTGATCCATACGTTGGATATCAACCAGCCGCGGCCCAGCCTGGCCATTGCGACGGGCCAGGTCAGCCCGAACGCGGTCCGGCCATATCCGGGATTCGCCGCCATCACATCCTATTCGACGTCAGCCGATTCTATGTACCACTCGCTGCAAGCTTCCGGCGTACGCCGTTTCGCCGGCGGCCTGTCGATCCAGGCCTCCTATACCTGGAGCAAATCGATTGACAACGTGATCACTCCGTTCAACATTTACTGGGACAACGCGTTGAATCGCGGCCTCTCGAGTTTCGACCGCCGCCACATGCTGATCACAAGCTACATTTGGGAGATTCCGCTTGCGAAGTCCACAACGGGGTGGAAGAAGAAAGTCCTGGATGGCTGGCAGATTTCCGGTATCTCCAGCTTCCAATCAGGCAATCCCCTTACCATCGGAATCAGTGGCGACCGGGCAGGAACCGGCGCCGGGGGGCAACGTCCGAACCTGATCGCAGCGGTCGACAGGCCGCGCGAACTACGCCAGTGGTTCAGCACGTCGTCGTTTGCTCTGCCGACTCAGGGTACGTTCGGTAACGCTGGACGGTCGCTGGTCATCGGACCAGGCATCAACAATTGGGACGTGTCGTTCAGCAAGCGGACCGAGTTGACGGAATCAGTACTACTGCAGTTCCGTGCCGAATTCTTCAACCTCTT
Organism: uncultured Acidobacteriota bacterium; assembly: GCA_900696665.1. GTDB lineage: Bacteria > Acidobacteriota > Terriglobia > Bryobacterales > Bryobacteraceae > CAADGY01. The sequence goes on from CAADGY010000321.1 coordinate 24,423, forward strand.
CAACCATGCGCAGTGGAGCGGAGTAGGAACCACATTCGGAAGCGGAACGTTCGGGCAGGTTACGAGCGCCCGCGACCCGCGCATCGGCCAACTGGGGCTGCGCCTGCTGTTCTGACCGGCTCTTGCGCTAACCATAGAAACCGGAAACGGTGAGGTCCGATCCGGCGTAGACTTGGTAAGATCAAGAGAAATGAAGAAAGAGACTGTACTCTCCTTTATCAGGGACGTCGGTATCGTGCCTGTGGTGCGAACCAACAGCGCTGAGAGCGCCATCCGGTCGATCGAAGCGATCTACCGTGGCGGGATACGCGCCGCTGAGATTACCATGACTGTCCCCGGCGCGATCAAAGCGCTCGAAAAGGTGGCGGACCAGTTCGGCGATAAGATCGTGCTCGGGGCCGGCACAGTGCTCGACCCGGAAACCGCACGCGTCTGCATGCTCGCCGGTGCGGAATTTTTCGTTACCCCGGCGCTGCGTGTCTCCACTATAGAGATGGCAAAGCGCTATTCCAAGGTAATTTGCCCGGGGGCGCTCACGCCCACCGAGGTCATGACGGCATGGGACGCCGGCGCGGATATTGTGAAAATTTTTCCGTGCGGGAACGTCGGCGGCCCCAAGTACATCAAAGCACTCAAGGCGCCCTTTCCGCACATCGAGATGATTCCAACGGGCGGCGTGAACCTGGAAACCGCCGGCGAGTTCCTGAAGGCCGGCGCGTGTGCCGTGGCGGTCGGCGGAGAACTGGTGGACGCAAAGACCATTGCAGAAGGCAAATTCGATGTGTTCGAGGAGAGGGCCAGGAAGTACCTCGAAGTCATTGCCAGGACAAGATCGGAGATGAAGGCCGCGGCGGCGGCGTAAGTGCGGCCGTCTGGCTTTTGTTAAACTGGTGCCGTTTATGGCGATCAGCAAGGATTTACTAGAGATACTGGTTTGCCCGTTGTGCAGAGCCGATGTCGTGCTTCTCGAAAATGAGCGCGGCCTGAAGTGCGTGCAATGCAAACGGGTTTATCCCATTCGCGACGATATTCCCGTCATGCTGATTGACGAGGCCTCAATCGAAGAGTGACTTCGTCACGTACCGGAACCGTTCTGGACCGGGTGCCTCCAGGCGCCCGGGTGGCTATCATACGCTTACGTTCTTTGGGGGATTGTGTCCTCACCACCCCAGCGATACGCCTGCTGAAAGAAGCACGAGCGGACCTCGAAACCGGTATTGTGGTGGAAGAGCGTTTCGCCGCAGTGTTCGAAGGCAACCCGGATGTATCTTGCATTCTCCGTCCCTGCACCGCCGATGTGGCAGCCTGGAGCCCCTTCCTCAGCGTGAACCTTCACGGAGGAACGCGGAGCTTGGCGTTGACCCTGGCATCGAACGCGCGCATCCGTGCGGGATTCCGCCACTTCCGCGGCGCCTGTCTGTATAGTGTGGGAATTCCCACCACGCAGGAGATTCTCGGAGTCACACGAAAAGTTCACACCGCCGAACATCTGGCTTCTGCTATGTTTTATCTCGGCGTGCCGCAACGGGAGATCCCAAAATCGTTTTTGTTCGCCGGTGAAAGAGCCGAAGGCGGCACGCCATACGCCGTACTGCATCCCTTCGCTTCAACGCCGCAAAAGACCTGGCCGGCGAATCGCTTTCTGGAGGTGGCGCGATGGGTCAACTCGGAGTGGAACTTGGAACCGGTGTTCATCGGCACTCCCGGCGACGATCTGGCCGCGTTTTCGGCTTATCGCACCGTGGCGGCTTCGCTATCCGTAACGAAGACTCTCATTGCCGGCGCTTCCCTGTTCCTCGGTAACGATAGCGGGCCTGCACACATGGCTGCTGCTTTTTCCATTCCGCTGGTTGTGCTCTTTGGGCCTTCCGATGCTACGATATGGGGTCCCTGGCGGGCGGCTTCCGAAACGCTGGTCCGGCAGCCGATTGAATATATCACTTCCGGGGAAGTGGTTCAGGCGTTGCAGAGGTTGCGGGTGAGCGTATGAAGCAATTGCTGCGCATCCTCCGGTACGTGAAACCCTACATTCCGGCGCTTTTGGCGGCGGTGCTGTTGATGGCCGCAGTAGGCGCGATGCAGGCGTTGACGGCGCTGCTGATCGGTCCGATCTTCGACCGGGTCCTCGATCCATCCTCGGTTGACGCCCCGGTGCTGCTGTTCACTGTTCCGCTTCTACATAAGCAGATCTATCTGCATCAACTCGCTCCGCCGTCGTTCCACAATGTCTGGAGCACAGTGGCTTTCGGAATTCTCGCCACGTTTCTGATGAAGGGCCTGTGCGATTACGCGGGCAACTATCTCGTCAACTACGTGGGGTTCTCGGCGGTAACCGACTTGCGGCAACGCGTGTTCGACAGCGTTCTTCGGCAGGATGCGCAGTTTTTCGAATCGCATTCCACCGGGCGTCTGATGTCGTCTATCATGAACGACATCGAGAAGATTCAGGTAGCGACTTCACATATTCTGGCGGACTGGCTGAGGCAAAGCTTTTCGGCCGCCTTTCTCACCATCGTCGTGCTTCAGCGCGATTGGCGCCTGGCGGTGGCCAGTCTCACGGTTTTGCCATTCGTGCTGGTTCCAACGCTCCGCCTCGGACGCCGCTTGAGGCGGACTACCCGGCGCGCGCAGGACGACGCGGCCGAACTCAACCAGATTCTGCAGGAGACTCTCAGCGGGCACCAGGTGGTGAAGTCGTTCGGGGCCGAAGCCGAGGAGTCCAGCCGGTTCCGCGCCGCCGCAAAGAAGTTCCGGTCCAGCAATCTGCGTTACGTGGCGCAGCAAGCCATCGCCTCTCCGCTCATCGAATTTTTCGGCGCCGTCACCATCGTTGGCTTGCTCACCTACGCCCGGACGCAGATCAAAAGCGGAGATATGACGACGGGGGAATTCACCAGCTTCGTCATCGCGCTCCTCATGCTGTACGAGCCTGTAAAGCGTTTGACGGGTATCCACAATATCTTCCAGCAGGCTCTCGGCGCCTCGCAGAAAGTTTTCGAGTACCTCGACCGTCCCGCCGCCGTGCAGGAGCGGAAGGACGCCCGGATTTTGAAGCGCTTCAGCGACAGCGTAGTGTTTGAGGACATCAGCTTCCGGTACCCGAATTCGCCGAACGGATTTCTTTTGAAAAAGGTCCACCTCGATGTCAAGGCGGGCGAGGTGGTGGCACTGGTCGGGCCTAGCGGCGCGGGGAAGACGACTCTTGCAAATCTTCTTCCACGCTTCTACGATGTCACCTCGGGGGCCGTCCGCATCGATGGTATCGACGTGCGCGACCTTACACTCAAATCGCTGCGGGAGCAGATCGGCATTGTCGCGCAGGACACGTTCTTGTTTAACGATACGGTGGCCGGCAACATTCGCTATGGCAGACCTGGGGCAAGCCGGGCTGAGGTGGAAGAAGCGGCCCGCAACGCCCTTGCCGAGGAGTTCATTTTGCGGCTGCCGGAAGGCTACGAATCCTGGATTGGTGAACGCGGGTTGAAGCTCAGTGGGGGCCAGCGCCAGCGAATTGCCATCGCGCGCGCGCTGCTCAAGAACGCCCCTATCCTGATTCTCGATGAAGCGACTTCCCACCTCGATACGGAGTCGGAAATTCTCGTGCAAAAGGCTTTGTCGAACCTGATGAAAGATCGCACGGTCATCGTCATTGCGCACCGTCTTTCCACAATCCGGCGGGCCGACAAGATTGTGGTTCTCGATGGAGGCCGGATCTCCGAGACTGGCTCACACGACGAACTGGTGAGCGGAGGCGGCATCTACCAGCGCCTGCATGAGCTTCAGTTCCTGGAAGCCGATCCGATGGTGAACCCATGATCCGCAGCATGACGGGATTTGCCCGGGTAAGAAAAACCACCGAAGACGGTGAGATCGTACTTAGCGTAAAGAGTCTGAATCATCGTGGCCTCGATTTGCATTTTCATTTGCCCGTGGTCTTCGACGCATTCGAAAACGCGATGCGCGAAACGCTGAAACACAAAGTCGCGCGCGGGCATGTGGACATTCGTGTTGTATGGCATCCCGTGCGCTCCACTGGATTCACCGGACTGAATCGCCCCCTTTTGGACACTTATTTAGCAGGCTTTCGCGAAGCTGCCCGGCAGTATGGAATCGCCGGAGAACCCGATCTGAACGCCGCGCTGCGCGTGCCTGGAATGTTCAACGATACGGAGGATACGGAGGTGAGTCCCGCCGTCCAGGCGGCGCTGATGGCGGCGCTGGAGGAGGCGCTGGAGGAGTTGAACGCTTTCCGGGCGCGGGAGGGCGCGCAACTCGCCTCGCTCATGCTGGAACGAAATCAGGCGATCGTATCGTCGGCCGAATCACTGGAAACGCTCCGATTGGGCGCCATTCAGGCTTTTGAGAACCGGCTTACGGAGCGTCTTGCCGAACTGCTGCGCGGGGCTGCCGTCGAGCCGCAGCGTCTGACGCAGGAAGCGGCCATTTTGGCTGACCGCAGCGATATCGGCGAGGAAATCGCGCGTCTTAAGATCCACTCGGGACAGTTGCAGCAACTGCTGGAGGGAGGCACCGAAACGGGAAAAAAAATTGACTTCCTGCTGCAGGAAATGAACCGGGAAACCAACACGATTCTTTCAAAGAGCACCAGCCTCGGGGAGACGGGCATGGAGATCACAAACCTCGGGGTGGCGATCAAGTCCGATATCGAGAAGATTCGCGAACAGGCCCTCAATCTGGAATGACAACCGTTTTTATCATTTCCGCGCCGTCCGGCTCCGGGAAATCGACTCTGGTGTCGCGCCTGCTTCAGCGCGACCCCCAGCTTGTTTTTTCCGTGTCCTTTACGACCCGCCCGCCCAGGGGTGTCGAATTGGAAGGCAAGGACTATCACTACATCTCGCGCGAGGAGTTCGAGAAGCGGCTGCTCAATGACGAATTCCTGGAACATGCCGAGGTGTTCGGCAACTACTACGGTACGCACCGGAACATCCTGGATAAAGCCCGGTCTCAGGGAAAGGACTTGGTGCTCGACATCGACGTGCAGGGTGCGAGACAATTAAAAGACAGGCTTCCGGATGCCGTGAGTATATTCATCCTCGCACCCTCCAGGCGGGAATTGGAGGAGCGTCTCCGCAGCCGGTCCGAAGATTCCCAAGAGGTTATTGAGCGGAGGCTGAGGGATGCAGCCGAGGAGATCAGGCAGTACAGGCAATACGATTACATTGTCATTAACCGCCAGGTGGAAACTTCCGTCGATACCCTGGCTGCCATCGTACGCGCCGAGCGCGCGCGCCGGTCGCGGATGGAAAACGAGATCCGCCCGATTCTGGAAACCTTTGAAACATACAAAATGAGGCCTTAGCAACATGCCCGAGAAGTTGACGAGAAATCAATCCATCCACTCCATCCCGGACGATACGGAACAGAGCGCTTACCGGTTTATCATTCTTTCCGCCAAAAGAGCGCGCCAGTTGCAGAACGGGGCGCGGTCGTTCCTGCCCACTACATCGAGAAAGCCGACTATTACGGCCATGGAAGAGGTGCGCCGGGGGTTGGTGAAGTACTCCGATACCGGTCGCGACGCCGAGCTGAATCCCGTGGCTGAGGAGTCCTGAGCCGGCGGTCCCTCCCATGAATATCATTTTGGGAGTCAGCGGGGGCATAGCGGCTTATAAGTCGGCGGAGCTCGCGCGCGCGTTCATGGAGCGCGGGCACGCCGTTCAGGTTGTGATGACGGCGGCAGCGGAAGAGTTCATCCAGCCGCTTACCTTTGCCGCGCTCACTGGCCGGAAAGTGATTACCAGCCTGTTCGGTTCCCGTACGTCCGAAGAAGTGCTGTCGAGTTCGGTGGAACATGTACGGGTCGCTCAGGAGGGCGATGTGCTCGTCGTAGCTCCCGCCACCGCCAACGTGCTGGCGAAGTTCGCGCACGGACTAGCCGATGACTTTCTTTCCACGTTATACCTGGCCTTCGAAGGCCGCGTGGTGCTGGCGCCCGCAATGAATACAAACATGTGGCGGCACGCCGCGACGATACGAAATCTCGAAGCGCTCCGGGCTCGCGGGCACACGATCATCGAACCGGAAGAGGGCATGCTGGCGTGTGGAACCATCGGGCCGGGACGTCTCGCTGACGTGGAAAAAATTTGCGACGCCGCTCTGACGGCGCCTCTCCGCGATCTGGAAGCAGAGACTATTCTGATTACGGCGGGTCCGACACAGGAGCCGCTCGACCCTGTGCGCTATATCTCCAACCGTTCGAGCGGGAAGATGGGTTTTGCTCTCGCAGCCGCGGCCGTGGCGAGAGGGGCGCGGGTCATTTTGATCTCCGGACCGGTACACCTCGACACCCCGAGAGGCGCTGAACTCGTCCGCGTGAGAACGGCGGTGGAGATGCGTGATGCGGTAATGAAGCATCTGGCGGAATCCACCATCATCGTGAAGTCGGCGGCTGTCGCCGATTACCATGCGGCGAACGTTTCCGGACAGAAGCTAAAGAAGAAGGCGGAGCGCCTGTCCCTGGAACTGGACCCGACCCCGGACATCCTCGCCGAACTGGGCCAGAAGAAAGGCGGCCGTTTGCTGATCGGGTTCGCCGCCGAAACACAGAGACTGCTGGAGGAGGCCCGCCGCAAGTTGAAATCGAAGAACTGCGACATGATTGCCGCGAACCTGGTGGGACAGGACAACACCGGGTTCGAGTCGGATGAGAACGAGGTGGTACTGGCACTTTCGACCGGCGAAGCGATCAACATCCCCAGGGGATCAAAACGAGCCGTGGCCGAGCGCATCTTCGATGAAGCCCTGCGGCTGCGCCTGGCATTGCATGCCGTTCGATGAATCGCGAACTTTTGAAGCAGTATCTGGAGTTTTACCGCGACCTGGGTATCGAGACGCTGTACCGCCGCAATGTCACCCCTGGTGCCGGGTCTGCCGCCGCAGCTGTTATGGAAGAAGCCGCTCCCGGACAGGTCTCCATTCTTCCCGGTATTGCGCCGGGAAACGACAGTCTCGAAAAAATCCTGGAGGATATCGGTGATTGCCAGCGCTGCCGTCTGCACGAAGGTAGGAATCGTATCGTGTTTGGAACGGGCGACGCGCGCGCTAAACTCGTTTTCGTCGGCGAAGGCCCGGGAGCGGACGAAGACGAACAGGGCGTACCCTTCGTCGGCCGCGCAGGTCAACTGCTGACGCAGATGATCGAAAATACCGCCGCCCGCGAAGGCATTGCGCTCAAACGTCCGGACGTATACATCTGCAACATCGTGAAGTGCCGGCCGCCTGGCAACCGCACGCCGGAGCCGGACGAGATGGAGATTTGCGGCGAGTTTGTGTTCCGCCAGCTTTCCGTGATCCATCCGAAAGCGATTTGCGCGCTCGGCGGTACGGCGGCGAGAGCGCTGCTGGGCCGGAAGGAAGGGGTTACCAAACTGCGCGGCAACTGGTACAAGTGGCGTGACATTCCCGTCATGGTTACCTACCATCCTTCGTATTTGCTGCGGCCCTATAATCAGTCCGCAAAGCGGGAAGCCTGGGAAGATCTGAAGAAAGTCCTTCACTATGTCTACGACTGAGACATCCCGCGGACTGTTCATCACTTTTGAAGGGATCGACGGCTCAGGCAAAACAACTCAACTCACGCGGCTCGCCGCGCGGCTGCGTTCCCGGGGATATGAAGTCGTGGAGACGGTCGAGCCGGGCGGGACGAGAACGGGGTCGATGATCCGCAACATCCTGCTGGATCCGGCGCACCAGGAATTGAGTGCAACCGCGGAACTGCTGCTTTACTTTGCGGCTCGCGCACAGAACGTCGACGAGACGATCGTTCCAGCACTGAAACGGCACGCCATCGTCCTTTCGGACCGGTTCACCGATTCGACACTGGTGTACCAGGGCTACGGGCGGGGCCTCGGCGTGGAAGTGGTGGAAACCCTGGACCGCATTGCCTGCCGTGGTTTGAAGCCGGACCTGACCCTATACTTCGACATAGACCTCGCGACTGCCCGTTTGCGCGCGAAAGCGCGCGGGGTAGACCGCATGGATGATCAGCCGGCCGATTTCCGCCGCCGCGTGCGAGAAGGCTATCTCGATCTGTCTCGAAGAGAGCCGCGCTTCCGGTTGATCGACGGGCGGAATGAGATCGAAAGGGTAGGCTCCGAAGTCTGGAGCGAGGTTCAGGTTGCGCTCGAATCGATTGCCCCGGCCGGATCGCCAGGCCATCTATAGCCGGCGGTCAGGCAGCCGGTTCAATTGCGCGCGACAGCGCAGTTGCTCCTCATCAGAAAATTGCGAGGGACTACAACATGACCGGGTGGACTGATAAACTCAGGCAGTATGCACAAAATTTCAGGGTTTCTTTTCGCGGGCGCACTCTTGCTTCTATCCTGTGGAAGTGAATTAAAGCGCCCGAAGGAACTAACGACCGGGGAACTCGAAAAACTCCTTGCCAGCGACGGCAACATCTTCTACCTGGATGTTCGCGAGCCCGAAGAAATCAAGCAACTCGGCAGTGTCCGGGGTTACGTCAATATTCCGGTGGGACAGCTTAGAGCACGTCTGAGCGAGATTCCCAAGGACAAACTCATCGTCACGCTTTGAAACCGGGGACCCAGAGCCGCGCGTGCCGCGGCCATACTCGAGCAGAACGGGTTTCAGACACTGGGCTCCTGTGGGCTGGAGGAGTACCGGAACCAGAACAAGCCCCTGGTGTATCCGAAGGAGGGTGGCGGGGGATGATTGCCGGATAAGACAATCACGAGTGTTGGCGGTGAGACTCCTTCCGGGTTGCAATGGAGCTTGCCGGCGCCGGGCAAGAGTCCCTGCCTATCCGCGTGAACGCGTATCATCCGGATGAGTGTAATCGTCCAGGATCCGAGCGGGCGCAGCAGGCTCCGTCACAATACCGGTGTGGGAAATGATGGGCAGCCGGGCCGCGGGAAGGTAGAGAAGGAAGCCCCTCCCGCGGCCCGTTTTGGAGGAGAATTCACTTAGAGGTGATTCCAGAGCGAGCGTTCCGGAGTCTCTTCGGTGTGCTCGGCCCGGTCCTGGAAATGGCGTTGTACTGCTCCTTTGGCTCCGAGGCCCAGCGCGATGCTCGCAGCGAGAACAGCGCCGCCCACCAGGATGACAAAAGCAGCCAGAAAGACGCTGCGCGCGAAATTGAGATGATCGGCCGCCACTACCACGGCAACGAACATGATCACCGTGCGGATGGCCATGGCGATCTTGCGCGGTGAGGGTAATCCCTCATTGACCGCCCATACGAGCGTGCTGCGGCCGAGATACTGAGCGAGCCAAGCCCCCGCCAGCAGAATCAGCCCCGCCGTCACCAGTTTGGGAAACAGCAGAACTATGCCTTCCACCATCCGGTTGGTCAGCTCCGTATTGAAGGCGCTTACGGCGGTGAGAAAACCGATGCCGAGAATCACCCAATAGGTGGAGCCGGCAATCAGGCGCGACGTACGGACGCGGCCACTGCGGTCAAACATATACGACACGCCGCTTTGCTGCAGGAAGCGGTCAATGCCGGCGCCCTTGATGAGTCTGGTCAAAAGCAGCCGTACCAGCACGGCCGTCACATAAGCACCGAACAGGATGATAAGGCCGGCCAGGAGTGGCGGCAGATACGCCGTTGTCGTCTGAGAGAGCTGTGCGAAAGCTCGTTCGATCACGTCCTGTAAAGTCCGGATCATTACTACACCTCCAGCTTTTCCTTTTTGAGGGCGGCACCTTCGCGCCTGGCCTGGGGCGGCGCGGTCTCGCCCTTCCATCGCGCCCGCAGGTAAGGCTTCAGGCCTTCAAAAGCAAGGCAGAGGTTCTCGATCCTCTCCTCTACCTGTGCCGAAAACAGATTTTGCGTTTCAAGAACGAAAGAAGCGACCCGGGCGAGGTATAGCGGTGTGAGCGAGGGAAGCAGATGCGACCGTTCAAGCGGGCGCTGCTTGTAGGCGCAGGCGAAATCCACGATAACGCGCGCCCATAGCTCATCGCTGAGATGAAACGTCCCGCGGTCGCGCTCCAGGCTCCGGGCAAGCCGGGAGATGTCTTCGTGGGTATCCGGATGAAGAGCCATCGTCCACAATTCACCCAAATCCCGGCAGCCACGAAGAAAGGCGTTGAACATGCGGTCGAGGTTCACCTCGATCGGATCGAGCCCCACATCGAAACGGAATCCGAACAGATCGACGGGATCGCTGCCGGAGCGGTTCTCCCAGGCCGATTCATATTCCTGCATGAGGCTGAACACGCTGCCCACCACCTGGTGCAGCATGGCGCTCAGGTCTGCGCCAGGATCCTTGGCATCGTGCAATTTGGCGCCGAGGAAGCTCTGGCACACCCGAAAACCCTCGGCAATGGCGATGGTGGTCATCCAGATGTCGATTCCATAGCGGGCCACATCGGTTTCCCAATCGTTCCGCTTCAAGTAGCGGGAAACGAGACGGCCGGAAATACCGAAATCGCCGCCGATGGGCTGGCGTACCCGGAGGCCGTAGAGCGCGCGCGTGAGAGGGTAAACGATGCTGTTGGTGATGGTCCCGTCGTACTTGTGACGATGGTAGTAGGGCGCGACGAAATCGTAGCCCGCGTAAAGCACCGGCCGCACCAGCAGGTCGATCCATTCCGGAGTAATGGAGCGCAGATCCGAATCCACTACTACACACGCCTTGGCGCGCAACAATTCGGCCATCTGAAAAATCATCCGGAAAGCGCTGCCCTTGCCCGGAATGCCATGGTAGGGGAACGAGAGGCGGTGTACGGGCGGCATCGGCGTGGAAAGCAGCATCAGGTGCGTGTCTTCCACCTGCACCGACATCACAGCCTCCCGGGTTCCATCCTTGGAGCCGCCGTCGGAATTGACAATAAGCGAACTGAACTGAGGAAAGTACTTGGCCAATCCAGCCTGTGCCGCCCGCACCACATGGCCGATGGTCCGCACGTTGTTGTAGCTGGGTATCCCGACGACTATGTCGGCCCGCTCAATCCGGTCCAGCGCTCCCTGCGCCTCTTCAGACAGCAAATGGTTTGGCATCGTTCCGTCAAAAAATTCCGGCTGCTAACGGCATTCGAGTCCTGCATTTTCCGTGAATCCGCGGGCGTAGCCGGATCATCCTCCCGCAAACCGTGCACTTTCCGTCGCGGCGCCTATCTGTGAATCCTGCTCTACGGCATCGAGCAGAAGGTTGAAGAATTCCGGTACCGCGGACGCGACACGGTTCCAGTTGGGGATCAGTGGAACGCCCAATGGATCCTCGACAAACTCCGCGGCAGCCTCACGCAGGCTTTTCGCGAAGGTGGCGACAGCCATTTCCTCGGAATGCCGGTCGAATTCCAGGCCATTGACCATCGCATCCGCATAATAGCGCTGAATGGTGTCTTCCGCCATACGTACATATCTTACCTGGAGGCTGCGAAAGTGATCCTTCGTGAGGACCACTCCTTCGCCCGCGATCGTCCGGAAGAGCGATTTCGCGATGTCGACGGTCATCCGCCGCAGACCTTTCGACGCATCCTCGGAAGAGAGATCCTGGTGTTTGTGCTCATAGTTGTCGGTCACATCCACCTGGCAGACACGGGCTGTGGCACAATTCCGGAATACTTCGGCGAGCACACCCACTTCGAGGCCCCAATCGCCCGGAATCCTGTTCACGCGCGCGAGGTTCGTCTTCATGGCGAATTCTCCGGCCAACGGATACCGGAAGCTGTCCAGGAACCGGAGGAACGGGGCGCCCGCGGCCATCCCTTCCAGCGACCGCACCAGCGGCGTGACGAACAGGCGAGTGGCGCGGCCGTGCATCCGGTTCGTCACCCGGGCATAAAATCCCTTGCAGAATTCGAAGCCGAGGTTGGGATGAACAACCGGGTAGCACAGACGTGCTAGCATCTTCCGGTTATAGTTGACGATGTCGCAATCGTGCAGGGCGATGACATCGCAGTGTCCCGCTGCCAGCAGGTATCCATACGCCATCCAGCAGGATCGTCCTTTGCCGTCTTCCCCCGCCGAAAGACCATTCTCCCGCAGCATGGAAAGCAACGTCTGGATCCTGGGGCTCTCCATCCAGAGAATGGTCACCGGGCAGTGAAAATCCTTGAAGAGCGATTTGGTGTGTTCGAACTGTGCCGCGCCGGCGCGGCCAAGAGCTACAACAATCTGGCGAAGGTACCTTACGTTCGACAACTCGCTAATGATCCGGCCCATGGCGGGTTTCTCGAACTCGGAGTACAATGCCGGCAACACCAGGCCGATAGGGACCCGGTCGGAAAAGACGCCTAACTCATTCTCCAGGCGTTCAAGACCATTACTATCCAGGTTATGCAGAGTAGTCACTACGCCGGTCTGATAGAAATCTGCCATAGGGAGATACCTCTAATCATCAGGGTAAGTGGAATCCTCCTGTGGGCCTATACAGCCCATAGGGGAGGAGGGGCGGGAAAAGGGACTAACAGGATGCTGAAAAACTCGATTCCCGGGCTGGCTTTCTGAACAGAAGGGTGGTTGAATGTTTTCATGCGCGGAGACGACCACCAGCAAGCCGGAATGTTCAGCTACATCTCGCCGGAAGAAC
>CAADGY010000322.1 GCA_900696665.1 uncultured Acidobacteriota bacterium
CAGCACGCGGATCAGGTCTCGCTGTGTTCCCCACATGACATAAACTTCGTAGGGCACATAGAAACCGCCGAAGGATTGATGGTGGCCGTAGCGGGCGTGCAACTGCCCAATGCGTTCACGCGCCCGGTCCAGTTCCGCCGCCGGGTCGTGCAGCGTCCACCACTGCGGCGCAGCAAGAGTGTCCACAAAAAAGGTCAGCCCGCGGCGGTCGCCCTCTTGAAAGAGCCTTTCGGCAGAATCACTCTCACCCGGTTTCAGTGGTTGCCCAACCCAAGGACCATTGAGCACCACCACGTTCATGCCCAGGGCCTGCATGGCGTCCAGCTCCACGCCCTCCAAATCCAGCGTGCCTGCTTCCGGTCCGGGTGACACCCACCAAAAACAACCGAGGAGTTCAGCGCGCTCGTCCGGATGTGTCGTTCGGCAACCGATGGTCCAGAGGAGCGGTAGCGCGACCACGAAGATCAGGAACAACCTTCCGGGGCTTCCCGCGTGTGGACGCGTCGCGCGCCGAGCCGTTTGCGGCCGAATCCTCGCCAGACCGGGAGCGCGGTTACAGCTTGCCGCGATTGTGTTGGGCGGCGTCAAACGCACAATGCACTCACCGATGCCATCTTATCGGAGACCGTTTCCGGTGCATAATGACATGGATGCTGTCAGGGCCGGAGATTCGTGCCGGCACATGTACCAATCAAACTGGCGCATCCGGCAGGACTCGAACCTGCAATCTTCTGATCCGAAGTCTGCGATTGTGCTGTAGCACCAAGGCGCACCAAGGCGCATTAAGGAGTATTGGAAAGTGTTGCTCCCTAGCTAGTTAAGGGTCAACATTTGCGCCGTCATGCTACTCGATGCGCCTTTGAAAGACTCAAAAAGTGAGACAGAAACGAGCCAGAATTCTGTCTCACTTCACCATCTGACTTCCCCGGCAAAGAAGGGCGTCCGTGCATCGCGCTATAGTGTGGATCACTGGCGAGCGCGTCTGTTTCGCCGCACCTACGACTACGGATCGGAACGTCGCGAAATCGCCGAATGGTCTGTGCAGCTCCAGCACGCTGGCCGGCGGGAGAAGATCCCGCTGAACTCAAACAACAAGGAGGAAGCCGCTCGCCGGGCCACGAAGTTTTACCAGCGACTTCGCGCCACGGATTGGGAAACCGCACTCAAGGAATTCTGCCCCCGGATTGAGGCGATTCGGGCAATGAGTTCATTGACGTTGGGGGATTACCTGACTCAAGTGCAACCCCATTTGCGGGTGCGTCCACGAACGGCGGAAATTTACGCGTATGCGCTGCGCAAGATTGCTCGTGAAGCCACCGGCGCCGCTGATAAAAGCAAAGCCCGGTTTCACCCCAAGTCCCACGAATGGCGGCGTGTCTCGGACGAGATTCCCCTGGCCAAACTGACGACCGCGGTGATCGGCGATTGGAAGGACAAGACTATCGCGGCAGCAGGCAAGAATGATAAAGACCGCGAGCGGGCGGCCCGCAACATCACCAGCTTTCTGCGAAATGCGCGGGCCTTGTTTTCGCGCAGCATTGTGGCGCGGTTCAAGGACAAGGGGGTGAAACTGCCAAAACCTTTGCCTTTTGAGGGGGTGGAACTGGAGGCGCAGGGCCGCACAAGATACAAGTCGAGCATCAATGCAAAGGAACTGCTGAAGAATGCCCGGACAGAACTCCAACCGAATGAACCTGATGCCTGGAAAGTAATCTTGCTCGCGCTGGGTGCCGGTTTGCGCCGCAGCGAGATTGATGCGCTCCGGTGGGACGAGATCGATTTCAAGGAGTCACTGCTCCAGGTTTGCAGTCACGAAAACCATAAAACCAAGACTGAGGATTCTGAGGACAGCGTTTATCTTGATCAGGGGTTGCTGGACGAACTGAAGAAGTATCACACCGCTGAGAAGACGGGCTTCGTGGTTGCCCCGGAACTGAAGCCAGTGGCAACTGCGGCGGTCCAGTATTACCGCTGCGAGTCGGTGTTTATCAAAGTGACGGCATGGCTGCGGAAGCAGGGCATGAAGGGAAACAAGCCGCTGCATCAGTTGAGAAAAGAATTTGGATCGATCATCTGCGCCAGTGCGGACATTCACGCCGCCAGCCGTCAATTGCGCCACTCAAACCTAGCTACAACGGCGGCATTCTACGCGGACCATCGAAGGCGGGCTTCAGTGCCCATGGCAGCATTGCTGGCCGACGAACCGACCCAACCCGCCCCAAAGTCCCCAGATGAAAAGGTCAGTGCGACAGTAAGCCAGCCTGCAACGGCCGCTGTTTCCGGGCTATAAGTAAATGACAGTAACAGGTCGTTGTCGTTTGCTTTGCAGGCGATGGCGACCGGTGCTGTAACGACGTTCGCCCTTCCCCACCCCGGCGAGCGTCCCTCAACCAACCCTCGCCGAAGCCCTGGCTCACAACCGGGGCTTCGGCGTAAATCCCCTGCACCACTTCGCGCCACGCTAATCGTGTCGCGGTCACCAAGCCCGGCATCTCGCGATGTCGGGCTTCGTCATTTCGTCCCAAACTCAAAACCAAAAACACAACAGAAAGGAAACACATGCCCATCATCCTCGAAGCAAACTACTCGAAGAAAATCGGTTTACCGCATTACAGCAGCCACCAGTTCATGGTGACCTTGCGAACCGAGATCACCGACCTGAGCACCGTCCAGGCGGAAAGCGACCGCTTGTATGGCCTGCTGCAAACTGCCGTGGACACCTCATTGCAGCGCGTTGGCTACTTGCCTGAGCCCGCCCCCAAGAATGGCAACGGTCACAGCCAGACGCGCAACGGCGGCAGCAATGGCAATGGCCAAGACCGCTGGGAATGCAGCAACGCCCAACGTGACCTGATCCTGAAGCTCACCGATGAGCATCGTCTTGACAAGAATGCCGTCGAGCAACTCGCCCAGGACCGTTTCAGCAAGGGTGTGCGCAAGCTGAATAAGCTGGAGGCGTCCGGGCTGATTGATGAACTGCTCGAAATGACCGGGCAGAAGAATGGCAAGGGTCCGCGTCGCTTCAACCAACCCGCCCCGGCGAGGGCCACATGATCGCGACGCTCGAACGCCCGGCCATCAAGCCGGAGCCGACGGAGAAGGACCGGATCGCAGA
>CAADGY010000323.1 GCA_900696665.1 uncultured Acidobacteriota bacterium
ATCACAAATCCCCGGTGGGCGTGAAGGGCAGTCCGCGCTCGCCGATGAAGAGCTTTCTCAGCCGCCGGTCCTTCGAGCTGCTCTTGCGGCGGATGATCCCCGGCGCAACCCGCTCGCTCAGTTCACGCCGATAACGACGCCCCTTGAGCCAGTCTTCGTAGCTGATCGAACCTTCAATGGGAATCGAAGGGATTTTTGATTTTGAGTTCATTAGCCACTTCGCGCACCAGCGCCTTGCAATCTTCGGTGTTACGGTACTGGGGTAGATTGGAAACCCGCAGGACCTCGGCCCAGTTTATCTTGACGACGCCGTCCAGTGCGACGACTGCCAATTCACGGGCGCAAGCGCGTGCCGTCGCATTGGGCTTAGGATACGTCGAAACCAACACGCGTTCCACCAGCAGATCCTCCGGTTTCATCACCAACACTTCGCCATACGGTCCTTCGATTCGACGATACGAAGTTCGGGCGAAACTCTCGGCGCGCCCCAATAGATCCACATACATCCCGGCCACCTTCCAGTTTCGCGGTCCGCCTTCTGCCCCAAGCAAACCCATCACCTGCTGTCGGTCGCGAATGGGAAGACTCACAGCCGTGATATGGCACAGGTCCAAGTCTCCGGAGGCGTAAGCGCCTTCCGTCAGGAACTCGATGGCCGAGCCGCCGACTACGACCAACTCGACGCCGCGTTCCCTCCAAAGCGCGCTGCAGAGTGACGCCAGTTTCAGACTTTTAAGCGTGGGATCGCTCTCACGCGAAGTCTCCGTCAATGCGCAACGGATTGTTTTGCCGTCCATGTGCATAGGCTAAGGATAGCACGGCGGCAGATCAAATGCGCTGTGCTACCTCGCTAAATCTTCAAGAACAACTTCCGCCGATGCATCCAGAACAAGATTAACCACAGGAAGAACAGGATCGCCGCGCCATGGACGAGCGGTTCGTAGGCGTCGCCAAACAGCTTGAACGCATCCTGGCCAAGATGCGTCTTCAGCGCCTTTCCAATGAAGCCGTCGAACAAGTGCGCGATGCAATACGCGGCAATCGAATTCATCCCAATGACCACAATCGGAAAAGCCCAGTCCTTGCGCCCCCACCAGTCAATCACGGCAACGAATCCGGCCAGCAACAGGAAACACCAGCCGCCGCTGTAAAGCACCCAGCTTGGCGTCCAGATGCGCTTGACCACCGGACAGACACCAAGCCAGCCCAGTGCCGCGCCTGCGGCCAACGAGACCAGGCCAGCGAGAGCCAGCCATTTCACCTTGTCCAACGACGAGCGTTCGCTGCGCAACATCCCGCCGGCGATCAGCCCAAGGATCATCGTGCCCAATGTCGGAATGAAACTGAATGTCGCATAACCGCCGCCGTTGAACTCGAACGGTTTTTCGCGCGGGAACAGATTCAGAAACCACGTGTCAAAGGCCCAGGCCAGATTGCTGTTCTTGTTCCAATGCGCCGCCAGCCCGCTCATCAAGTGTGGCCAGTCGTTGGGCACGCCGACTTTCGCGTACTCGAAGTCCGGCCCGGGCAACGGATAAAGCGCAAACGCCGACCAATAACCCGCGAGGATCAGTCCCAGCGCAATCCACTGATCGCGCACCGGTCGAAAACCCAGCATAAACAGCGCGAAGTAGCCCAGACCGATTTGCGAGAGCGTGTCCTCGAACGTCCAGTACGTTTGTGGCTTGCCAATGGACCGCAGGAAGACCCCCAGGAAGATCAGCGCCAGCGCCCGCCACGCGGCGTGCCAGGTGATCCGCGTCCGGGATTGACCGCGCCCCATCCGGCTGGCGAGCGAGAACGGCAGCGCCACGCCCACCAGGAACGAAAACGCCGGTTGAATCAAATCGTGCAACGAGCAGCCGATCCACTCGACGTGACTCTGGTGATAGGCCAGAAACTTCCAGAACCCGCTCTCCGGCAACGCCCGCGCCACCCGCGAAAGATGCAGCACCTCCGCCATCATCAAAAACATGACAAAGCCGCGAAAGGCATCCACCGATGTCAATCGCGAAGCCGGCTTGCCGTCGGGCGAATTGGCTGATGGCGGGTGGTCCGCACGGGCTGGGGTGGCGTTGGACACGCAGGGGTTCTAACCGGTGCCGCGGCGCTTGGCCACGAAAATCTGCGGACGCGCGATGAGGAGACGCATCTAACCATCTCGCAACCAGGTCTGCCTGCATGTGGCCGCGTGGACGGCGTGGATGCTGGAGAGGCGGCTTATCGGCCGCCTGGCCTGTGGGGCGGCTGGTAAGCCGCCCCTCCGGGAGACTAGCGCACCTGCAAAAAGCCGAAATACACGCGCGAAGAGGTCTGGTTCAGCCCTGACCCAGAAAATCCCGTTCGAGAATCCTGACCAGACGGCCCACCGCCAGCATCAGTTCACTGCGCCGCTCCACCCGCTCCTCGTCCGTCGCCAGATCAATGGGCTGCGCGGCGATGGCGGCGTAGCGACGGTTGAGCGGCACGCTTTCGTCGGTGTGACCGAGTTCCCGCACGAGCCTCCGCACCTGCTCGGTCGCCCGGCGCGCCTCGGCAATGTTGCGAAGCGCTGCGGTCGCCGTAACCGCTCCAGCTTGGATCTGCTTGAGCAGCCGGCACTCGAAAGTTCGGCAACGGTTTGGACGATCCGCATAGACCTGGCACCACTTCCCATCGAAGCAGGCACAAGGCTGACGAAAGCAGGTCTTCCGACTCTTGCGAAACAAGTTCAACCCCTGTTCCGTAAGGCGCTTGGGGTTGTCGCCTCGCTGCAATTCCACATCACCGAACAACACGCCGTTGCAGCAGAGTCCGCAGTTGGGGCAAAGCCGGGAAACGAAGTCCGTGGAATTCGTTGCCGGCTGGCTCATGTTAATTGCAGCGCTGGCGCAATGTCCGCGTCGTAGTCCTGCCGAACTTCAGCTCGCTGCAGTTTCCGCTCCGCCAGGATGCCAATCATCGCCGCGTTGTCGGTGCAAAGGCTCCTCTCCGCCAGACGCAGGCGCAGACCCGCGCGCTGGCAGGCGGCGGTCAGTTCGGTTCGCAGCGCGCGATTGCACGTCACCCCGCCCGAGGCGGTCACGCAACGCACGCCCTCCCGCCTGGCCGCACGAACGGTCTTGGTCACCAAAACCTCGACGATGGCG
>CAADGY010000324.1 GCA_900696665.1 uncultured Acidobacteriota bacterium
GAGGGCTGGGAGCTTCAGCGTTGCCTGCTCACCGGTGTCTGCCTGGCTGCGGCCTCGTTATCCGATCCGACCTGCACGGCGGGCGTGAAGTCACTCAATTCGTCGCTCGGACTGGCAAAGCGGTTTGGGTTTCAGCCGAAGCTGGACTCCTCCGAATGAAAAAGCCCGCTCGCGGCGGGCTGCTCGTGTGGGAATCTCGAGCCCAGACGGGTTGCGGCTTTAAGCCCGCTCCATGTATTTGCCGGTGCGGGTATCAATCTTGATCTTCTCGCCGGTCTTGATGAACAGTGGCGCTTGAACCGTGATACCGGTTTCGACCGTGATGGCTTTCTGCACGTTGTTGGCGGAGTCCCCCCGGATGCCTTCGGGCGCATCTGTCACGGTCAGCACCACGCTGGGTGGAATCTCCACTGTCACGGCCTTCTCCTCCACAAAGGTCACCGTCACCGAGCCATTTTCCACCAGGTAATTCTTGGCATCGCCAACCAGTTCGGGGACGAGTGTGACCGTTTCGTAAGTTTCCGGGTCGGTGAAAACGAAGTCGTTGCCGTCCTTGTAGCTGAATTCCATTTTCTTGGTCATCATCGGGACAGTTTCGACCTTTTCGGTGGAACTGAACCGGACGTCCGAGGATTTGCCGGTGCGGATGCTGCGGAGCGTGGCCTGCACAAAGGCGCGGAGATTGCCGGGCGTGCGATGTTGCACGTCCAACACCACGCAAATGTCGCCGTTGTAATCAATCGCCTGTCCCCGGCGAAGGTCGTTTGCTGCTACTGCCATAAATCTTTATTGGTCGCTGTGTTGTCGTCATCCCCCGAAGCGGGGAGCGTGGAAAATAATCAAGCCACGCTTGAAAGCAAGCGCTGTTTTTAGGCGATTCTGGAGTTGTCGGCGGGTTGCGGTGGGTTTTCCGCCAGCCTTCGCAGTTCCCGCAAGGCCGCGTGATCAGCGCGAGGACTTTGCGGCTCGCGTGGTGAAAGATGCACCACCATGGAATCTCCGGTCGGCTTGGAGTTCAGAAGTACTGACGAATGAAGTCGGCGTCGCCGGTTGTGGCCAGCACATAGATCTTGTCTCCGGCGCTCCACGTGGCGGTGATGAGCTTCGTCCCCGGCTTGATCTCGGGGGTGGGGGTCGCTGGCGCGTCGGGCAGGGCGCTGCGTTCCACCACAAAAAGGAACAGATCGCTCTTGCTGCCGGGTGGCAGCGGCTGGCCGGTCAGAAAACAAATCATGGAAACCGGTTTGTTCTGCCACTTGAGCACGCCACAACCGGCCAGCGGCGTCTCCGCCAGTTTCCCGGGCAGGACGAAATCCGCCGGGGCACTTTGCCGGCCGAGTTCGGCGCGGATTTGGTCCAGGTTATTGGTTTCCAGAGTCATGGAGTAAACGCGCAAGGCCTGCCCTTCCATGCGGGCGCGAAAAGTGGCCGTGTTGATCCTTTCCAGCGGTGCGGCAGGCGGAAGCAGCCAGAGCGCCGTCAGGCCCATCGCCACCACGAAGACCGCCGCGGCCGCCATCCAGGGCGAGACGGGCCGCCGCCACCACACAACTTTTGAACCTGCGAGCTGCGTGGCGAGGATCTGCTCCTTCAGGGCGGGTGGAACGGTAATCTGCCGGAATCGTTCGCGGATGGCGGATTGCACGGCGCAATGTTCCTCAAACCATCGGCCCAGTTCGGCATCCTTGCGGGCCAGTGCCAGGGCCTCGGCCAAGTCCGGGTCGTCGGTGTCCGCCGCCCAGGGCCGATACGACTGGAGGATTGCTCTGGCCTGTTGAGCGTTCACACTTTTCGTTTCGGAGATGGGTTGACGGAAGCAGCCGCGTCGGCCAGCAGCGCCTGCAGTTGTCCAATGCCGCGTGAGATGCGGGACTTCACGGTGCCCATGGGCACGTTGAGTATCTCCGCGATTTCCTTGTAGGAACAATCCTCCAGATAGAACAGGGCCACTGGAGCTTGGTAAATATCATCCACGCGCGACAGGGCAGCGAGGACTTGGGCGGAATCGAGGTGATTCGCGACGCGGGGGCTGATGACCGGGAGTTCGTGGCTGGCTGCGTCCAGTTCGTGATGTGGAAAACGAACCAGCCGGCGCCGGGATTCGAGGAACTGGCGGTGCAAGGTGGTAAACAGCCAGGTTTTCACTTTGGCCGGGTCGCGCAATTGGTGGCCCTTGGTTGCCCAGACATAAAAAGTCTGCTGCGTCAGATCACAGGCATCCGCTTCCTTGTGGGTCAGGCTGAAAGCGAACTGGTAAAGCGGCTCGTAAAAACGAGCCACCACGTTATCAAAATCCAAGCCGTCAGCCATGTTGCCGCAGCAATTGTATGAGCGTGCGGGGCACGATTTGTTCCCGCGCAAGAGTTGCACCTGCGGATGCAAGGTGCGGGCACGCGCGCGGAGTTTCGAGCGCAAAATCGCCGGCGGGAACAATCCTCCGGCTGGAGCGTCCTAGAAGCGTGAAGTCGCCGTTGTCACCGATCAGATTTCCGACGCGCGCCCGCTCACGTACGAACGCACAGGTGAGGAGATGTTTCGGCGCCAGGTGGCAACGGCGCCAACCTTTCGATGAACCGTCTGTCAGTAACGCCGACTTTCCAGCCGGCCCGGGCGCCGCGGGAAAAGCTGGCGTTGGGCAACCGCGGGTAAGGGTTTCCATGCACGAAGTCGTCAGTGTGGAGACCTTTCATGGACTCGGGCAGATTCACGCCTCTCAGAACGGAGAGGTGCGCAAGCTTCCTTCCGCCCGTGGCGGACGCCGTGGCAAGGCCGGCCCAAGGATCGTCGGAATCAGCGTGTGGCAGGCTCACTTCTGGACCAAGGGACTGACCCGGGCTGGATGAACCGTGACCTTCACGAAAGCTTGGGCTGGACTTGATTTCGGTGTTGGGCATTATCCCCTCAAACCCTGAGCCGACCTGGCGTCAACCAATGACTGGTTCTCAATTCCAGTGGACGAGTCAGATGAGTGTTCGCGTGGGGCGATGTATTCCACGCGGCACAACCCGCCCGGGAAAAATCCCCGGAGGCCCGCGATGAAACTGCGGCTGTGTGTCTGCGTGGCCGCGCTGGCTTTGCTGGCCGGATTCCTCGTCAACTCCTGTTCCACCATTCCCCGCACGGTTTACGTTCCGCCGGAAATTCCAGGTGCGACCTTCGTTGGCAACCAGGCCTGCTACGAGTGCCATACGAATTACGTCCGCCTGTTTCCGGTCAGCCCGCACGCGCGCATTTACCTGCCGGGCGTGGTGGCTTCGAGCGGCCAGAGCGGATGTGAATCCTGTCACGGCCCGGGCAGCAAGCACGTCGCCGTTGGTGGCGGGCGCGGCCGGTTCATCGTCAATCCGGGCAGCGACCCCGCGACCTGTTTCAACTGCCACCTGGAGACGCACGCCGAATTCCGCCTGCCCCAGCATCACCCGGTTCTCGAAGGCAGGATGAACTGTGTCCAGTGTCATGATCCGCACGGCGCCGACATTTTCAAGCCGGCCGGCGGCCTGGCCATGGCGCGTCTCAACCAGTCGTGCGCCCAATGTCATCGCGAGCAGGCGCGGCCGTTTGTGTTCGAGCATGAGGCGCTGCGGGAGGGTTGCACCATCTGCCACCATCCGCACGGGTCCGTGAACGCCAAACTGTTGCTCGAGCGCGACAACAACCTTTGCCTCAAATGCCATGCCCAGCAGCAGAACGCGCCGGGTCGGATCTTCATCGGCAAGGAGGATCACACGGACAAGCTGCGACTCGGCGGTTGCTGGAGCGCGGGTTGCCACACCGCCGTGCATGGCTCGAACTTCAACCCGCATCACCTTTACTGAACCGGCAAGGTGAAAAGCTTCCAACATTTCAGCTTCCACTTTCAACACCCCGGGCATCGTGCGCGGGTGAGTTGGGTGTTGGCGGTTGGTTGGCTCAATTTCTCCGTCTGCGCCGCTGAGTTGGACCTGTCCGCACTCCCGCCGCCCGCAACCAACCAGGTCAACTTTGCCTCCGACATCAAACCGATCCTCGAACAAAGTTGTCTTCGTTGTCATGGTCCAGAACGACCCAAGGGTGGATTCCGCCTCGACAACCGCGAGTCCGCGTTGAAGGGCGGGCATGACGGCGAGGTCATTATTCCCGGCAACAGCGCCAAATCGCGGTTGATTCACTACGTCGGCCGGCTCGATCCGGAGA
>CAADGY010000325.1 GCA_900696665.1 uncultured Acidobacteriota bacterium
ACCAGGGCACAATTTTGTCGGCCAGCTTCATGTCCGATCTCCATGACTGGCGGTTCGGGTAGAAGAGACAAGGCTGATCGGGGCCATAGGTATGCGGGATCTTTTCCCCGGGTTCGAGCGGTTTCAATTGGTCCCCTGGTACAAACGCCTTCGGCCAGCGGCCAACACGATATTCAATCAGGGCCTTGTAGGTGGCGTAAACTGGGCCGGGCTGCAATTCCCCACGGCACACCAGAAGTCCACCATGGACCTCACAGCGGAAAGCCGGGTACCGGCTACGCATCCACGCAGCTTGTTCACGAATGCCGATTGTTCTGATCCTGCTCATCAACGTCCGAAAAACTGGTTCCTAGGAACCGGCACCATCTTTGGCGCCGTGATGTTTGTCGACAGGAGCCCTGCCGCAGTGATGCCAAGCGCACCCTTATCTCGGCTCTCGTTCAGTCCGGCGGCCTCCAGTCGAAGCGCCTCGCGGACGCGCTCAGCGCCGAACAGTTCGCCAAGTGGTCCGCTGAGAGCCTCCAGACCTTCGCGTTCCTCGACTAGGCTCGGACGAAGTGCTCGTTTCAACGTGTGGCGGAAGTTGCGGAGATAGGCTCGGAACTCGTCGTACTTCGCCTGATCCCAAGTGTCCGCGAAGTTCTCCCCGCGATGAACTGGATTCTCGATTCGAGGGACAGTCGGATGCCGTTCAAGCGCTGCATTGATGCCGTCGAGTACGGCTTCCAGCGCCAGACTCAGCGAGCGCTGACCTCCGTAGAATTCTCCAGCGAGCGTGGTAAGGATGACTGAACGTGCGATGTCCCGGCCGCCGGCGAAGAATATATCCCGGTGCCGTTTCATTAACTGGACGATCCGCTGCAGTGGATATTTGTATTCCGAGGGAACGGCCGAGGGGAGTGGTTCCACGGTCGCCTTCAACACCCGTTCGGCAAGAACGTCGCGGATGACGCACCTTTCGAAGAACCAGGCTGCAAAGCCTTTGGGATTGCTGTCTTTCCAGCACTCCCGTTTCCGGTCGGGCACATGAATGGCGCCATTCCCCAGCTGATCATTTGGACATGCTGGGAGGATGTCCAGGTGGAAAGCGCCAGCATAGTTCAACCGCAGGCATCGCTTCAGCGGCTCGAGGATTTCTTTGTAGACCTGGTTTGCTGCAAGCCGGTCTTGAACCCATTGGTAAACGACCATCGGCGGCTTGTGATCGCACCGATGGAGTTGGCAGACCAGATCGAGGTCATACTCATGCCGACTGTTGTACGGTCGAACCGTGGTCCCCAGAAGCATCGACCCCTGTGGGTAGATCACGGGCGCAAGAGGGGCTAGCGCGCTTCCGGGAGCCGCAAGCCAAGTCCCCACAGCCTTGTATTTTTCTTCGGCGTTCCGATACTGAGTGGGGGTGAGCTCAGACAGAACGCAGATTCGCTCCAAATGACGATCGAGCCATTCGACTCGGCTTGATGGCAGAGTTGGACGCTCAGGTTCTACCAGTAGCACTGCTAGGGTCTATCTCCTACTCACATCATAACACATATTCCAATTTTTGCCATGATCTGTTATGATCTTCGTAGGGGAGAGTATGCCGAACCGATCAGTTCACATAGCCACGTCCAGCCCTGCCGGCGCCGTCTTCGCGCACCATAAGTCTCCACTAAACAACGAGATCCATCGGTTTCAGGAGACTCTCGGTGGCGCTGTCGGAGGCCTCCTGGGGGGTGTTCTCCCTGATGTCCTGGATCCGCCCTTTCACCCTGGGCATCGAGCGCTGGCCCACGCGTTGATCCCAGTTGGCGCGAGTGCCGCTGCCTGGATTCGAGGCTTGGACGGGTGGCAGGGGTATCTGCGCCGCAAAGCAGACGACTACTCGCGACTCCGGCTTCATACTGCCGATCCGCTGCTGGCAGCCTGGTACGGGGCCGTTGCGATCGCGCTTCGCATGCTGAGCGGATTGCTCGCGGGAGTGGTTGCAGGGTACCTGACGCACATTGCTTTGGACTTCACCACGCCTCGTTGTCTGCCGTTGGTAAGCTGAGAGGTCACGACATGCCGATCGATCAAATAGAGCTAGGCAAGCGGTTGAAACAGGCTCGTGAGGCTTGTGCGCTCACGCAGGAAGAGTCCGCCACTGAGATGGGCATGGCGCGGGCCACCATCGCGCAGATCGAACTCGGGGGCCGATCCGTCTCCGGAATAGAGCTTTCCAGGTTCGCGCACCTGTATGCCCGCGATATACGCGAGTTCTTGGCTCCGAGCTTTAGCATCTCGGGCCTCGCGGCCGTGCTTTTCCGATCGGAGGAGGATACCGGTGACGGTGTAAAGGCCGCGCTTCGTGATTGCATTGCCCTTGGGCATCAACTTCGGGATCTCGAAGAACTCCTGGGAATCACGAGGAGCACGGGAAACGTCGGTGCCTACCCTTCCGTAACGTTGGGCTCAAAATGGGATGCCATTCAAAGCGGAACGCAGGCTGCGATTGAAGAGCGCCGCAGGCTTGGATTGGGATCCGCACCGTTGTCCGACCTGCCCGCTCTGCTCGAAGCTCAGGGAATCAGAACGGGTTTGATTTCCATGCCAGCCGGCGTATCGGGGCTGATGATCTCGGATCAATCCGTTGGCCTGTTCGTAGTGGTCAACCGCGATCACCCGCCCGTGCGCC
>CAADGY010000326.1 GCA_900696665.1 uncultured Acidobacteriota bacterium
AAGCCGCTGCGCATTCTCGATGAAGCCGCGCAAATCGAGGGGCATCCCGATAATCTCGCGGCGTGCGTTCTCGGCTCCATCGTCGCCAGCGCAATCGATTCAGGCGGTGTCGCCCGTGCCGTCCGCATTGAGTTGCCGGAGCGCTATGGCGTCGCGGTTGTCGTGCCGGACTTCATACTGCCGACTTCGGAAGCGCGCGCTGTGCTCCCCAATTCGTACTCGCGGGCCGACACTATTTTCAATGTGCAACGGTCTGCCCTGTTGATTGCCGCGCTTGCCACGGGAACCACCAGCGCGTTTCCGGCGGCACTGGAAGACCGCCTGCATCAGCCGTACCGCGCTCCGCTGGTTCCCGGCCTGGAAGATATCTTGAAACTGAGAGCGCCCGGTCTGCTGGGGTGTGCTTTGAGCGGCGCGGGCCCATCAGTGCTTGTTTTTTATGAACGGGATTGCGCGCAGGTTTGCGATCTTGTGAGCCAGATCTTCAAGCTGCATGGGCATAGTTCGGAAATCCTGTGGGCTCAAATCGCGGATCACGGTTATGAGTTCATAGAGAGTCCGGCATCATGAACAAAAAGCGGCGGCATTTTGCGATCTTGCTGGTGGGCCTTGCGCACCTGCCAGCGCTGTGGGCTGAACAGCTCAAGGTCATGAGCTTCAACGTCCGGCTTCCATCGAAGTCCGATGGCGAGAACCATTGGGACAAGCGCCGCGACCTGCTGGTCAGAACCATTCAAAAGTACGATCCCGATGTTTTCGGCACACAGGAACTGTTTCATGAGCAAGGCCAATATATCGTGGCGAAGGCTCCCGAATACAAGTGGTTCGGCGTAAGCAGGCGCGGCAATCAGACCGATGAGCACATGGGCGTATTCTATAAACCTTCCAAGCTTACGCTGCTCAATTCCGGCAATTTCTGGCTATCTGAAACCCCCGAAGTTCCCGGAAGCATGTCGTGGGACGTGAGCCTTCCGAGAATGGTGACCTGGGGGCTATTCCAGACGGCGGGGGGTAAGAAGTTCTATTTGTACAATACCCATTTTCCACACCGGCGCGAAGACGCCGAAGCGCGAACGAACTGTGCCCGCGTGATCGCCAAGCGTATCGGGAGCTTGCCCATCGGTACTCCGCTGATCGTCACCGGCGACTTCAATACGGCGGCGGAATCAAGCGAACCCTACGCGATTCTGACGAGCGATTTGAAAGACGCCTGGAGAACGGCGCCAGCCACCAGCGGACCCACCGGTACTTTTAACGGCTTCACGGGACGAGACACCGGTCCGCGTATTGACTGGATTCTATACCGCGGCGGTGTGCAGCCTGTCTCGGCGGAGACCATTACCTACAACGAGAGCGGGCGCTATCCATCCGATCACTTCCCCGTGATGGCGGTATTCGATCTCTCCGCACGGTAGACCGTGAGAGCAGTGAACACCCGCTAAGACTTTCTGTTGAGAGTCCGGGAACTCCCCGATTACCGCCATTTACCGGGCTGCCTGCTCAATCGTGAGACCCCCGCCCCTGACACGTTCGGGTGATATATCTTACAGGGGATGATCCTGCAACGAATTACCCTTTCTGCCCTCGTATCCGCTCTGATAACGTATGCCGTTACCCCGCCAGAACGGTACACGTGCCACCGCTCAGCGGCGCCAGTGAAAATCGACGGCCGGCTGGACGACGCGGCGTGGCGTCGTGCTGCGTGGACGGGATACTTCCTCGACATCGAAGGCCCGTCGAAACCCAAGCCGCGCTTCCGCACGCGCGCCAAGATGCTGTGGGACGACCGCTACTTCTACGTCGCCGCCGAGCTCGAAGAACCCCACGTCTGGGGATCCCTCACCGAGCACGATGCCGTGATCTGCATGGACAACGATTTTGAGGTGTTCATCGACCCGGATGGCAACGGAGCCGACTATTACGAGTTCGAAATAAATGCCCTCAATACCGGCTGGGACCTGTTCTTACCCAAGGCGTATCGCGACGGCGGCAAGGCCGACAACGGGTGGGAGATACCTGGCCTCAGAACCGCGGTGTGGGTTGACGGAACTCTGAATAATCCGCGCGATGCTGATCGCGGCTGGTCGGTGGAGATCGCGATTCCATGGGATGCTCTAAAAGCGCGTGCCAACCGGCGTGTGCCGCCGTCAGTAGGCGATGAGTGGCGGGTGAATTTCTCACGGGTGGAATGGAAGCACGAGATCTTGGAGGGCAAATACCGCAAGATCGAGGGTGTCAGGGAGGACAACTGGGTGTGGTCGCCCCAGTGGGCCATCGATATGCACCGGCCCGAGCACTGGGGCTACGTTCGTTTCGAGAAGTAGCGTCCGCTCAGCTCCAGGCGGGGCAGGCGCTCGCCGGTCTAATGGCGGCCGCCGCCACCGCGACGCTGCGCACCGCCGGAACCTCCGCCCGTTCGGGGCCGGTGAATGAGTTCAGCGCCTTTGACAAGCGGTGTTCCTCAAATGGATTTCAGACTGGGACAGGCGTGATTGTGCGCCAGGACCGGAACCGAAACTGATCACTACGGGATCACTGGAGGACCCATCCTATGCGGACCCCAACGCCCGTTCGCCGGTGCGGCCGAATTATACGGCGGGCGGCTTGCCGGCGCCGGCCGCAACCGTGTACGCGCTTCGAAAATTCGAGCGGAATAGCAGCCGGCTTACGCCTTCTGCACCGCCTCCAGGGCTTCTCCGGTCCGCGCCTCCACATCGGCGTGAAGGCTGTTGCCGTGCGAATCCATTGTGACGATGGCGGGAAAATTGCGGACGCGCAGATGCCACATGGATTCCGGGATGCCGAATTGCGTCCAATGTACTCCTAATACTTTCTCGATGCAGCGTGCGTAGTATTGGGCCGCTCCTCCGATAGCATTCAGGTAGACCGCTCCGGTTTCCTTTAGACCGGCGAGCGTTCGTGCTCCCATACCGCCCTTTCCGATCACCGCCCGCACTCCGTAACGCCGCAGCACTTCCGCCTGGTAGGGCTCCTCGCGGCTGCTGGTGGTCGGACCCGCGGCTTTCACCGTCCACTCTTCGCCCTGCTTCAACATTACGGGACCGCAGTGATAAATGATGGCGCCTTGAAGATTCACTGGGGGTTCGTGCGACATCAGGTGGTGGTGAACGTTGTCGCGTCCGGTAAAGATTTCGCCTGTCACGAGGACCACGTCACCAACCTTCAGCGCGCGGACGGCTTCTTCCGTCAGCGGCGGTGTGAGCACCACTTCGCGTCCGGTAAGCGAGAAGCCGGTGGAGGCAGCCATCTTTGTGACGGGGCGTTCAGGGTCGCGGTAAAGCCATTCCGTAATTGCTCCATCACGCGCATCCAGCCGGACGCCGAGCCGCCTGAACGCCCAACAGTCATAGGCGACGGATACAAAGAAGCTGGCGGGTAGACGATTCGCCGCGGTGATCTTGCAGCCGATGAGCGATACGTTCCCTCCGAACCCCATGGCGCCGATGCCCAGCCGGTTCGCTTCCTGCATGATCGAGGTTTCGAGTTCCGCCAGTTCCGGAACCGGGTTCACATCATCGAGCGTGCGGAACAACTGCATCTTCGCCAGATGATAACCGTGCCCCCGGTCGCTGCCGACACAGACGCCAAGAGCTCCCGGAGCGCAACCATGACCCTGCGCCTGCCACACGGCATGCAGGATGCACTTTCGAACGCCTTCCAGGTTGCGGTCCGCGCGGCCCAGGTGATCGAGTTCGCAAGGCAGCGAGTATTGGATGTTCTTATTCTCGCAACCGCCGCCCTTCAACACCAGCTTTACTTCGATCTCGTCCTGTTCCCACTGCTCGAAATGAATGACGGGAGTTTCTTCCCCCAGGTTGTTACCGCTGTTCTTGCCGGTCAGGGAATCGACTGAGTTCGGGCGCAGCTTACCGTTCTTTGTCGCTTCCGCGACCGCCTCTTGAATAGCGTCGCGGATCTGAATCTGGTTCGTTCCCACTGGTGTGTGGACGATAAACGTCGGCATGCCGGTGTCCTGACAGATAGGAGCTTCGTCCTCCCGCGCCATATCGATGTTGGTAGCGATGATGCCGAGCGCTTGCGAGGACTGCGTTCCGGCCGATTCCCGCTCCAGGGCAATGCCCATCGCGGCGCGCACATCCGGAGGAAGATTCGTGGAGGTTTGGGTGACCAGCTCGAGCAAACTGTTCTTCAAAAATTGCATGGGAATTTTATGTTAGCTTGAGTCGTACCTGCGCCGTAAGCCCCGGTTTCACAGCCTGAGTCGGACTCTGAAATGCGACTACCACCATCCCGTTCCGCACCTCCATCACCTGGCCGGGCAAAGATTCGTTTCCGGCCTCCGGCAGTTGCACGATCGCCGGCTGTCCGGGGTGGATGTGAGGAAGCGAAGCTGCATCGGGATTGATCGTCACTTGAAGGGAGTTCAATTCCGTAGCAATCCGCAACAGGTCCGGGACTCCAGGATCCACCGGATCGCCGGCTTGCCCCCGCCGCGCAACCACTACACCGTCAACGGGCGAGTGCACTTCGGCCGATCGCAATTCGGCCTGCGCGTGTTCGAACTCCTCGGTTCGTTCGCTGAGCATTGCCCGCGCCTGATCCAAGTCTCCGATCGACGAGGAAAGCCGCGATTCCGCCTGACGCGCCAGTTCCTGGAGGCCCTCGTATTCGGCTTTCGCCGTCTCATAGTCTTTCTGTGCCTTTTCCCACACCAGGCGAGGGGTTGCACCCTCGCTGTAGAGCATACGCTGGCGCTGGTACAGCTTTTCCAACCGTTCGAACTCAGCGCGGGCGCGGTTTGCATCGGCGGAGGCGCGGGAAGCCTCCAGGCGACCGGAGATGATGGCGCTTTCCAGGTTATTGACACGCGTTTGAATGCGCTCCAGTTCTGAAGAGGCCGCATCCCGCGTTGTTTCGAGCCGTGTATTCCGTATTCTGGCCAGCAGTTGTCCTTCGTAAACCTCCTGACCTTCCTCCACGTAATAAATTTCCAGGGTGCCGTTCACAGGGGCGGGCACGGGCACGACATTCCGAGCCTGGACTGTTCCGGAAAGGCTGATTTCGCTGGCTGGGGGGCCCGCTTTTCTGGTCCCGGCCTCTTCCTGTGCCTGCCGGGCCCTCTCGACCCGATCGCGCCACAACGCGGAAAGAGCACCAGCGATTACCGCCACCAGGATGGCGATTCCGGCGAGCAAGATCCATTTCCCGCGCATCTCTCAATCATACTCGGGGCGGAAGCACAAGCCTCCAGGCTCTCGATAGTGCGAAAGTTCAAAACCGGAATCTCAGCGTCGCACCCACTCCTCCAACATTTGCGAGCAGTGCCGGGTCTTCAATAAACCTCACCCGGGCGCCTGTTTGATAGGCTTGCCTCACCAAAGCATCGGTGACCCGAACACCAGCGCCCGCAGGCAACTCCGCGACAGCCGGGGCCAGAGCGCGGTGCAGATCTTCCTTTCCGGGATGGATCTGTTCGAGTTCGGTGCAGACGAACAGCGTATCCACCTGACCGTTTGCCAGAGCCAGGAGTACATCGTGCGTGCCAACCGCGGCGAGTCCACCGGCGCGGTATTCGTCGATCATTGCACTCACATGTTCCGTGTCGGTTCGCAAATTTTCCTCCTGCATCGATTCGAGCGTGGCTTGAAAGATGATGCGCTCCGAAGCTGTGATGTCCAATTTCAACTCATCCACTACTTTAAGCGGCACGCTCACTTTGGCTATCTCCATCTCGAGTTTTCTGGCTCTGGCATTTACGAAAATCGACTCCATCTGGATCATGGCGGCTTCGGCCGCGGTGGCGTCCATCGGTCCGATGCTGGTCTGAAACCGTGGGTTCGCCACTGTGATTTTCTGATATACTGCAACTTAATTTCCAGCGGAGCCCTCCATGGACGAAATTCGCCTTGGTGATGTCATCGATGATCATTGCGTCAAGTGCCGCCGCATTACAAACCACTCGATTGTGTCGATTGTCGATGGACAAGCGGCAAAAGTGCGCTGCAGAACCTGTTATAACGATCACGACTACCGTCACGAACAGGCGCCGCCCTCCAAGAAAGACCTGAAGAAGATGGAACTCTTCAAAGAGGTCCTCGCCACGGTTGATCCCGCATCGGCTGAAGCGCAAACCCCAGTGCCTGCGGAGGAGGGGTCGAAGGGCCGCAAGCGGGGACGGAGAGCCGGATCCGTTTAATCCCGTCTCAGTTCGCGCCGCAGTTCTTCCAACACCTTGTTCCGCTCGGGACCGCTGAGGGTATTGCCGAGAAGCCGCAACGCCACACCGACAACATCCCGGTGATGTAATTTCGAACCGAGCCCTTCCTCCTCGCCCAATTGGAGCCAGAGTTCGTGCAGCCGGTCCACGTCTTCGGGCCACAGCCGGGGTGGATGCGGCCCCAGGTTCACATACGTGGAATCCCGGTCGGGGCTGATGATTTCCAGTGAAAACGCATGGCGGGGTTCGGGAAGCCGCTCCCATGCAAGACCGATCCGGCGCGCAAGCTCCTCCGAAGCCATCCTGGCGGATACACCCGTCACCAGGCGGCTGGCCTTCAGCGCCGCCGCCGCTTGCACCATCGCATCGAATGGGTCTTCGGCCGGTACTACCAGAAGTTCAACCGTCTTGCCTTCCTTCTCGGCCATTTCGACGACGTGGCTGAATAGCTCCTGTTCGTAATCGCTGAACAGTTGCTGGTCGGTCAGCCCGTATTCCCCCGCGCCCGCCGACATCTGACGTACGGTCATGACCACGATATCGTGGCGCCGCACGTTGGTCTTCTGAAGCACACGTCTGAAATGATCCATGCGCGTGTAATCGCGAACCGCCACCAGAACGCAACCGGGGCGCGCGCGAAGACTTCGCGATTCGATATCCCGCTGATGATCGAGATTGAACTCCTCCAGAGCCTGCTTGCCGGCCGTGCGGCGGGTTTTGCTGATGCGTTCGGAGATTATGAACAGGGAGAACAAAACCACTGTGAATGAAACTCCGTAAACCGTGGCAACCTGTTTGGTGAGCAAGTTCGCCATCGCCACCAGGAAAAGCAGCAAGGTCGTCAATCCCAGGCCGATTGGGATCTCCACTCCCCGGATGTGAAGGTTGAGTGGTGTCTTGTATTCCTGGTCGTGGCGTTGGAAGCGGAGTGCGAGAACGCCCACGCCCTTCAGGAAAAAGCTCCAAACCACGCCGAAGGCGTACGCCTCACCAAGCAGATATACATCTCCGCGGCTGGCAAGAATGGTAGCCACCTGCAACAGAGTGATGAGGTTGATGATGCGGTACGTGGTGCCGAACCGGCGGTGCGGCTTGCGAAACCAATTCAGCAATACACCGTCTTCGGCGACGCGGTTGAGAACCCCGTTCGCGCCTATTATGGCCGTGTTCACGGCGCCTGAGAGAATAAGGCCTCCAACGATGACCACAAACGTGTGAAAGACCAGTTTCAACAGTTCCGGGCCAGCCAGGCTCATGGCGAGGCCACCGATGAGGTTGTCGTAGTACTGCGGCCGCACTGAGTCGGGAATAATCATCACGGCGAACAGCGAGATCAACCCGGTGGAGAGCAGCGCGTAGGTGCAGACGATATTCGCAGTGATTTTTAGATTCTTGAGCTTGGGATAAGCGATCTCGCGATACACCTGCGCGAGCGTCTCAAATCCGCTCATGGCGAGCAGCGAATGGCCAAACGCGATGATGATTGCCACGCCGGCCAGTTGCGGCCAGAACGTTCCCTGGAGCCATCCCAGCGAGTGGCTGTCAAACCGGAGATTTTCCGGCACGGGTGCCGGCGGCAGGTTGGCATCGCCGCGCCACAGGAGCGTGACAGGGCACCAGATGAGCAGGATGACCACCATTACGGTAGTAATCTGCATGATGCGTAGCGCCTTGCCGCTCGATTCGTGGATGCCCTTGGTATTCATCCACCAGAAGTAGCTGGTTACGCCGACGCCGAAGAACGTGGCGAAACCATTCGGGTCGATGTAGAGCCCCATGCCAGCCATGCCGGACAATTCATTGAAAAGGCGGCCCAGGTACTGCCCCGCACTGACGGAGCTAATGGGTCCGGTAAGGACGTAATCGACCACCAGGGCTGAGACGGAAAGCTTGCCCATAAAGGGGCCAAGGCTGTCCCGAACCACGACGTACACGCCGCCGCGAACGAACATGCTGCAGCTCTCCATGTAGACCGAACGCACGGCAAAACTGAACAGCATAACGCCGATGACAAACCAGGGCGCGGGCTTCCCGATGGCACGCTCGACGATGCCCCCGACATAGAACATGGTGGAGGCCAGATCGCTGAGTACGATGGCGGCGCCGCGCCA
>CAADGY010000327.1 GCA_900696665.1 uncultured Acidobacteriota bacterium
ACCGTGTCGATGAGCCCAAGCTGTTCGAGATCGGTCGCGGTGAGCCGCAGTGCGGCCGCCGCCAGTTCCGCTTTTCCCGCATCCCGCCAGATGATGGCGGCGCAGCTTTCCGGAGAGATCACGCTGTACACGGCGTTTTCCAGCATTAACACCAGGTTGCCTACCCCGAGCGCGAGCGCGCCGCCGCTGCCGCCCTCGCCGATCACCACCACGATAATGGGCACACGCAGGCGTGACATCTCGCGCAGATTCACCGCGATCGCTTCGGCTTGTCCTCGCTCTTCGGCATCGATGCCCGGGTAGGCGCCCGGGGTATCCAGCAGCGTAATCACCGGACGCTGGAACTTGGCTGCCAGTTGCATTACACGCAGCGCTTTCCGGTAGCCTTCGGGCTTCGGCATACCGAAGTTGCGGAACAGCTTCTGCCTGGTATCGCGGCCTTTCTGCTGGCCCACAACCGCCACCGGCTTGCCTTCGAAAAAGCCTAACCCGGCGATAATGGCGGGATCGTCTGAAAACGCGCGGTCGCCGTGAATTTCCTGAAAATCCGTGAACAGACGCTGGATGTAATCAAGGGAGTGCGGGCGCTTGGGGTGCCGTGCCAGCAGTACACGCTGCCACGAAGGATGTTTCTCGGTCGGCTGCTCCTGCAGAGCGCGTAGTTGCTCTTCCAACTGGCCAATGCGAACTTCCGTTCCGGATTCCCGGTCGCGCAAGCCGGCAATCTCGCGTTCGAGCGCTTCAATCTGTGCCCTGGTTTCGTCGTTCAATGGTATGTGAATCCTCCGCCGCGCTCCTGCGGCTCGGCAACGCCTGATTCTACCAGGATGGCGGCAGTTCGGGTTTAGCTGCCTAAGATTTCGAGTGCCTCCGGCCCGCAGAGCCTTGCCACTTCGGCCTGGAATTCCTTGTCCGGGCGAACCTTCGTGCTCACATCCAGTATCATCGAAAAATCACGGGGTTTTTCAAGCCGCAGCCGGACGTCCGTATCGCCCTGCTTGCGTCGAAAGAGCTGCTGCAGCGCCGCCGGTACCTCCCCGGAATTTTCCGAGCCGATGCGCACGCGGATGGAAATCAGGCTGGGGTACGACACGCGCGCAAGCTCAAGCGGTATGATCTCGCGCACGGAGATCTTAGGCGGACCGTTTTCCTCCGGCAGCACGGAGCCGCGCACCAGAACGGCCTTGTCTTCGGTCAGAAACTGGAGATTCGCCTCGTAGCTGGAGGCGAATACGGATGCTTCCAGGTGGCCTTTCAAATCTTCAAACTGCATCGATGCCCACGGTTTGCCTTCTTTGTTGCGCTTTCGCTGGATGGAGGTCAAGATACCGGCGATAGCCACTTCGGTGCCGCGCGGCAATCCCTCCACGCTTTCGCTGTCGTGCGTGGCCAGTTCGCTCACCTTGTGCATGTACTCATCTAGTGGATGCCCGGTGACATAGAACCCGAGCATCTCCTTCTCGCCGGCGAGTTGATCGCCCACGGGCCAGTCCGGCACTCGCGGGAGCTCTTTTTCGACGGGCCCCTGCTCGGCGAACATGGCGGCAAACAGACCGGCCTGCCCGCTGGCGCGATCTTTCCAGACGCGCTGTCCGTGCTCCATGGCGCCGTCAAGACCGGCGGTCAACTGCGATCTTGTTCCTCCCAGGCCGTCCATCGCGCCGGCCTTGATCAGGCTCTCGATCATTCTCCGGTTGATGGCCGCCGGGTCGACCTTCTCGAAAAACTGGTACAGCGATTGGAATCGTCCTACCTCGCGCCGGGCGGCCATGATCGCTTCCACCGCGTTCTGTCCCAGGTTTTTGATGGGGCCTAGTCCGAACCGGATCGCTTCGCCATCGGGGGTGAAGTTCCATTCGCTCGAGTTCGCGTCCGGTGGCAACACACGAATACCCATTTCGCGGCACTCGTTGATGTATTTCACGATCTTGTCCGTGTTGCCGGTCTCCGACGTCAGCAGCGCAGCCATGAACTCGATGGGATAGTGCGCTTTCAGATGCGCCGTGACATAGGCCAGATAGGCGTACGCCGCCGAGTGTGACTTGTTGAAGCCGTAGCCGGCGAACTGCTCCATCAGGTCGAAAATCCTGGCGATTTTTTTCGGAGGGAAGCCCCGTTCGGCGGCGCCGGCCAGGAAGCGCTCGCGCTGCGCCGCCATCTCCTCCAGTTTCTTCTTGCCCATGGCGCGGCGCAGGATATCGGCCTCTCCCAGTGAATAGCCGGCCAGCAGATTCGAGATCTGCATCACCTGCTCCTGGTACACGATGACGCCGTACGTTTCTTCGAGCACGCTCTTGAGTTCGGGAAGATCGTAAGTTACTTCCCTGCGGCCGTGCTTGCGGTCGATGAAGTCGTCGATCATCCCGCCCTGAATCGGGCCGGGCCGGTAGAGCGCGTTCAGCGCGCACAAATCCTCGATACGCGCGGGCTGGTACCGCCGCAAAATGTCGCGCATGCCGGCGGACTCAAACTGAAATACGCCGCTGGTGAAGCCTTTGGAGAAGATCTCGTAGGTCTTGGCGTCATCGAGCGGAATTTCCTCAATCTCCAGTTGTACACCCCTGTGTTTGCGGATCAGCTCGGCCGTGTCGCGAATGATGGTGAGCGTCGTCAACCCCAGGAAATCCATCTTGAGGAGGCCCAGCTTCTCGAGCCCCTTCATGTCGAACTGGGTGACGATTTCATCGCGGTTCGTGCGGTAGAGCGGCACCAGTTCCTTCAGCGGAACCGGCGAGATCACGACACCGGCAGCGTGCACGGAGGCGTTCCGGCACTTGCCTTCCAGCCGCTGCGCTACTTCGAGGACTTCGCTCACGCGGTTGTCCTTTCGCGCAGCTTCCTCGAATCCAGGCTCCTTGGCGATCGCCTCCGCGAGCCGGATGTTGAGTTGGTTGGGCACGAGTTTCGTCAGCCGGTCCACTTCGGCAAACGTCATATCGAGGACGCGGCCTACGTCTTTGATCGCCGCTTTTGCGCCGAGGGTTCCGAACGTGATGATCTGAGCCACCTGCTCACGGCCGTATTTCTCGGTGACGTACTGGATGACCTCTCCGCGGCGGTGCGTGCAGAAATCGATATCGATGTCCGGCATGTTGATCCGCTCGGGATTCAGGAAGCGCTCGAAAAGCAGCCCGTATTCGAGCGGATCGATGTCAGTGATCTCCATCGCATAGCTGACCAGGCTGCCCGCTGCCGATCCGCGTCCCGGACCGACGGGGATGCCCTGGGACTTGGCGAACCGGATGAAGTCCCAGACGATCAGAAAATAGCCGGAGAATTGCATCTGCTGGATCATCTTGATTTCGCGATCCAGCCGCTCGGAATATTCGCCGAGCTCGTGCTTCAACTTCCCGGCGCGGCTCAGAGGCTCCAGGCGCGCGCGCCGCTTTTCAAACCCCTGCCGCGCCACATATTCGAAATACGTATCGGTGCTGTGTTCGGGCGGGACTTCGAAACGTGGGAACGGTTCGCTCACCTTGTTGAGCTTCACGCGGCAACGCTGCGCAATGTCCCAGGTCACATCGAGCGCGGACTCCATCTCGCCGAACATCCGCAACATTTCATCGCGGCTCTTCAGGTAGAACTCCGGGTTGTCCCAGCGCATGCGGGAAGCGTCGCTGAACGTCTTTCCAGTCTGGATGCAGAGCAGGATTTCGTGCGCCCGCGAGTCCTGCCGGCGGAGGTAATGCGAATCGTTCGTCGCAACCATCGGGATGCCGCTCTCCTGCGAGAGACGGTTCACCAGCGGTACGACCTTCCGGTCGGGATCGAGACCGTGGTCCTGAATTTCCAGAAAGAAATTCCCGCGCCCAAACATGTCCTGGTACTCGTGTGCCAGGCGGCGGGCTTGGTCATACCGCTCTGAGAGCAGGGTCTCGTTGATGTCACCTTTCAGGCAGGCGGACATCGCAATCAACCCCTTCGTGTGGGACGACAGCAGATCCTTGTCGATCCGCGGCTTGTAATAGAAGCCCTCCAGGTAGCCCGTGGAAACCAGGTCGATCAGGTTGCGGTAGCCTTCCTGCGTTTCCGCCAGCAGCACCAGGTGGTTGTAGCGGTTCGTGTCCGAGCGGTTCTTATAACCCTGCTGCGCGACATACACTTCGCAGCCGATGACGGGATGGATGCCTTTGGCGACGGCTTTGTTGTAGAACTCCACCGCGCCGAACAGGTTGCCATGGTCAGTCATGGCGATGGCGGGCATCTTTTGCTGCTCGACCACCTCCATGAGTTGCTCGATTTCACAAGCGCCGTCGAGAAGTGAATAATCGGTGTGACAGTGCAAATGCACAAACGGTGTTTCGGACATCGCGGATCACTTCTATAGTAGCCCGTCTGCGCGGCGCAGCCGTCCTGCCAACCGCACCCAGGAACTCTCCAAACTTCACTTCCTAAACTTCTCAGGTTCTTACTTTCCTGGAAATTTTCAGGAGTTTACCCAGAATCTGAACGTCTGATCGGCTAAGATACGCCGAATCATCGGCTTGGCGGGATTCAGAAGTGGAGGGGGACGATAACCGTGGTAGAAGGGTTTTGATAAAAAATCCAGGCCATCACGGAGCGTCCCCCAGTGAACGATAGCAAAATCCAATCGCGCCTGAAAGCGCAACTGACCAAATTCTCTTCTGAACTCTCCGCGGGCCTGTCCAGGCTGCGGGCGAAGTTCGTCTGCCAGATGCTGTTTGGCATCCAAGCCAGCCAAGACGTAAAGCTGAGTAACATCTCCCGCAGCTTGAAAGAAGAGATTCCCCTCATCGAAACATAGTGGCGGGCCGTTGCCATCTCAAATACAAGGCACGGATTGTGAAAATCCAGGACGGTCAGGAGACGGTATATGAACTGCGCTATGGCGCCGGGCCGATCCAGTTGCCGGGTCGATCTGAAAAGCTCTGGCTGGTGGTGATCGACGGGTTTGGCGAGGAGCGGCTGATGCTGCTGACGGACGTGCCTTTGGTAGCGCGGGACTCGCAATCGGTCTGGTGGATCGTGCAAATCTACCTGACGCGGTGGAAAATCGGCGTGTCCAGTCAAGGACACATCGTCCAGTCGGTGGAAGGACGGAATCCCAATAACCCGTGAATGGAAAGTCTACCCAAGTGCTGCATACGGTTTTGGTGGCCCAACCACACAACTCGTACTGTATGATCTCCTGCAGCTTTACACCGAGCAGGGCCGCAGAGGTAATCAAATTCAGTTCGGAACCCTTTACAACCTCCTACAACGCCGCGGAATCCGCCGTCCCAGCACCCACGATTACCAACGGCTCCGCCGCGACATCGAAATACTCTGCAGTTGCCGGTTCCACTGCAAAAACGCTTTTTGGGACCGCGAGCGGCAAGCATACGTTGACATGAACTGGCAGCTTTTCAACAGCGTTTTCTACTTCAAAGAGAACCCACATGACAGCAAAGCAGAAATGCCATTCGGGTTCATCGAAGTCAGCTCAGTCCTGCAACAGATCGCCCGAACCCGCGGCTTCTTCACCCTTGGCTTTCCAGCACCATTCTTTTACAAACTAAAGCCTCTCGAACAACGCCTCTCCATCTACTTGGCCAAAAAGTTCATGTCCCAAACGCTTCATCAGCGGTTCGTGGACGACCTGGCTAAAGCACTGCCCATCGATGCAAAGCGTCCGGATAACGTCCGAGCGATTCTCCAAAACGCCACCAACGGCCTCATCCAAAAAAAAGTCCCGTTCCTGGCCGGATTCGAGCTGCGAAAGTCCAGTAGAGAAGGTAAGTGGATCGCTGTTTTTCACAGAAAGTGCGTACCCAAGCTCCTCCCGCACCGAACCGAGCAACTCGAAAATCCGCCAGAGCCCACAGATCAACTTGTCCGCCGGCTTTGCGAGATCTCTGGACAGCCGGAAGACTGGCGATGGTGGCGCAAATGCGCCCAACTGCTGGGACCCGCCGGTATTGATACTGCTATTGGCCAATTCGAAGAAACCTCCCGATTACACCGGGTCGAGCGGCCAGGCGCAATGCTCACGAAGATCCTGAAGGACGTTGCCGCCAATATGGGTTTGGCGATTGGGCGACCAGCGATCTAGCGTTCTCGCGATAACGCCATAGCGGTACTATGTGATCTAAATCATTAAAAACATTGACGGTCTAAACAGCCACGTGTTTTCGCTAGGAAAATCCCGGCCACCGCGTTAACGCGTCATCGCTATAACGAGCGTTATTTGAAAGCGACCATACAGCTACGGGTTTGAAACCCAATCTCACGCACCGGCGTATATACGTTGCGATACAATATGGGCGGTGGCCGGCGGAATCGAATTTGATTGGGATGACGGGAACAAGATGCACCTTGCGGCCCACAAAGTCGCGCCCGCGGAGTTCGAACAGGTACTGAACAACGATCCTATAGACGTGGCTTTCGATCTGACCGGCGGCGAAGAACGGTATCGCTCTGTTGGCCTTACGAATGGCGGCCGTTTGTTGTCAGTGGCGTGGACAATTCGTAACGGCAAGGTGCGTGCCATTACCGCCTTTCCGGCTGGCGTATCCGACAGGAAGGCTTTTCTGGAGAAACCCAAATGAAGAAGCAGGTGGAGAAAAAAACGAAGCGCGTCATGCCGGCTTTCGCCACCGAGGCGGAAGAGGCCGCGTGGTGGTATGAGAACCGCAAGCAGCATGGAAAAGAACTACTCGCGGCCGTGAAAAGTGGCGAGGCTCAAGTGTTGACGAAGGCGAAACTGCGGGAGAGGATAGCCGCGTCCAAGAAAGCGCCA
>CAADGY010000328.1 GCA_900696665.1 uncultured Acidobacteriota bacterium
TCAAAGTAGGTTTTTTCGTCGAAGGAACACCAGTAGACCCGGTGATCGGGTGTTCGCAGGCTGATCTCTCCCCTTGTGTCGGACCCTCGCCATTCGATCAGTTCGCCTTTCACAATCCCCGCCGGCGCCCCATCCTGAGCGACAACCCCGGATACCAGCAGCAAGCCCGCCAAAAATCGCATCAGCGGTTCACTCCTTCCTCAGTATAGACGCTCCGGCATGGTGTTCAAGACAGCCGATGTTAGAATAAGCAATTTAATCCCTTGACGGAACACATTCTGCCGCAGATTGCGGACTCGCTTGGTTTGGCAGGCGCGTGGTTTTTGAGTTCGGGCATTCAGGAACCGGAAGGAGGCGTCGCTCGCTACTACCACTCGGATACCGGCGTAAACGCTCGCATATCGACTGAGATTACGGGATACGCCGTTAGTGCCCTGGTCTACCTGGCAGCAAAAACGTCCTGCCCGGACTATCTGGGCGCAAGCCTCAAGGCGGCGCGCTTTTTGACACGTGAAGCATGGGACAGCGCCGCGTCGCAGTTTCCATTCGAATACTCCTCCTCGAAAAGCGATCCGCCGCAACCCCTCGCGTACTTCTTCGATACCGGTATCATCCTTCGCGGCCTGCTCGCCGTGTGGCGTGCTACGGGCAGGAACGAATTTCTCCACCGCGCGGCGGAAGCTGGACATGCCATGCACGCCGGTTTCGTGCGCGGCCACGTCATTCATCCGGTTTTGAACCTGCCGGACGGTTCTCCTGTTCCACACGGAGAATCGTGGTCCCGAAATCCCGGCTGTTATCAACTCAAGGCAGCACTGGCGTGGCGGGAGTTGGGCGAGGCAACGGGAGATCCGTCTTTCGCCGGTTATTACGAGCACGCCCTGCAGATTGCACTCCGGCAGGAGAATGATTTCCTTCCAGGTGTGTCCGGGCGGGAACGTGTCGTGGATCGCCTGCACGCCTACTGCTATTTCCTGGAAGGCCTGCTGCCCGAAGCGCCGCGTCAGGAGTGCGCAGAGGCGCTGCGCCGCGGCATCGCCAAGGTTGCCCGCCTGGCGCGTGAAATCCGCCCGGTCTTCGAACGGTCGGACGTGTGGGCCCAACTGCTGCGGGTGCGCCTGTTTGCTGATGCGCTCGGTGTACTGAAACTCGATTCGGCTAGTGCGGAGGAGGAAGTGGAACTGCTTTTCTCATTCCAATTACAGGAGCCGGAGGATTCCATGTGCGGCGGGTTTTGGTTCGGCCGCAAACAGGAACGGATGCTCCCCTTCGTTAATCCAGTCTCAACCGCCTTCGCGCTACAGGCTCTCCAGATGTGGCGCGAGGTTCATGATGGTCAGTTCCATGGGAACAGCGGGGAACTGATATGAAGTTCCGGTGATCCTCCGCTATTGGACGGCCATGGCCGGCGGTTGCCTGATTGCCGCAATCAAAGCGCTGCTGACACCCAAGGCCGGCCTGCCGCGCCCACCCGGTCTTCCATCCGGAATTTCGGTGGTTGTTCCGTCGCGAAACGGGCAGGTTCTGTTGGAACGTCTTCTGCCACGTCTCGTAGCCGAACTTGATGGCATTCCCTCGGAGGTCATCGTGGTCGACAACGGCAGTGACGACGAGACGGCCACATGGCTTTCGTCCGCATACCCCTCCATTCAGGTACTGGTCTCGCTGGAACCTCTCTCATTCGCCGCTGCCGTAAATCGCGGCATTGCATCCGCGCGTTTCTCGCACATATGTCTGCTGAATAATGACATGGCGGTTGGAGCGGGTTTTTTTCACGCTCTGCGGGCGGCATTCGAAAAAGTGCCCGGCCTTTTTTCCGCAACGGCGCAGATCTTCTTCCCGGAAGGTATTCGAAGAGAGGAGACCGGCAAAGCGGTAATGCCACCGTTACGTTCCACCTCGGAATTTCCCCTGCGTTGCGACGAACCTGTATCCGGTGAAGACTTGAGCTATGTATTGTACGCAAGCGGCGGATGTTCTCTCTATGACACAGGCAAGCTGCGGCAATTAGGCTGTTTTGGAGAGATGTACCGGCCCGCTTACGTGGAAGATCTGGACGCCGGTTACCGGGCGTGGCTGCGAGGTTGGCCGACGGTTTTCGTGGCTGGCGCGACAGTAGTACATCACCACCGCACAACCACGTCGCGTTACTACAGTGAAGAAGAACTCCGCCTGGTCACAGAGATCAACTACATGCGATTTCTGGCGAGGGCGATAGTCTCTCCGCGCCTATTCCTGAAGTTGTGGATCGAGGCTGTGCGGCGGCTGCGTACGGACCCGGTAATCGCCACTCCGGCGCTCGGCTTTGCGGCGCGCGCCTTTCGATGGGTGGAGCGTCCGCCCGTTTGCACACTGCCGGAGGACTACGTGCTTGCCCTCGGAAGCGGGCACATCGCCGTATTTCCCGGAAAGAAACGCGCCAACAGACCCGCTGCGATTACGACGGAACCTAACGCTGGCCAGGATGGCGCCTACGTTCTGGTTTCCCTTGTAGACGAGCTTCGGCCGGAACCGGAGTGGCTGGAATCTAACGTTGAGGTCGTGCTGGTGCGCCGCACCCATACACCCTTTGACGGCACGATGCTTGCCGCTGCTCTTTCAGAGTCCGGAAGAAAGTGGAATTTGGCAGTGCCGGCGCCGTAATTATCAGGCCGCTTTGCGCAGTGCTTCGCAAATAGCGCGCTCGGTGTGTAGTCTCGCCAACTGCCGCCGCTTTTCGGCGGAGCCATATACATCCGATTTTGCATCCACACCGTCTCCTACGAGCGCGGCGGCATTGCTGATATCG
This sequence comes from uncultured Acidobacteriota bacterium, assembly GCA_900696665.1. GTDB lineage: Bacteria > Acidobacteriota > Terriglobia > Bryobacterales > Bryobacteraceae > CAADGY01. Next base: position 2,789 of record CAADGY010000328.1, read on the forward strand.
GTTTCGGAACCCAATGTGCCTTCGAGCGCCTGCTCGACGTTCACCGCACGAAAGGCACGCGCCGCAAGCCCGGTTATCCCTACACGGGCCATTGTGATTTTACCGCCGGCCTTCCGGATGCGTGCGGCGACACCCACCACAGTGAAGCCCGAGCCAGGATTAAAGACTCTCTCGTAGTGCACACCAGTGGATGAGTCTTCAACCGGCACCGTCGTTTCCATCAGCAGTTCTCCCGGTTCGAGAGCCACAACGGCCGCCTTCGAGAGGAAATCCCGCGCCGCTACAATGCGATCGGAGTTCTTACCCACTACATGAAGCTTGGCCTCCAGAGCGAGCAAGGCGGCTGGGTAGTCCGAGACCGGATCCGAGTGAGAAACACTCGCACCGATGGTTCCGGCACTGTGAGTTCGCGTGCCGGCGGCATGCGTCGCCGTCTCCGGCAGCAAAGGGCATCTGTGGCGCAACAGCGGCGAAAATTCGATCTGAAGATGAGTTGCGGCGGGTCCAATACGAATACTCCCGCCCTCCTCTTTGATTTCGTTCAGCCCCCTGACACTACTCAGGCCGGCTTCAGACGAAGGTGTGGCAAACCGCAATTTCATGAGCGTGACTACGTTCATATCGCTCACAAGCGATTTCTTCTCCGGGTCCGAGAGCAGCTCGATAAGTTCCTCCAAAGTACCGGGAGTCGAAAATTCGAAGTCATGCGAGTCCATAACTGTCCCTCCCTGAATGAGTTTTGGTACCACGTGCTACCCGGCTGAGCCCAGCCACGGGTCGCAGAGACCCGCTATGCACTACCCTACACTAAATCAGACGTTTTCCGGCCTCTCGTAGTTTCGCGCCGCCCTGACCAGCCATCTTTTCGCTCTGTGCCTCTGTCCAACTTTCACATTTCCACGGTTTTGCTGTATGTTCAGGGAGGAGCCATTCCATGTTTTCCCTGGCCAAAATCATACTACCCGTCGATTTTTCGGAACGAAGCGCCGGAGCGGCGCGCTACGTGGAAGCGCTCGCAACAGCCTTCGGCTCGGAAGTGTTCATGGTGCACGTTCTGCCTCCGCCTCACTATGAATTCAGTGCACTGGAAGTCGGGGGACCTGTATTAAATGAGCTTTTTGCGAGCCGCGGTACGCAAGTCAAAAACGAGTTGGATGAATACCTTCGCGAGGAGCTATCGCGTATCGAGATCCGGCGAGTGCTGCTCGAAGGCGATCCGGCGACGGAACTCGTCAAGTTCGCCAATGAGCAGAAAGCCGGGCTGATCGTCATGCCTACGCATGGTTATGGACCCTTCCGCAGATTCATCCTCGGCTCGGTCACGGCCAAGGTGCTGCACGACGCGGACTGTCCCGTTTGGACGGGAGTACATCTGGAGCAGGCGCCTGCGGTAGGCGCTATCCAGTTCAGAAATGTCCTCGCCGCGATCGATCTTGGTCCGCAAAGTAAGAGGACCCTGGCGTGGGCGGGACAGATCGCAAAGCGATTCGACGCCAGCCTCCGCGTACTTCATGTAATGCCATGTACGGTAGCCGGAAACGATGAGGAAGCCGTCGCCACATGGAAATCCGAGGCCGTGGTGAAGGCTACCGAAGCGGTTCATGAGGTCGCGGCTGAAGCGGGCATCGAAGCAAAAATCAAAATCGAAACCGGCGACGCTCCGAAGACGGTCTGCGACCACGCGCAGCGTATAGGCGCCGATCTGCTGGTGATCGGACGCGGTTCCGCGGCCGGCGTTTTCGGCCGGCTGAGGACCAACGCCTACGGCATTATCCGCGAGTCGCCCTGCGCGGTAGTGAGCGTCTAGCTTTGGCGGCTCGGGCTCTGATCACCGAACTGTTTTAAAGCGTCCGCGTTCTCCACCGTCGAGAGGTCTCCCGGCGCCTCACCGAGGTAATACTGCCGGATCAACCTTCGCACAACTTTTCCGCTTTGCGTCTTCGGCAACTGTGAGACCACCTGGACACTGCGCGGCCGGAATGCCGGACCGAGCACGTCCGCAACGTGACGGCACAACTCTTCACTCGCGGCGGAGGCGTCCGGGCGCGGCACCACAAAGGCGACGATTGCTTCTCCGGTCATTTCGTCAGGTACTCCGATCACCGCGGCTTCCGCGACACTGGCATGTTGCATCAACGCCTGCTCAACCTCGGCCGGGCCGACCTTGCGGCCGGATACGTTCATCGATTCGTCGGCTCTCCCATGCACGAACCAGTGCCCGTCTTCGTCAACTCGGGCCCAGTCACCGTGATACCACATGCCTTTCCAGCGTGACCAATACGACTCGATGTAGCGCTGCGGGTCGCCCCAAATACCGCGGGTCATGGACGGCGCCGGCGTCCGGCAAACCAGGTATCCGGTGCTGCCCCGCACGGATCTTCCCGTCCCGTCCACTACATCGGTTCCCATTCCGGGTGCCGGACCGCCCAGCGTACAAGCCTTCAGCGGCTGCACCGGCAGCACAAAAAGAAAGGAGCCGGCGATCTCGGTTCCACCGGAGATATTGATGATCGGCAGCCTCCTCTTGCCGGCGTTTTCGAAAAACCACAGGTACGACGTCTCATCCCACGGCTCTCCCGTGGAGCCGAGCAGACGCAGAGACTTCATCGGATACCGTTCCGGGATTTCGGAGCCGTGCCTCATCAGCATCCGTATCGCAGTGGGAGAGATGCCCAGTGTCGTGATGCCATGGCGCTCCACCATCTGCCATAAGCGATCGGGCGATGGGAAGTCGGGAGCGCCATCGTAAAGAAAAATCGTTCCGCCGAAATTGTGATTTCCGACGATTGTCCATGGGCCCATCATCCAACCGATGTCGGAGACCCAGAAGAATATATCGCCGTCGCGGTGATCGAACGCGAGATAAATCTCCTTCGTCATCTGCGCCAGGCTCCCGGCATGCGTGTGAACGGTGCCCTTCGGCTTCCCAGTGGTTCCGGAAGTATATAGGATGAACGCCGGCGCGTCTCCGTCCAGCCGTAGCGATTCGCATTCTTCGGCTTGTCCCGCTACAAAGTCCTCCCACCAGATATCGCGAGGCTCCTTCCATGCGACATCGCCGCCCCTGTAGCGGAGCACAACAGCATGGGATACCGTAGGACAGCTAGCGAGCGCGGCATCGGTTTTTTCCTTGAGCTCAATAAGCTTGCTCCGCCGCTCCAACCGGTCCGCTGTGAACAAAACGCGCGCACCCGAGTCCTGAAGGCGTGTGGCGATGGCACCCGCGCCAAAACCAGCGAAGATCGGCACCACCACCAATCCGAGTTTGTGGCACGCATACAGAATGGTGACCACCTCTGGCACCATCGGCATCGTAAGTGCAACGCGGTCTCCGCGTTCAAGCCCCAAAGCCCTCAACGCATTCGCGAGTCTGCTGACATTGCGGTATAACTCGCGGAAGCTGATGCGCCGTACCGCTCCGTCCTCCGTCTCCCCGATGCAGGCAATACGATCCGACATGCGATACCGGTCCAGGCAGTTCCACGCGATGTTGGTCTTGCCGCCGAGAAACCAGCGTGTCCACTCGATGCCTTCGGACGTATCGAGCACCTGTCTGTACGGCTCGAACCACTCGATTCCCGTTTCGCGAACCATGGCGTCCCAGAACTCCTCCAGATGGTCACGCGAATACTGAAGAAACCCGTCCACGCTGCCGATCCCCAACTTCTTCATGAACCGGTGGACGTTTGTCGCTTCAACCCAACCGGCGGGCGGCTCCCAAATCCAGTGTCTACTCATTTCGGCCTCACCAGATCAAAGCGGTCTGTCGTACGCACGTACGTGGCGCCCCCCATTCGCCCGACAGCGGACAACTTGTCGGGATCGATGCGAAAATCCTCGACGATTGTGTCGTCGAGATGGAACCGCAGCACCTCGCCCAACACGATGCTTCCGCCAAGAGGCCGCTCGCTCACGTGTACCACCTGCACAAGCTTGCACTCCATGTTCACGCGCGCCTCTTTCACGCGCGCCGGGCGCACCATGTCGCTGAAAACAGGCGTCAGTCCCGAAACTTCGAATTCGTCCACCTCCGGCGGATACTCCCCCGAGCAGGTGTTCATCTGTTGCACAAAGTCTTCGGAAACAATATTGACCACGAATTCGCGTGTGGCTTCAATATTGCGAAGCGTATCCTTGCGCCCGCTGCCGCTTCCGCGAATCATCGGACTGAAGCAGATTACGGGAGGATTGGCGCTGATGGCCGTGAAGAAACTGAACGGCGCCAGGTTACGAATACCATCCGCGCTGAGTGTCGACACAAACGCAATCGGACGCGGCACAATCGTCCCGATCATCACTTTGTAAACGTTGCGGGGGCTCTCCGCGCAGGGATCGATAATCATAGTGTGCAGGGCTATTATTCTCTCATTAAGCGCGTCCTTTCAGAAGTTCGCTCGTGGGACGGACGGCAGGATGGGGATGCGCGGAACCCGCGCTAGCCGGAGGCATTGGAGGCCTCCGGCATCGCGGGTCCGCCGGTGAAATCAGTCGAAATCGAACGGGTCAGCTACGTGCTGTTCCCGATCGTGGACGCATCTGTTTCATCATCTCCTGCATAGCAGCGATGTGCCCTGGAGAACGGGCTTCCGTCCAGGCTTCATACCGGTTCGCGGCTTTTTCCACGTGTGTGAGGAACTGTTTGCTCGCAAACCGCTGGCGGCCCTCCTGGATGGTAGGCTTAATGCGTTGCCATACACCGTAAAACTCCCCGCTGGTCTCGAAGAACAGGTCTTCGTGCAGCAAGCCATAGTTAAGCAGTGCGCAGGCTTGCTCCCAGTAGCTGAATACCATCATGGCGAAGCTGCCGGTCTCCGTTCCTGGCGCGGCGATTCGCATGGCTTCGTCGAAGGTATCCGCAAAGTAATTCTGGAAAAACCAATCGCGTGCCTGCCGTAATCGCGCCTCACGCCGCATCTCATAGACCTGGAGATGCAATTGCGCTTGTTCATGTGTTGGTTTAGCTTCCATCAGTCATTTCCTTTCCGTGATGTAGCATCTTCTCCGAAAGGGGGCCTTTCCCCAGGTTGGCCCGGTTAGAATCAGGTCCCATAGATACATCGCGTGAAAGGAGGGGAATTCGACAGAACTTCGAAAATTTTCTACGAACCGCTGCAGCCACGGCGGTGCCGGCCGCGGGCGGCCAGCAACATCAATCCTCCAGCGACCATAAGATAGGTCCCAGGCTCTGGAATGGGGCTTCCGCCCACACTCTCCACGCTCACGTTATCCAAGCCGATGTATCGGAGTCCGGCGGAACCGGTTAGCGAGACGGCAGTATTCGGTGAAGTCGCTGTAAAAAGCATGGAGAAAGGTGTCCAGGTGGAGGCGATGCTGGTAGTAGAGACAGTGAAGGTTTGACTTGCATTACCCGCCGCCGCCGAAATAGATACCGGCGGCCCACCCCACCGCGCCGTATACGTCCCGAGATAGAAGGACAACATGTATTGCTGGCCGGCGACGGTTGTGATGGTCTGAGAAACGCCGCCGAACGGAGCTCCAGTGGGATACGCAGTGAGATCGAGGAATCGATCACCATCCTGGGCCGTGAGACCCCACGGATTACCAATATCAATCCACGCCAGCTGATCATTGATAACTGTCCAGCCCGTGATTGACATGGAACCCACAGGAAGAACCATCGTGGCATTGCCCTGGTTTACGAAGGCCCCGCTTCGAAGCTTACTAGGAACCTCTTACCGCGGCCTGCTCAGATCATCCCATCCAGCTCTTCCAGTAGTCCTGCCATTCTACTTGCACACCAGCGGGCAGAATCCGGATCGGATTCAAGCCGTCCAGCATCACCGCATATTCGTCCGTATGTGTCTTCTTGGCCTGGCCTGCAAGAGCCTTCGGATGCGGTCCGTGATGAATGCCACGCGGATGCAGCGTCGCCATGCCCGGCTTGATGTTGTCTTTGCTGAAGAAATCACCGTCATGGTAGAAGATGAACTCGTCATAATCCGTGTTGCGGTGGAAGAAGGGAACGCGAATCGCCTCAGCGTCCTCTTCGAGCGGCCGCGGTACAAAGCTGCAAATCACCGCACCTTCCGTAACAAACGTGGTATGCGCGCTGGGTGGCAGATGTGCGCGATGGCTCATGATCGGACGGATATCGCGCAGGTTGATTTTCCACACGGTCAAATCGCCCTTCCAACCCACCACGTCCATCGGATTGAACGGGTAAAAGATGCTCGAGAACTCGCCGTCCACCCTGATGCGAATCTCCCATTCGCGGCTATCGTCGAGCAACGGAGCCGGTTCGGGAGTAGTGATCACCGCTGGGTCATACAACGCATGCTGCCCTACCAGTCCCTTGTCGGGCTGATCAAACTCTTTTTTTGATTCGACGATCAGAAAAAAATTGTCCCGGCTTTCTGGAACCACGCGGTATGTCACCGCACGCGGAATGTTAATGTAATCGCCGCGCTCGAACCGCAAAGGCCCGAAATCAGTCTCGATGGTTCCCTCACCGCGATGCACAAACACCAACTCGTCGCCGTCGGCGTTGCGGTAGTAGAATGGCATCGGCTCGGACCGGCGCGACACATACAACGTCACATCGCCGTTGCCAAGAAAAGCGACACTTTCCCCTCGCGCTTCCGTGAGATCTGATGGTTCCAGTTGGTTGCAATCGAAAGCGTGTGGCCTCAGTTTCCCCTCAAAGCGGATCCAGCCGGTCGGAGGGTGTGCGTGATACAGGTGCGCGCTCTTTCCATAAAAGCCTCCGCGCCCGTGCTCTTCTTCATACGTGCCCGGGGGTAATCCGACGTGTGCCTGTGTGGCAATCTTGCCCTTCTTAAGCGGGTACATCCAGCATCCCTCCCTGCCTTCAGCATAGATCACACCACATGAGAGTGGGGCATAATCAAAATAGAGGGGGCGGTTATGGACACCATACCAGCCGTGGGTCTGACTACGACCGAGGCGCCATTCATCGAGCAGGCGAAAACCGAGGGCAAGCTTTACATCCAACAGCCTTACGAACTCTATTCCCCGGAGAACCACGAAGCCTGGAAAAAGCTCTACCATCGCATCATTCCCCGCTGGCAGAAATATGCAAACGAGCATTTTCTGCGCGGCATCGATTCGCTCTGTCTGAACTCCGGTGCGGTTCCCAGGCTCGATGACGTCAACCGGTTCCTGAAGCCGCTGACCGGTTTCAAGGCCAAGGCGGTCAGTGGATACGTTCCCGCTTTCCTGTTTTTCGACTGCCTCCGCAACCGCGAGTTCCCCACCACTATCACCATCCGGCGATCAGACAAGCTCGACTATCTTCCCGAGCCCGACATATTCCACGACGTTGCCGGGCATGTGCCGATGCATACAGACAAAGCCTTCGCTGAAACGCTGGTACGGTTCGGGGAATCTGCTCATACTGCGGCGGAACTCGTTTCAGGCATTGGCGACGAGCGCCGGCGCATTCGGACACTGACCAGCATCATCAAAGCCATGGCTCGTTTTTTCTGGTTCACCGTAGAATTCGGATTGATGCGCGGCGCCGATGGCCTGCGGGTGTATGGCAGCGGCCTGCTGAGTTCCTACGGCGAAATCGAGCACGCCGTCGAATCGCCCGAAGTGCAGAGATACCCCATACAACTCGAGTGGGCTGTGAACCAGGCGTTCGAAATCGACCATTACCAGCCGCTGCTGTTCATCGTGGAATCCTTCGACCACCTCTTCGATCTGGTGGGACGCCTGGAGCGATGGATGAAATCCGGCAAACTGAACAATGTTGCTCCAGGCGAGCCTGCTGTGAACGAACAGGATCTCAAGAGTTTTCTGGAAGCGGGACCACGAACGTAACCCTCCACCGCGGCCACTGGCTTGCCACTTGGAATGATGATGATGCTCGCGTTAGCCGTGACAACGGCGTCGGCCAGGAGGCTGTTGTGGATACTATTGCCACAGGTGTTGCGCCGGTCGCATTGATTGTCGTGTCCAGTCTTCCGGAATTTCTGCTCGAGTGTTGGCGGAAGTGCGGAAAATCGGAGCAATGCTTCAACCTTTGATTTTCGGCGAGCGCGGCTGCGCCGCCCTGGTTGCGTTCGAAGAACGTATGTGGTGGCTTCAGGAATGTACAGACGATTCTGACCCGCTGGTGCGTGCTCTTGACAACCTTCGGCCCGGAGAGTACAAGAGCGCGCACATGCTGGATGCTGTTCACGAGGCGTTGAACACCGGCTGAAGCGTCCCAATTTCCGGTAGGTTTTGCTGCTTATCTCCGAGTCACGCAACCCGGGGCAGCGAGCGCACATCAGAAGCCGTAATGATGACTGCGCAGGCCGCCACGGAGGCCAGTTCCGCATTCGCGCCGGCCCCGGACATTGGTCTTCAGAGCAGGCACTATTTTCGATACACGCCAACAATACGGCCAATGCGGAATTTGTAGGTGTTGTGCGTTAGGGCTGGGAGCTGAAACTACCGGTCAAGAATGATCCGCCGAGCGCTTCCCTTTCTTCCAATTGCAGGACCTGGTTCTTCCGCCTCTTCCGTGTCAACTTAGGCCCAGGTACTGCGTTGATGTGCTGCGGGTTCACCATTCCCACACGATGCCCGCTCGGAGGCGAACCCAGCCACTGCGAGTAACGGCGCTTACGCAGGCTCATCTCGCCGGGCGGCGGGTTGCTCCGGCCCGGTGCGGTTCACGCGATTGCGCCGCAGGCGCAACAGCCGCACGCCCAGGCTGTCACCCTGAATCATGAGGAAGCCGCCGGCATAGCGCGTCACACTCCCGGCGAGCGGCACATACGGGCGCAGCCAGGGTTCGATCTGCCATTCCGCGGCGAGGTAGGCCTCTGCGGGCTGGCTGATGTCCACGACGCCTGCGGCGTCATCGCCGTAGAGCAGCACCGCCGAGCGGCAGGTGACGAATCCGTTGCGCACTTCATGAGGCGCACGGATGAGCGCGACCGATCGGGGGTGCGCGCCGGCCGGGACATCGAAGATCTGGAAGCCCTCCTTGCCGAAAACGTAAAGACGCCGGTTTTCCAGATATGCGCGCACCGCCCGTACGCCCAGGTCTCCACCTCCTACCTCTCTCGGCTTGCGAGGATCGGACATGTCGAGCACATGCAGCCGTTGGCCGAAGGCGTAGACAACCGGCGCGGCGCAGCTTGCGGCCAGGATCGTCATCCCGGGAAGAGAGCGCTTCAGCGGCACACGCCGCGGCCGAGCGGGCTGTGCAAGGCTATAAACCTGAAGATCCTCGCCCGCAGCAAACAGCAGGTCGCCGGAGACGGCAAGGCTGGCTACTCTGGCGCCGGAGGCAATATTTCCGGTCTGCTTCGGTTCGCGCGGATCCCTTAGATCCATAATCTCAATGCCGTGTCCTGTGGCTGCGTATCCGACATCTTCCTTCGCTGCGACGTCCGCCAACATGCCGGACGCGTACACACCATCCTGTTGCAATAGCCAGCGCCAAATGCCGATGCGAGATCGGCGTCCGGTCTGCACAGGTTGCGGCAACCTGACCCGGAGGCTGTAGCTGCCGGCGGGCTCAAACGGGGCGATCAGCACATCGCGCGATGTTCGAGAGGTATGCCGCATCAACGTTTGCCCGCCTGAGGAGCGGAACTCAAATTCGATATTCTCCGGCAGCGCATCGAAGGACGCGGCCCACAAATCGACGCAGCGGCAAGCAGGGCCGCGAGGCGGCGGGCAGCATTCCGCCCCTCCGAGTACGGGCATGATATCCCCGAATGCTCCGGGATCCAACAGCTCACCGTCTGAGTCCTGCGCTCTGTCCCAGTTGGCATCGCCGCAGAACATCCCTTCATCAAACCTGCCAGTGAGCGCGGGGAACATCTCTTCCGCGGAGCGGTCCAGTCTGCCTCGCAGCTCGACGTCGTAGTCGCCGCTGCTGGTGCGGATGCGCATGGAGCCGCTATACTCAAGGCCGATGTGGGCTTCGTCGGTCACAAACAGAACGGCGATTTCGTCCGATTCGCCGCTGGCGAGAAAGCGGGGATAGCCGTTCGGCCCCGGCATAAAGACCGCGCCCGACTCGGGCACCGCAGGATCCAGCAGCGGATTGCGGGTAAATGCGATGGAGCAGATCTGCAGATTCCCCGGACCCACATTCGACACGTGCACGCTGGCGCGGACCGGCCGTATGCGTGGGTAGTCCTCCGTGCAGGGCCGCGCGTAGTCGGTTCGGACCACGTCCAGGCTTGCGGGTTCCAAGGTGAGTTCTGCCGCGCGCAGATCGCCAATCAATCGGATGCTGTAGATACCGGCGTGGGTGGGAATCTCGAGCAGCGCGACATAACGATCACCGGCCGGCGCATCCAGTTCCACGCGCAACTCAAGCTCTCGAGTTGCGAGCAGGCGGCGGCCGGAGCCACCCTCCCGTAACTGGCGCGGCGAGGCAAGCCGGAACACGGCGGCGTTGGAGAACTCGGCATCCGGATCATTGTCGGGCAAATTCCGGATTACGGGAGGGCAGATGTTGATTGGCGCGTTCCCGGTGTTCTCAATGCGAAAAGACCGCACATATGGAGGGCCCTCGCCGTCGCAATCGACCGCGAGGATCACCCGTTCGGGAACGGACAGGTTAGGCGAGCGGATGCGGAACGTAGCGGTCCCCCTCAGCACCAGGGCGGTCTCGCGAACTTCAACCTCTGTGGCGGCGAGGCGGCCCATATCGCTATCCGTGTTGCCAAACCGCGTGCGCAGGCCGCGAATGTTGAGGCTGCCCTCCATCGGCATGTTGCTGGCCGCTTCCTCGGTAATGTCTTTCCCTCCGGACTCAACATATGTGACGGTGTACGTGGCGCGCAGTCCTGCATCGAGTTCCAGAGAGAGATCGGCATCGAAGAACGCATCGTAATAATCGTTCGACTTCCAGAACAGCACGGGCGGCGGGCACCAATAGGATTGACCGGTGCCGCGAATCCGCAAGCTGCCATCGCCGAGACCCGTCAGGCGCAGGCACATGGATCGCCGGGCGCCTCTATGCGGGCAGCCGTCCCGTGCTTCGCCCACGGCATTAAGCGACGCCGAGGGAAGACCGCGCAGAATGCCGTCGAGAATCTTCGCGTCGAAGGCGCAACCCCAGTCCGCGCCATTGAGGAACGAGTCCGCAAACTCCATCCAGAAGAACAGCAGATCCTGTTCCGAAAGCACTGTCTGGGCGGGCAGGCCACAGCGATGCGAAACCAAATCGGCGTCGTTCGCAATCACTGGATCCGCGCTCAAATCCACGTGCGGCCCGAGCACTCGGGGATTTTCGTCCTGCAACAGTGTCGCGATAATTCCGATGGTTAGCGTCGTTTCATCGGTCGCTTTGAGATACACCTCCGCGGGTTCGATGCGCAGTAATAGCAGATCGCGCTCATTCCCGCCCGGGTCCTCGAAGACCTGTTTCTGCTCCAGCCAGGTGAGCGGAATGAACACGTTATCGGACAAACTGTCGCGCAAGCCGTCCGGCACGACAGCGGGGACTTGTTGAGGCTCAAGACGCAGTCTAATCCTGCCTACTTCAGAAAACGGGCGGACGTCGAACACGGCGGTATAGCGGGTGCGTTGGGGCAGCAGCGCCTCCACCTCATCGATACTGATCCAGTCATTAGAGACGCTCGGATCCTGCACCCAGCCGTAGATGGCGTGGATCACGACCGACAGCGTGGTGCTTCGCATCTCTGGACCCGCTGAAGCCACAGCGACGCTTTCAATTTCCGTCATGATGTCGCGGACATTGATACCATCGACGCTGGTTGTAATGCACATCGGGTCCAGGTCTTCCAGCTTGCGCTGAAGGACGGTTCGAATGTACGAGGTAGAGAGTTGTAAAAGAATGTCCATTCGCGAATCGAGGGCGCCCGGCATAGATACCATCTCCTTATTGCGGGTGTTCATCGAGGCTACTGCTGTTGGAGGCGTGAGTCAAGAGCCGCGCGCCTCAGGGGTGGCGACTTGAAAACGGAGAACTTGGGGTATTTGCACGGCAGGACGATCAGCGAAGCCTTGCCCACAGCCGTCGCGACCGGTACCTGGATGTGGAGGGTGCGGCCTATTCACCCGCCGCCCGGCGGATGATGGCGATAGTGGAGAGTGAGCATTTATGTGGCGCACCTGGCAGGCACGTCACGGTGCCGGACTTGACACGCGGCAGTCTGAACGAACCCCAGCGGTGTCGAGGTCCCACCGGGTCTGACGGTGCTTCGTCGGAGCACTTCGATAGCGCACGACAGCGGATATACTAAGCGGGATGAGCCCTAGATGCTGTGCGCAGTCCGTTGTTCTGTTGCTCGCTTTCCTACCCCTTCTCGCCGCCGATCCCTTTGATCAGGTCCGTGAGTTCATACGCAAGGGTCTTGTCAGAACCGGTATGCCGTCCATCTCTGTGGCTGTCGCCAAGGACGGAGAAATCGTTTGGGAAGAGGGGTTCGGCTGGGCTGACCGTGAGAAACGCATGAAAGCCACTGAGCACACGATGTACTCACTTGCATCTATCTCGAAACCCTTCACAGCCACCGGCCTGATGGTGCTGGTGCAGGCGGGCAAGCTCGACCTGGACCATGCTGTCAATAATTACCTCGGCAACGCGATTATACGCGCGCGAGTTGGCGACGCCGCGCAAGCTACGGTGCGGCGGCTTGCGAATCATTCGTCCGGGCTGCCAGTGCACGTCCAATTTTTCTATAGCGGCACATCGCGGCGGCCGCCGCCGATGGATGAAACCATCCTGCGATACGGCAATCTCGTGACGGCGCCAGGAGAGCGATTTCAGTATTCGAACCTCGGCTTCGGCATCCTGGATTACATCATCGAGCGCATCTCGCGCAAAAGCTATGCGGATTTCATGCGGGAGCAGGTGTTCATCCCTCTTGGACTTACGCGCACGTCAGTGCACATCGGCCCCGGTCTCGAGTCGTTTGCCTCAACCCGATACGGACGCGAAGGTCTCCCGGTCGTCTTTTACGAATTCGACCATACCGGGGCCTCCGCTGTCTGGTCCAGCGCGCACGATCTCGCGCGCTTTGGCATGTTCCATCTGAAAGCGCACCTGCCGGATCAAAAAGCGATTCTTTCGGATGAATGGATCAATGCCATGCAGAAGCCGACCTTCCCGAGCGGCAAGAACGTAGGTTACGGGGTAGCCTGGGTGGTGACCGACACGGCCGGCGGCTATCGCACCATCTCCCATAATGGGGCCATGCACGGTGTCGCGACAACGCTGCGGCTGGTACCTTCGGAAAAACTCGCGGTTATCGTCCTGTGCAACGGCAACGACCAACTTCCCCACCAGGTGGCTGATGAGATTTTCAAAGTCATGCTGCCGAATTGGCGGCAGCCCGAGCGCCCGTCCGCTTCGCACCCCGTCGATACCGTCCCTTCGCAGCTTAAGGGTGCTTGGAATGGACAGATCAGTACCTACAAGCAAGACTTGCCGTTCACGCTCCGCCTGCTCGATTCTCATGAGGTTCATGCTCAGCTCGGCGATCAAAAAAAGGTGCTCGTAAACGATCCGCGATGGGAAGACGGCTACTTCAGTGGCGAGTTTATCGGCAATCTCGGAACGGAAGACACAGGTCCCGGGCCTGTGCAGATTCGCCTGCTATTGAAACTCCGTGGCGACAAGCTCAACGGTTCCGCAACAGCCACCGCTCTGCCAGGAATGCGAGGAGGCTTCAACCTCACTCACTGGGTGGAACTCAACAGAGAATGAATACTTCCATGAAGGCGATCTTTTGCGTTCTCCCAGTTGTCCTTGCCCTGGGCGTAGCGGCCCAGGAGTTCCGGACTTTGGACCCGCGTCATCACGACGCTTCGGAACAGATGCTGAATTCCTACTTACAGCGGATTGTAGCTTAAGCGTTCAGGCCATCCGGAAGCAGAACCACCTCAAGCGGCATTTGGAACGGACATTCAAGATCTCCAAAGGCCCGTGATTCGAGGAGATGTTCTGAGACCGGGTGCAATCAATTGTGCCGTGATACATCCGGCCTCCGCTTGGAGACCTATTCTACACTGTGAGCTTTCGGTAAGCCTGTATGAAACCCTTGGCAGATAGCTGATACGGTCATTCTTCTGGTTGTCACTTTCAAACCAGGGAGGAAGAGGAATGGCCAAAGCAACGCCGGGTATGAGCACCGAGCAACTGCGGAGGCGGTTCGAACGGTGGAGAAACAGCCGGTCGCGGACCGCAGCTATCCCTGAGGAGTTGTGGACGGGGGCGATCGAGGCCGCTCGGCAAGAGGGCGTGAACCGGACGGCCCGGGCGTTGCGATTGGATGGCGGCAAACTGAAGCGACTGCTGGTGGCGGCGGATGCGGGGGCCAAACGGCGGCATCCGTCCCCGCCAACCTTCGTCGAACTGGTCGCCCCGCCATCGGCGGGACCCGCAAGGTGTGTGATCGAGTTCGAGTTCCAGAGTGGAAGCAAGATGCGGATCCAGTGGAAGGCCACCGTTCCGCCCGACTGGGCAGATCTGCTCCGCGCCTGGCGAGATGCCGGGCGATGATTCACATCACCGCCCAGATGCGCGTCCTGGTGGCGATCGAACCCGCGGTCGAACGCAAGGGTCTTTATGTAGTGCCCCGCCGGCTGCGAAAAATGAAGAGACAGCCGGAGAAAGGGTCGGCCGACAGTTTCTCGCGGCACAACTGCGCCAGGCCATCTATATCCTTTCTTAGATCGACAGGCTCGATCGCCACCAGGATCCGCATGGTAGCGGTGACTTGGATCATTTTTCGGTTTCACGCCAGGCGTGCAGCAGGTTGGTCCAATCGGGCGGTGTGGTTGCTTTCCAGTGAATCCGCATCTTAGCTCCGCGCGCCGACTCGAACTCAATGACGCACGCCTCCAGTGTTGCCGGTTGCGCCGCCACCAATTCGACGAAAGCTGGCGCAGCGGCTTTCTGGCGATCCGGCGGCGAAACCTCGCCCAGACGCTTCTTCAAGCCCACGTAGTCCAGCCGTAAAGGGTACGCCACCGGGTAGATGCCGTATCGCCGCGCCAACTCGACTGCTGCCTGCCACAGCGATTCGGGTAACTTCATCCGTCCTGGTTGGCTGCTGCGGAAGTCTTCCAACTGCCGCTGTAACTCTAAGATTGGTTCAGGAGTAGGGTGCGTCGATCCATGGTTCAACATCAGTCGCCTCCGGCGACTGACTCAACCTAACAAGGCCGGCCGGCGGTCGTCACGCATGCTCACCGGAAACTCAGTGCGCCGGGATAAACCGGCATGGAATAGAGAATGAAAGAGTCTCACAACGAAGGTCTAGCCAACCACGATGGCCCCGAGTCATGCGCCGGCACTCGCGAGGGTGCAGGTGAAGCGTTGATAGGGGAACGTACGGGCGGAGTATTGAGCCGCGAAATCAGGTTGAATCAGGATGCCGACGCTGTTGAGTTAAGCGGAAGGCAACACACGAGTGCGCGAAATGGCGAGGGCACGAGTGATCCTGCGCGGTCGAAGACCTCCAGCACGTGCGGAAATTCCGTGCGCGAGAACCGGGAGATCCCGTGTCTGCCTCCTGGAGATGGTTCGGGAGGACGCGCTGGGAAGGTCGATGACCGTAATCCAGCGATGTACAGGTATGGGAAGTCGGACAGCTCCATATTACCGACGAAGCCATCGAACAAAGCGGGGACACTCGCAGCGGAGGTGGTGGAGGGAAGGGGGCTGACCAGGGAGAACGTGCACCAGCAAAACACGCGCCGGACACAGAGCCGGGAAGTATGCGTGCCCAGTGCGCTGGAGCGCGTGCGACAAGCAGCAATCAGGAATAAGGGAGAGCGATTCAGCGCGCTCCTCCACCACGTGACGGCGGACCGTCTGAGGGATGCATTTTATAACCTCAGGAGGAACGCGACGCCCGGCGTCGACGGCGTCAGGTGGGAGCACTACGAAGCAGACCTGGATCGAAACATCGAGGACCTGCATGCGCGAGTGCAACGCGGAGCGTACCGAGCGAAACCTTCTCGACGAGCATATATTCCGAAGCCCGATGGCCGGCAACGGCCGCTGGGAATCGCGGCCGTGGAGGACAAAGTAGTCCAACGGGCCGTGACGGAAGTGCTCAACGCCATCTACGAGGCGGATTTCCTCGGCTTCTCATACGGATTCCGACCAGGACGCCGAGCCCATGTGGCACTCGACGCGCTTGCCGTGGGGATTCGTTTTAGAAAGATCAGCTGGATCCTGGATGCGGATATTCGAGGCTACTTCGACGCGATCAGTCATGACTGGATGGAGAAATTTCTTGCGCATCGCATTGCAGATCGCAGGATGCTCAATCTTGTTCGGAAATGGCTGAAAGCCGGAGTCCTCGAGAACGGGAAGTGGACCACGAGCGAACTGGGGACCCCACAAGGGTCCTCGATCTCGCCGCTGCTGGCTAATATCTACCTTCACTATGTGCTGGATCTGTGGGCACACGCGTGGAGGAGACGGCAGGCTCGCGGCGACGTGATCATCGTTCGATGGGCCGATGACTTTGTTGTGGGCTTCCAGTTTGAGGATGATGGCAGGCGTTTTCTGGAGGAACTGCGCGAGAGATTCCAGCGCTTCTCGCTGGAACTCCACCCGGAGAAGACGCGCATGTTGCGGTTCGGCCGTTTCGCACGGCGGGACAGCAGGCGTTTCGACGGGAAGCGGAAACCAGAGTTTCAACTTCCTCGGATTCACTCATTCATGTTCGGTGAATAGAGGAGGGAAGTTTCTGGTCCGTCGCACCACTATGAGGCGGCGGCTGGCCGCCAAGCTTCAGGAGGTCAAAGCGGAACTTCGGAAGCGCATGCACCAACCCATCCCCGATCAAGGCGTCTGGCTGCAGTCGGTGGTTCGAGGTTATTTTGCTTACCACGCCGTTCCAGGCAACTGGAGGGCGCTGGGGGCCTTTCGGACCCAGTGCGCCAGGCTGTGGTACCGAACCTTGCGCCGCCGGAGCCAGAAAGCCCGACTCACCTGGGAGCGTATGACGAAGCTTATCGATACCTGGCTACCCCCGGCTCGCATTCACCATCCCTGGCCTGAACAGCGGCTGGCCGCCCTCATCCAAGGTAAGAGCCGCATGCCGTAGTCCGGCTCGTGCGGATCCGTGCGGGGGGCCACTCGCAAGGGTGGTCCCTACCGCGACCAATGGCTTGAGTGGTCCTTTAAAGCCGTTGACCCCTATTTGCGCAACTCGTTTTGACAGATTCAATGGATGCCTTACAAGTAGGGCATGCGGCACCACCCGCAAAACCAGAACGCTCACTTCGATCCGGCAGACGCTGGTTGCCAGGCCCGCCACCGGCTCGCATCGTGTGCGAGGGCCTAGGGGAGCCTCCGTGCGCGAACTAAGGGAGGCGCCATGCCGCTAGGCAAGAACGGCAGCGGACGGCGGAGTTCGCCGCAGGCACTCAGAGGCGCGCCCTCGGGCGAACCAAGACTCTCCATCCACGCACGTTCGGAGCCATCGGACCAAGCAATTCAGGCGCTGCTCGATGAGTGGCTGGTACCCGCTCTAATCGAAGCCTTTCTGCGGGAACACCATATCCGCGAGAGACCAGCGACTGTGTCAACCCAAGAAGGCGAAGAAGGCGCCGACAGCCTACGGATTGTTCCTCCGTCCGGGACCGAAACGATTCCTCGCGTGCGGTGCCCCTCAGTTGGGGATAAAATTGCCGTATGACGCCGCCGGTACGCTGCGCAGTCTACGCCCGGTTCTCGTCGGACCTTCAGCGACCGGCGTCGATCGAGGACCAGGTCCGGCGCTGTCGCGATTTTGCTGCCGGCCAGCATTGGGGCGTCATTGAAGACTACGTCCGTTTTGACGAAGCGAAGTCGGCGGCGTCTCTAGCCGGAAGGGATGCCTTGCGTTCGCTTCTGGAAGACGCCAAGCGAAAGCCCGCGCCGTTCGATTGCCTCCTTGTGGACGACACGTCCCGGCTGGCGCGTTACCTTCCTGACGTGCTCAGCCTCAATGATCGTCTGCGCTATCACGGTGTCTTTATCTATGCCGTGGCGCAGCGTCTTGATTGTCGGGAGAAGACATCACGCCCCTTGCTGACTCTTCACGGCATGATGGACGAGCAGTTCCTGGTGAGCCTTGCCGAGAAGGTGCACCGCGGTCAAGAAGGCCGTGCCCTACAGGGGCTTCAGCCGGGCGGCAAATGCTTCGGTTACCGGAACGTCCCGATTGAGGATCCGACACGGAGCGCCAAGTACGGGCGTTTTGCCGTGAGCGGAGTCCGCCTGGAAATTGACGAGGAGCAGGCAGCCATCGTTCGACGGGTGTTCGAGATGTATGCGGCAGGTGAAAGCCTCTCCTCAATTGCGAAGATCCTCAATGCCGAAGGCGTGCAAGCACCGCAGCCACCTAGAACAAGGGACATCCGAGCGTGGTGCCCCTCGTCCATCCGCGAGATGCTTCGCAACGAAAGGTATCGGGGCGTCTTCGTCTGGAACAGAACCAGGAAAGAACGAAACCCGGAGACCGGGCGAAAGACCAGTCGGCCGCGACCAATGTCGGAGTGGATGCGAGTCGAGGTCCCCAAATGGCGCATTGTCAGTGATGAACTCTGGGACGGAGTCCAATCTCAGATCGAATTCGTGAACGAGCGTTTCGGTAAGCGCCGCATAGGCGGGTTCAGCCGTACAGAGCAGAGCAAGAAGTACCTCTTCAGCGGATTCTTGAAATGCGGACTATGCGGCGCAAACATGACCATCGTTTCCGGGAATGGTCGCCGTGGGTACGTCAAGTATGGCTGCCCCAGTCACCGCTATAGAGGGGTTTGCTCAAACAGAGTCATGATCCGGCAGGATCGTCTCGAAGCGCAGTTGTTGCAGGGGCTCGTCGCCAGGCTGCTCAGGCCCGACATGCTCGAGTATGCGCTCGAACGCTTCGCAGCCCAATTGCAGGAACGACTCAGACGGCTAGAGGAAGAGGCAAAGCGAGCGGCGGGTGGGGTGCAGCTTCTCCAGGATCGCAGAGAGGAGTTGCAGACCAAGGCTCGAAACCTGGCTGAAGCAATCGCCGCGATCGGCCACTCTCCAAGTCTCCTTACCCAGCTGAGTGTGATCGAACGCGAGCTTGAGCGGGTTGATGCGCAGTTGCTTCAAGTGAACCAGCCAATGAATGTTGCGGTCACGATGGCAGAGCTACGCGAATTTGTTGCCCGCAAGGCTGGTGAGTTGGGAGAGATCCTCCGTGCCGACGTCGCAACTGCGCGCCAAGCGCTAGCTAAGCACATCGAAAAGCTGGTACTTACGCCTCAAGAGACGCCCGAAGGACCCGTCCTGGAAGTGTCCGGCGATGTGGATCTTTTTGGTGGGGAACCGTGTGTAGTGCAAATGGTGGCCAGGGACGGAATCGAACCGCCGACGCCAGCCTTTTCAGGGCTGCGCTCTACCAACTGAGCTACCTGGCCGGGAACGTTTTCATTGTAACAGAACATTTTCCGGTCGTGCTCTGAGTAGTGTTCTGCTACCTTGAGTACGTGAACAAACGGCTGCTTGCATATATCGGAGTTGCAGTAGCTATCTTGGCCGTGGTGATGGCGGCGGGCTTGTACCTGACTCGTGGTACTCACATTCGTCTGGAGGGGTCCATCCAAAAGACTCGCACCCTGGCGATTGAAGATAACAGTTCGATTGTTGTCGTCGATTTTCGCTTCGTCAACCCTGCCGAATACGAGTTCCTGGTGAAAGAAGTGGAGGTGCAGATCGTGACAGCAGATGGCAACACACACACCGGCACGAACGTGGCGGAGATCGATGCGCGCAGACTGTTTGAATATTACCCGGCGATTCTCGGCCAGAAGTTTAACGACACGCTTGTTGCTAAAGAGAGGATCCTCCCGCACCAGTCGCTCGACAGGATGATTGCAGCCCGGTTCGAAGTGCCCCAGGCGGAACTCGATGCGCGGAAACAGTTGACCATCCGGGTGCAGGATGTAGATGGAGCTTCCTCGGAAATTCGCGAGAATAACGGGCAGTAATGCTCAGGACCGGACGCTCTGCGGAACCCGTTCGGAATAGCCGTGACTCACGCCGCCAGGCACCAGGTCTCTCAAGTCGTCAATCCAGTAGTCCGGTTCCCATTTCGCGATTTCGCCAGGATCTCCGTACCCGTAACGAACCGCGCATGTTTTTACACCGGCGCGCCGCCCGGCTTCCATATCCGCGCTCGAATCGCCCACCATCAGGCAATCCCGAGCATCTTCGCCGAGTGATTCCAGAGCCTTCAAAATAACGTCCGGCTCCGGCTTCGCGGGAAAACCGTCGGTTCCCTGGACATGATCGAAATGATCGATCAGCCCGAACATCTCGAGTACGCGCTTCGTGGTGGGAGTACCCTTCGTGGTGGCGGTGGATTTTTTGCCAGGCAGAGCCTCAAGCGCCTCTTTCACCCCTGGATACAGTTGCGTCATACGATGCCCGCGCGTGGGATAGATGCTCCGGTAATCGCTGATCAGATCCTGGATCTGTTCGGAGGTATAGTGCGGGAAGACATCCTGAAAAAAATCGATGAGGTGCCGCCCGATGTAGCGGCGCAAAAATGCCTCTTCAAGATCGTTCCGGTCTGTCTTGGACAGTGCCGCGCGAATCGCTCCACAAATATCGGGTGCGGAATCGAGCAAAGTGCCATCGACGTCGAACAGGTAGACTGGGAAGGCCGGAATCACGCCGGCTGCGGCCGCTCCCCACCGATTCCCGGAACACGCCCTTCCGGCCGCAACACGTGCTGTGTGTCACTGTCGCCGCTTGCCGGCGTCTTGGGAGTCCCAGCGATTTCAGGGAGAGGTTGCGCACCTTCTATCAACTGTTTGACCTCAGTGCCATCCAGCACTTCCCGCTCAAGCAGCGCTTCCGCGATGCGGACCATGGCATCCGAGTAGTCTTCGATGATCTTCCGCGCCCTCTGGTAGGCCGAATCAACCATCTTGCGAACCTGCTCATCAATCCGGATCGCGGTTTCCTCGCTGTAGTCGCGATGCTGGGCGATTTCCCTGCCAAGAAAAATCTGCTCTTCCTTCTTGCCGAAACTAAGCGGCCCCAAATCGCTCATGCCCCACTCGCAGACCATCTTACGCGCGAGATCCGTCGCCCGTTCAATATCGTTGCCGGCGCCGGTCGTGATGTGGTGCATGAAGATCTCTTCCGCGATACGGCCGGCCATCAGGATAGTAAGCTGCGCTTCCAGATAGTCCCGCGTGTAGGAATGCTTGTCATCGATCGGCAGTTGCATCGTCAGGCCAAGGGCCATTCCGCGCGGAATAATAGTGACCTTGTGGAGCGGGTCGGCATGCGGGGTTATGGCTGCGACCAAAGCGTGGCCGGCCTCATGATAGGCGGTGTTGCGCTTCTCTTCTTCGCTGATGATGAGGGATTTCCGCTCCACGCCCATCATCACCTTATCTTTGGCTACTTCAAAGTCATATTGCGTCACGACTTTGCGATTCTGCCGCGCCGCGACCAAGGCCGCTTCATTCACAAGATTGGCGAGGTCGGCCCCGGCGAAACCGGGTGTTCCGCGCGCTATTACACTCAAGTCGATATCGTCCGCCAGCGGGGTCTTCTTGGTGTGTACCCGGAGAATCTGCTCTCTGCCTTTAAGATCCGGCCGGCCCACAACCACACGGCGATCGAAACGTCCCGGCCGTAACAGTGCGGGATCCAGCACATCCGGGCGGTTGGTCGCCGCTACCAGGATCACACCCTCATTCGATTCGAACCCATCCATTTCGACCAGCAGTTGGTTTAGTGTCTGTTCCCGCTCATCGTGGCCCCCGCCCAACCCGGCGCCACGATGACGGCCGACGGCGTCAATCTCGTCGATGAAGATAATGCAGGGCGCATTCTTTTTGCCTTGTTCGAACAAGTCACGGACGCGGCTCGCGCCGACGCCAACGAACATTTCTACGAAATCCGAACCGGAAATGGAGAAGAACGGGACATTGGCTTCACCTGCTATGGCGCGAGCCAGCAGCGTCTTGCCTGTCCCGGGAGGTCCGATCAACAGAACTCCTTTCGGAATTCGTCCACCGAGCTTCTGGAATTTCTGCGGCTCCCGCAGAAATTCAATGATCTCCTGAAGTTCTTCTTTCGCCTCTTCTACGCCAGCGACATCTTTGAATGTCACCTTCTTTTGCTGACTGGAATGGAGTCTCGCCCGGCTCTTTCCGAAGCTGAGAGCTTTGTTGCCGCCGCTCTGCATCTGACGCATCATAAAGATCCAGAACGCCAGCAACAACACGAAGGGAATGGCGTTAATAAGAATCGAGACCCAGTTTCCCGAACTCGTCTCCTTTACTTCGATGTTGACGCCTTTTTCCCGCAAGTTCTTGTAAAGCTCGGGATAGTTCGTCGGAATCGTCGTCTTCAACCCGGTCCCGTCTTCTTTGAACGTACCTTGTACGTCATTGCCGCTGATGATGACAGACTTCACTCTTCCGGCGTCCACTTCGTTCATAAACTGCGTGAACGAGAGAGATTGCTGTTTTCGGGTACTGCCTGTACGAACCACGGCCCATAGCATGACCGCGACGCAGATCAGAACTACCCAAAAAACGGCTGTTTTAATGTTCGAATTCATGACAACTCCTGCCGGAAAACCTGGCGAGGCCCTGTAAGGTTAATCCTCTGAGTATTAAGACGTGGAAATGAGGCGATTTGATTCACGGTGAACACAATCAAATTTGTTCGCAGATTCGCAGTACGGTGCGAGTGGTCTCGCGGGCGGCAAACTGCTCTGCTGCTCCAAATCGTCCAACCCAAACGAGAGTCCCCGTCGCGGTAGTCATTACGGGCCAGTGGCGTCGCTCCCACAAAGGAACTCTTCTCTCCTGGAACAGAAACTTAACTTTCTCTTCCCTGGTTTGCCCGGCCAGCCGGATTCTATCTCCCGGCCTCCAGTTTCGTATTTCCAGCCCGCCCGAAAGCTTACTCCAATCCAAATGAAATACTATTCCATTATACCTGGAAGTCGAACTACTCTCTTGATTTTCCGCCTGCGGGTCGAAAAGCTCCAACCGCAATTTTTCTCCCCCTCCCGGCAGAACCACCTCGCCCGGAACGTTCACATTCAAATGATAGCCCTGATGCTCGCGAGCGTAACTGCCGCCTGGAGCGAGCCGAACCCAGTCAAAGGACCGGAAAACATCAAGTCCGGTAATTTGTAGCCTCCCATCACCCTCCCGCGCTTCGGCAAGGCGCAAGATTCCGTCGATATGATCGAAGTCAACACCCAGGAGGTTTCCTTTTACCATTTCTACGGCCCTCCGGATCAAACGGCGCCGGATAGCCGGCGGGTGAGCCTCCAGGCTTCCGGTCTTGAACAGGACCGCCGGGGGTTTTGATAGAATCACCGCACCCTCCAGGGGCCGGATCAGGGCTTCCCAGTAGGCTTCATCTTCCTGTGCCAGAGTAGCGATTTGCGCCAGCGTTTCCATAATTTGAGGGTTCCACTCACGGCCAAGGTAGGGGAGCAGTTCGTGCCGGATCCGGTTACGCGCAAACCGGGTGTGGCGATTCGTCGCATCTTCACGCCACTCGAGTCCTCGTTCTTTCAAATACGCGAGAATCCGGTCGCGCGGAAGCTCAATCAGCGGCCGCACGAAACCGTTGGATGTTACCGGACGCACCCCGGCCAATCCCGTGGTTCCGGCTCCCCGCAACAGGCGGAACAGCACGGTTTCCGCCTGATCCGATCGGGTGTGTCCAAGTGCGATCCGGTCCACGACGCCATCGCTTATCAGTGCTGTGAAGAACTCGATCCGGGCCTCGCGCGCGCTCTGCTCCAAATTGCGGGTGGCGGCGGAAAGTTTGACGGCTTTCAAATGAAAGGGAAATCCGAGTTGTGCAGCTAGTTTCCGGACGAACTCGGCATCCTGGCGGGAAGCCTCCGCCCGAATGCCATGATCCAGGTGGAGGACGTGCAAACGCAAATTCCAGCGCGGGGCGAGTTCTCTTAAAACATCCAACAGACACACCGAATCGGCGCCGCCGGAAACGGCGATCCCGGCCTTTTGGCCGGGTTCAAACATCAAATAACGTATAATGGTTGCGGCAACCAGATCGAGCACATCGCTCTCCGATATCTATTTTAAGTCTCGGATTTCAGCGTAATCCGCACGAACGCCGAATCTGAGCCGCAACGCAGCGATCCGGGGCCCCCGTCAGTCTATATTCAGGAGATTCGCATGACGCACTACAGCATCGGCGTGATCGGTTTAGGAGTTATGGGTCAAAATCTGGCTCTCAACATCGAGAGCCGCGGCTTCCCGGTCGCCGGCTTCGATCTTGACAAGGCGCAGTCCCAAGCTGCCGCGAAAAAGTGGGAAGGGCATCCGGCGATGACGACCACATCTTCGCTAAAGGAACTGGTGGACGTGCTCGAGACGCCGCGGAAGATTCTCATCATGGTTCCGGCTGGAAAACCGGTCGATTCCGTCATCGAAGATCTCAAGCCGCTGTTGAGCAAAGACGACATTCTGATTGATGGTGGAAACTCGTTCTTCCAGGACACGGACCGGCGCGGCAAGGATCTGGAGTCTATGGGCATTCGCTACATCGGAACGGGCGTGAGCGGCGGGGAAGAAGGAGCATTGCACGGCCCCGCGCTGATGCCGGGCGGACAGGAGTCCGCCTATAAGCTGGTGGAGCCGGTTCTGACGGCCATCGCGGCGAAGGTGAATGGGGATGCGTGCTCCGGCTATATCGGCAAGGGCGGGGCGGGGCATTACGTCAAGATGGTGCACAACGGCATCGAGTACGGCATCATGCAACTGCTGTGCGAGGTTTACGACATTATGAAGTCGGGCCTCGGCATGAAAGCACCGGAGATGCACGAGGTTTTTGCCGCTTGGAATGAGGGCGAGCTCAACTCCTACCTGGTTGAGATCACCGCTGCCGTGCTGGCCAAAACCGACCCGGAGACGAATCAGCCGATTGTGGACGTCATTCTCGACCGTGCGGGACAAAAGGGAACCGGGAAGTGGACCTCGCAAAACGCGCTCGACCTCGGCGTGGCGATCCCGACGATTAACGCGGCGCTGGAAGGGCGCATTCTTTCCGCTTTCAAGGAAGAACGTGCGGCGGCATCGAAGATTCTGACCGGTCCGAAGGTTTCTTTCGCCGGCGACAGGAACGCGCTGCTGGGGCAACTTCGGAACGCGCTGCGGCTTTCCGTGCTCACCTGTTACGCGCAAGGTTTCGCGCTGATGCGCGAAGCTTCCAAAGAGTACGTTTATCATCTGGATTTCACGGAAATTGCGCGCATCTGGAGGGGCGGTTGCATCATTCGCGCTAAGGTGCTCGACGACATTCGCGGTATCTTTACGAAAAATCCCGGGATTGCAAACCTCTTGATAGCGGAACCCTTCAGCGGCATTGTGAACGAGCTGGCCGGCGATCTTCGGTCCGTGATAGGCACAGCGACGCGGCTTGGCGTGCCTTGTCTTGCAATGTGCGCTTCCCTTGGCTATATCGATAGTTACCGGAACGAACGCCTTCCCGCCAATCTTCTTCAGGCGCAACGGGATTATTTTGGGGCGCACACCTATGAGCGCGTCGATAAGCCGCGTGGCCAGAAGTTCCATACCGAGTGGTTATCCTAATCTCGGCTCCGGCGATGCAGCCGGCGCCAGGAGTGTATTCAAAAAATGGCGGCTAATAACAATGTAGTGGTTGCGCAGTCGGGAGGGCCCTCGCCGGTCATCAATAACTCACTGCGTGGAATCATCGAAACCTGCCAGATGTTCCCGGAGAAATTCGGAAAAATCTACGGAGGCTGGCATGGCATCGAAGGAA
>CAADGY010000329.1 GCA_900696665.1 uncultured Acidobacteriota bacterium
AACCAAAGTATTCTAACACTTCGGCTTCCCTCTCTTCGACTCCACGAACATCGGACCAGCGCGGCCCTTTCCACAAAAGGCCCGCCAGATCGTCCAGCAGTCCCGGCGGACCGGCGGCGTAAACCTCCACACGGCCGTCGTCCAGGTTCTTTACATAGCCGTTGAGGCCGAGATCGCTGGCAGCACGTTGCACGAAATCCCGGAAGCCGACGCCCTGCACCCGGCCTCGCACAAAATACTGCCGGGCCGATTCCGCCTCCGGCTCTCTGGTTCCCCGCACGTTTCTGATATTGTAATTCCAAGACGCACTCAGGGAAAAAATGCACGTGCGAGCGGCCGCCAGATGGGATTTACAGAATTTTGAACATGGCCTCCAACGTGCAACATCAAAATGGAAAGGACTTCCCTGTGAGGTCTTTTGAAGGACGAATAATGAAGCTTTTGCGTGCTGCCACATGTATGACGGTGATTTTCGCCCTGGGATGCGCGGCGAGGGCACAGGACGAGAAGAAAACTGAAGCCAGGCGTTTGGAATCGGTAACCTGGAACTCCATGGAGCATAAACTAACCTGGGTGATTGCGACAGGAGAGAAGCGGGGCAAGCAGCCTTTCAAGTCGATTTCGCACCAAACCTACACGATCCAAATGGACAAGGCTGTCATGACCTTCGAGGGCCAGCAGCGTAAGTTCAGTCCGCAGGAAGCGGTGACTGTCCATCGGATTCTTGACCTGATCTCGAAGTACGCCGTGGATTCCACCGTCTGGTGGGATGCCGGACAGGGAATTCCGCTCGATAAGGACGGCGAACCCAGGCCCGACTTCAAAACAGATCCCGAGATACCCAAGGCCGAGCCGGTGAAGCATGTTCGTCCCGGTAATCGTCTGGCATTGCTCGAGTTGCTACCCGCTTCTTTTCAAGACGCGCAGTAGCGGCGGTTGACAGGGAAGCGGCGCGCTACAATCCAGTTGTATGCCCTTCCCCACGCACAGGATGCGTAGACTGCGCAGGACGGAATCCCTCCGCAGTCTCGTACGTGAAACCAGTCTCGAACCCCGGAATTTCATTCTCCCGTTGTTTGTGTGTCCCGGCGAAGGTGTGCGCCGTGAAATCGGAGCCATGCCGGGCAACTTCCAGATGTCTGTGGATCAAATCGTCGCGGAGTGTTCCAAAGCGGTAGGGCTTGGCATCGGCGGTGTGCTCCTTTTCGGCATTCCGGAAACCAAGGACGAAGCCGCTTCGGGCGCCTACGACGATAACGGCATCGTACAGCGTGCCGTCCGGGCGATCAAAAGCAGCGTGCCGAAGCTGCTGGTGCTGACCGATGTGTGCAACTGCGAGTACACCAGCCACGGCCACTGCGGAAAGATCGCCGGCGGCGATGTAGACAACGATGCGACGCTCGAATGGCTGGCCGCCACGGCGTTGTCACACGCCAAAGCGGGAGCTGACATCGTAGCGCCCTCGGACATGATGGATGGCCGGGTCGCGGCAATTCGCAAGGCGCTGGACGGCGCCGGCTACCTGAACACCCCCATTCTGGCTTACGCCGCTAAATTCGCCTCGGTGTTCTACGGTCCATTCCGCGAAGCCGCGGAATCGGCGCCCCAATTCGGCGACCGCCGCAGTTACCAGATGGATCCACCCAACGCGCGGGAAGCGCTTCGGGAGATGGAATTGGATCTCGAAGAAGGCGCCGACATGCTGATGGTAAAGCCCGCCATGCCTTACCTGGATATCGTGCGTCTTGCGCGCGACCGTTTTGACGTGCCTCTGGCGGCTTACCAGGTAAGCGGTGAATTCAGCATGATTATGGCGGCGGCTCGCAACGGGTGGCTCGATGAAAAACGCGCGATGATGGAATCGCTGACCTGCATTAAACGCGCCGGCGCGGACATCATTCTTACCTATTTCGCAAAACAGGCTGCACGGCTGTTAGCTTGAACATGGAAAATCGCGAGTTCGCCCGATTGCTCGCCGAGACCGGCGACTTGATGGAGATCGCCGGAGAAGACTCCTTTCGGATTCGCAGCTACCGCAATGCGGCGGGAATCATCGAAGGCTATCCCGAACGGATCGCGGACATCCTGGCGGATCCGGATCGTAAAGTCACTGACGTCCCCGGCATCGGCAAAGGCATTGGGGCGATTTTGCACGAGATCGCCGCGCGCGGCTCCTTCGAACGTCGTGACGAGCTGCTGAAAAAATACCCCGCCACCGCCCTCGAATTGCTGAAGATCCAGGGACTCGGCCCCAAGGCGGTTGCGCTGCTGTACGAACATCTGCAAGTTGCGACGATCGACGACCTGGAGCGCGTCTGCAAAGAGCAAAAGCTGCGCACACTGCCCCGCATGGGCGCCAAGCTCGAAGAAAAAGTGCTTAAAGCCATCTCCCAGTACCGCAAAAGCGTCGGCCGGTACCTGCTCAGTTACGCAGAGAAGATGGCCGAGGATGTCAGCACGTATCTTCGTGCGGGAGACGGTGTGGAGAGAATCACCGCGGCAGGCAGTTTCCGGAGGGGCCGGGAAACGGTGGGTGACCTCGATCTGCTCGTCACCGGCCCGGACGCGGAAGCCGTCCTCGAACGCTTCGCCGCGTATTCCAGAATACACAGTGTGTTAGGAAAGGGCACGAATAAGGTGAGTGCCAAGGTAGGTCTGGAGGGCATGCAGGTGGACGTCCGGGCGCTGCCCGCCGATAGCTACGGCGCCGCTCTACAGTACTTCACCGGGAGCAAGGATCACAACGTCGCGCTTCGCACGCGGGCGCTGAAGATGGGTCTGACCCTGAACGAGTACGGCCTGTTCCAGTTGGAGGACAACCGGAGAGTCGCGGGAGAAACCGAGGAACAGATCTATGCTGCTCTAGGGCTCGCCTGGATCCCGCCCGAGCTCCGTGAAAACCAGGGCGAGATCGAGGCCGCCTTGGAAGGACGCCTTCCACGGCTGCTGGAACAGCGGGACATTCGCGGCGACCTGCACATGCATACGCGCGAGACCGACGGGCGCGCCACGCTGGAAGAGATGGCCGAGGCGGCAAAAGCCCTGAGGTACGAGTACATAGCCGTCACGGACCATTCGAAATCGCTGGCCATGGCGAACGGGTTGGACGAAGCCCGCGCCGTCGCTTTCGCGCAAAGGGTTCGTGACATCAACCAAAGGGGTGAGCTTGGAATCCACGTCTACTCGGGGCTGGAGTGCGACATTCTGCGGGATGGCGCCATGGATCTGTCTCACGATGCTTTGGCCGAACTGGACTTGGTGATCGCCAGCGTGCACAGTCACATGAATCTGGATCCGGCGGAGATGACAGACCGCCTGATGAAGGCGCTCGAATGTCCGCACGTACGCGTCCTGGGCCATCCTACCGGCCGGATTCTTCTGCACCGCGATCCATTCCCATTCGATTTTGAACGTGTAGCGGCTGAGGCCGCGCGCAGAGGCGTGGCCATGGAGATCAATTCCAGTCCGGAGCGGCTCGACCTGAACGGCACCAACGCACGCATCGCGAAATCGAAGGGATGCCGTTTCATCCTGTCGACGGATGCGCATCATCCCAGGCATCTCGACAACATGCGCTACGGATTAGTAACGGCTCGCCGTGGATGGCTGGAGGCGGCAGATGTGCTCAACACATTGGGCTTGGAACAATTCTCCGCTTTACTCCGTCATAGTTAAAGACTTATGCAGTGGCTTAAACTTACTGCGCTGATCTCGATGGCGATCGCCGCGCCGGCGGCAGACCTACAAATACCCGTGGAGGCTTACAAGCTCGACAACGGAATGCGAATCATCCTGTCACGTGATACCTCCGCTCCGGTGGTAAGCGTTTACATGCTGTACGGCGTGGGAGCGCGGTCGGAAACCAAGGGCCGCACTGGCTTCGCGCACCTCTTTGAGCACATGATGTTTCAAGGTTCGAAGAACGCGCCGAAAGGCACTATGGACAAGATGATCGCCTCGGCGGGCGGCTATTTGAACGGCTCCACGCATTACGATTACACCGACTATTACGAGGTGATCCCATCTAACAAGCTTCCCGTCGCGCTGTGGCTCGAAGCGGACCGGATGCGAGGCCTGGATATCACCGCCGAAAACCTGACCAATCAGAAGGAAGCGGTCAAGCAGGAGCGCCGGATGAGGCTGGACAACCAGCCATATGCCACGGCCATCGTGGATTTGTGGTACGAGGTGGCGTTTGAGAATTGGGCGAATTCGCACTCGATCATTGGCTCCTTCGAAGACCTGAACGCGGCCAGTGCCGACGACGTCGCGAAGTTTTTCAAGACTTATTACGCCCCGAACAATGCCATTCTGGCGATTGTAGGCGACCTGGACATCCCCACGGCGAAGAAACTGATTCAGACGTATTTCGGAGACATCGATTCGCAGCCGCAGCCGAAGCATCCCGATCGTTCAGAACCCGAGAGCCGGGGTGCAAAGCACGAGGTTTATAAGGACCCTCTGGCAAAGGTGCCCGGCATTATCATCGGTTATCCCGGACCTAAACGCCGATCGGCGGATTACTACGCGCTGGTCATGCTCGACGCCGTCCTCACGGGCGGCGACAGCTCGCGCTTCCAGCAGAACCTGGTGAAAGGCCGGCAGTCCGTCGTGCAATTCGAAACGAATCTCGGCTGGCCTTTTGCTTCGTACACGGATTATCAGGACCCAGGCGTTTTCGGAATGTTTCTCCTGCATAAGCCGGACGTAACGGGTAAACAGATTCTTTCCCAGGTGGAGGAGGAACTCGACAAGATCCGTAAAGATGGGGTGCCGGCCAAGGAACTGGAACGCGCCGGAGCCTTTCTGCGTTCCCACCGTCTCAGGGAGTTGCAGTCGTCGCTGGGCCGGGCGAAATTGCTGGCACAGCATCAACTGCTCGATGGGGATGCAGGTTACATCAATACAGAAATGGACCGGTTCCTGGCCGTAACGCCGGAGCAGGTCCAGAGCGTAGCAAACAAATACTTCAAGACAGTGGCGCGGCGCGCACTGGAAATCATCCCCGCACCTGAGAAGCCAGTGGCGAACACCGGCACGACGGGGGGGAAGTGATGAAGCCCTGGATACTGGCGCTCCTGGCCGCTGCCGCTGGCGCGCAAACTGTGGATTTGACCAAGCCGCCCCGCACACCTCCGCTGGCCGACTACAAACTGCCACCTGTGACTCTCACGCGGGCAGCTAACGGCCTGCGTGTTTTCGTCGTCGAAGATAGGCGGTTTCCCATCGTAACGGTACGCTGGGGATTTCAGGCCGGCTCTAAGTTCGATCCCGGGAACCTGAGCGGATTAGCGGAGACCACGGCGGCGCTGCTCAAAGAAGGCACTACTACGCGAACGTCGCGCGAGATCGCCGAAGAGCTGGCAAGCATCGGAGGAGACATCAGCGCGAGCACCACTCCGGATCACGTCATCCTCTCAGCCTCCGCGCTCGCCGAACACCTGCCCAAGCTGATGGAGATCCTGGGCGATGTCGTCCTGAACCCCAGCTTTCCGGAGGAGGAACTGGAGCTTTACAAACAAAATCGGGAACAGGAACTGCTGGCGGCGCGCTCCCAAGCGGACACGCTGGCCGACGAGCGCTTCAACCAGGTCATTTACGGAAAACATCCTTACGCCCGGATACTGCCCGCGGGCGATTCAATAGCGCGAATCACGCGCAAAGATGTGATGGCGTTCTATTCGCGGTATTTCGCCCCGAACAACAGCGTGCTGATCGCCGTGGGCTCAATACCCGGAAAGATCTCCCTTCCCTCGGCGTACTCCGATTGGAAGCGCAAAGATGTTCCCCCGCCACCAGCGGCGGTCATCCCGGCTCCTGAACGGAGGCTAGTTCTGGTCGACCGGCCAGGTTCGGTTCAGGCGGACGTTCGCGTCGGGCGGGTAGCGGTTAAGCGGTCCAGCCCGGAGTACTTTCCATTGCTGTTGGCGAATTCAATGCTCGGCGGTGGAATGAACTCCCGCATGTTTCGCGAAATTCGGGAAAAGAAGGGCTATGCTTACGATGCCCACTCGGAGTTTGTGCCCCGCCTCGAAGCCGGATCGCTGGCCGCCGTCACGCAAGTCCGCAACGAAGTCGCACAACCTGCATTGGCGGATCTGCTGGCCATCATGAAGGACCTTGGCAGCACCCCGGCGCCAGTTGCGGAACTTGCGATTGCCAAGAATTTCCTGAGCGGAACCTTCGTCCTGAGCGTCGAGACCCAGCAGGGCCTTGCCGACCGGCTGACTTCCGTGAAACTGTACGGGCTGCCGGATGACTACCTGGACAAGTATGTGACGCACATACAGAGCGTTGAGCCGGCGCAGGTGCGCTCGGTGGCGGCGAAATATATCGATGCGAAGGACTCCGCGCTGGTGGTGATCGGTGATGCCTCGAAGATAGCAAAGGATCTCGAGAAACTCGGTAAATTTGCAGTGGAAAAACCGCAGTAATGAAGCTTTTGTCTTCTAAAGAGAGATACCGCACAAAGATTTTCCGGGTGACGCATGACAAAGCGGTGGACCCGGACGGCTTCACTATTGAGCGCGACATTGTCCGGCACAGCGGCTCGGCGGTCATGCTAGCGGTCGATAGCCGGCGCCGCATTCTGCTGGTGCGGCAATACCGTCTGCCTGCCCGTGCCAACTTGTGGGAATTGCCGGCCGGGCGGCTCGACTCCGGCGAGAAACCACTGGACGCCGCGAAACGGGAACTGCGCGAAGAGACCGGCTACACCGCCAGGCGCTGGGAGAAACTGCTGGAGTTTTATCCAAGCCCCGGTTACGTGGGAGAGAAGATGACCGTATTCCTCGTACGGGAGTTGACCGCCGGACCCTCCGAACAGATGGATGACGAGCGCATCACGATGGAGTGGTTCCCGCCCGGCCAGCTCGACCGCATGATCCGCCGCGGGGAAATTCTCGATGGCAAGACCATCGCCGGTTATCTGGCCTGGCGTCAGTGGAAGAGGGGATAACCTCTACCCCCACCCGGTTTCCACCGCTGCGCGGATTCCTTCCCGGTAGGATGGGTATCGCAACACTACGTCCAGCAGGCGCCGGATGGCTTCTCCGTTCACGCGGCGGTCCGTGCGGCGCGACTCGTGCAGGGAATCCGAGCCGGACCGGGGCGGCATGGGCAATCCAAGCAACTCCGAACAGTAGCGGGCGATTTCTGCTGATGTGCAAGGCTCCTGGTCCGCCACCGGCCATGCTCCGGTTATGCTCGACAAAAGCCCGGCTACGGCGTGAGCCGCGAGGTCTTCCACGTGAATGCGGCTGATGAAATTTAAGCCGCTGCCCGGCAGGCGATACGTCCCGGCTTTGATCGAGACATGCACTCCACGGTCCGGTCCGTAAATGGCGGGCGAGCGCAGAATCAGAGACGGCCAGGGGCCGGCCTCCACCGCGGCTTCGGCTTGTCGGCGTAACTGTTCGCGGTCCGTGCGCGGCGCTGGTCGGGTGTTTTCATTCACCTGCCGCGTTTCACCGTACACACCCGTCGTCGAAATATAGAGTACCTTTGCCGGCCTTGTCCCGAGTTGTTGAACAAGCGCCGCCGTAGGATCAATGTCGCCTACCGGCGGAATAGAATCGATCACCAAAGCATTCTGCGGCACCTCGAGCGCTGCAATGGTTGCCAGTTCCAGCACTTCCAGACGCACGACCCGGACCCCGGCGCGGGCGAGGCCCCCAAGCTTCGCCGGATTGCGTGTGGTCGCGGTGACGCGAAACCCTTTCTCCAGCAGCGTACGCGCCGCGAGCCTTCCCGTGTAGCCGCAACCCAGAATGAGGACTTCGCTTAAATGTTCCAGAACTCCAGTATCGGACCAGTTGCGCTAAAGTGTGGGGAGGTATTCGACGGAGCCGCGCTCGTCAATGAGCGCTCATATTCCGAAAGGATCTTGCCAGATTATGAACCGGATTAAGACTGCTGTCATAGGTGCTGGATTTATGGGACGGGTGCACACGGAAGGCATCCGGCGTTTGGGCAACGTCGATATCGTTGCCTGCTGCGCGGTCAGTGAGGAAGAGGCTGCCGCGTTTGGGAAGGCCATGGGAATCGAACGTACCACCGCGGATTACAAAACGATTCTCAACGACCCTTCGATTCAGGCGGTGCATGTTTGCACACCCAATGCGCTTCACTACCCTATTTCGCTTGACGCCCTCAATGCAGGCAAGGCTGTTCTTTGCGAAAAACCCCTGACGCTTTCCGTCCAGGAAGCACAGAAACTCGTGGACCTGGCCGAGAGCAAGAAGCTGCCGAACTGCGTAAACCACAACCTCCGCTACTACCCTGTGGTGCAGCAGATTCGCTGCATGGTGGAGAAGGGCGAACTGGGTGACATCCTTGTCGTGCAGGGCACCTATTCGCAGGACTGGCTGCTGTACGATACGGACTTCAACTGGCGCATTGAAGCGAAGGACAATGGTCCGCTGCGAGCCATGGGGGATATCGGCTCCCACTGGATGGACATGATCCAGCATCTCACCGGGCTGCGCATTACCCGGCTGTGCGCGGACCTCCAGATTTTTCACAAGACACGCAAGAAGCCTAAGGTGGCGATCGAAACCTTTGCCGGCAAAACGCTGAAGCCGGAAGATTACGACGAAGTGCCGATCGATACCGATGACTACGGCGCCGTACTCATCCATCTGGGCGACCGCTGCCGCGGTGCGTTCACCGTGAGCCAGGTGGCGGCGGGCTGCAAGAACCGCTTCCAGGTGGAGGTCTACGGCACCAAGGGCGGAGCTCTCTGGAATCAGGAACGGCCGGACGAGCTATGGCTGGGCGAGCGGAATTCACCGAGCCGGCTGCTTCTGAAAGATCCGGCGTTGCTGGACCGCGAAGCAGCCACGTACGCAGACCTTCCCGGAGGCCACAGCGAAGGATACGACGATACGCACAAACAGATCTACCGGCGGTTCTACCGCAAAGTCGCTGATCCTTCGGCGCCGGTTGAGTACCCGACATTCCGCGACGGTCTCCGTGGAATGCAGTTGCTGGAAAAGGTACTCGAGAGCGCCAAAAAACAGGCTTGGGTGGATACAGGCCTGGCGGCCGCCGCAGGGGGAGATTAATCTGTGGGATGCGGACTCTGATGTTCATCCTGCTGGCCGCTGCGACTCTGCCGGCCCAGCAGGATCAGCAACCCAGGAAAGTGGATCCGGGCGAGCCGGGCAAAGCGCCGTCCGATGCAGTGGTTCTGTTTGACGGCGCGGATCTGACGAAATGGAGATCCGGCGATGGCGGACCCGCGGGCTGCCAGGTGGAATACGGCGACATGGTCTGCCGAACCGGATCGGGCAACGTGTTTTCGCGCGACGAGTTCGGGAGCGCCCAGATGCACGTGGAATTCAATGTGCCCTTCATGCCCTCGGAAAAGGACCAGGGGCGCGGGAACAGCGGCTTCTACATTCAGGGACGCTACGAGATTCAGATTCTTGATTCCTACGACAATCCGACCTATCCCGTCGGACAGGCCGGGGCGTTATACGACGATCACGCCCCGCTGGTGAACGCCTCGCGGCCGCCCGGCGAGTGGCAAAGCTACGACATTATCTTTCACGCGTTTCAGTGCGATCCGCAAGGCAACATACTGCGCCGCGGTACTCTGACTGTGTTCCACAACGGAGTCCTCATTCACGACAACGTGCCCATCCGAAAAGTTCATGGCGCCTGCATCCAACGCGGCCCCATCATGCTCCAGGATCACGCCTTTCCCGGCGCGCCTATAACCGTCATGCGGTTCCGCAACATCTGGGTTCGCCCTGTTGACGACGGTGGGGTAAGCACCATTCGCGGGCAGACCGGTATCGGGCGGGGCGGCCGCTGAGCTGGAGCCTCATTCAGGTAGGTCTTGCAGCCTCCACAGGCCGAGCGACTTGTCGGCATAAGCGCCACCACCCTCCGAGCAGCCTTCAACAACCAGGGCTAGCGCGGGTGGAAAATGAAACGGCGCACGTTCCAGGTTCAACATCCGCCAGTCGCCATTCGCCGCATCCTGGTTGACGTCATGATCTGTAAAGGTAGTGGTCAACAGATAAATGGAGCGGCTGTTCCGGAGATTCGCCAACGCGTGAAAAATGTTCTCGAACGACAGGTGCACCAGGCAATCGCGGCATAACACTACATCCGCGCGCGGAAGTATGTCGCGGGTCAAATCCAGGTGGCAGAAGCGCCGCGATGGCGAACCGTACCGGGCGGTATTATTCGCTACCAACTCCGCGACAATATCCGCTCCCGTATAGTCGATGCCGGCCAGATCGGTCTGGCTCAGCCAGCCGAAGTCGCCGCAGGGAATATCGAGCAGCGACCGCACACCGATCCCCTTGAGAAGTTTGGGGATCTGGACGCACAATGTGGCGGTTTCCGATTCGGCCGACCCCGACCCGGAGCGCGAACTTTCGCTGCCCCAGAGGTTCGTTTCGTAAATTCGGGTGAACGTCTGCTCGAGCGTGAGGCCACGGAATCGCTCCGCCTCCGCCTGGTAGCGCAGGTGGGCCGCGACGGGCGGCCTGTTCGGAGTGCGATCTTTCACAATTCCACGGTCTCCTGACCGGTGGCGCCGGATACGGTACTCCACCAGTACGCGAATACTTCCTTTACACGTTCCCTTACGACATAATACTCACAACTGACAGTGCTGGAGATCACTGGGATGCCTGACGTCATTTTCGAACCGCTCCATTTCCGCAATCTAACAGTGAAAAACAGGATCTTCCGGTCCAATGTCTCCGGACGGTTCGATAACTATGACGGCTCCGGGAACCAGGCGCGCATTAACTGGGAGTTGAAGTTCGCGCGCGGCGGCGTTGGCGGCATCATCTCCTCGTTCGTGCCGGTCACCATCCGCGGGCGCATCGTGCCCAACTACGCGACGATCGACCGTGATGAACGAATTCCCTTCTGGCGCGAACTCGGCCGCCGTGTCCACGAATTCGACTGCAGGTTTATTATGCAACTCAGCCACTCCGGGCGGCAGCGCGACATTCCGGGCATCGAGTACGACAGGGGGCTGAGCGCCACTTCGGACCCCGACCCGGTCCATGGGTTCCAGTGCGAACGCATGACCACGGCGCAGATTCGGGAGACCGTCGACGCCTTCGCCGCCGGAGCACGGCGGGCGCGCGATGCGGGGTTGGATGGCGTGGAACTTCACGGCGCAAATGGCTACCTGATCACCCAGTTCCTGAGTTCCGCGATCAACGACCGCGACGACGAATACGGTGGGACGCTACGCAACCGCGCGCGCTTCGTGCTGGAAATCGTAGCAGCCATCCGCCGCGAAGTGGGCCCGGATTTCCATCTCCAGGTGAAGATCAGTGCAACGGAATACAACAACGCCTTGTCGCCGTTCGATCCGCCGGGCAACACGGTGCAAGATTCCATCCAGGTTGCACAGTGGCTGGAGGAGGCGGGTATCGACGCGCTGCATATCTCCTCGGGCAGCGCCTTTCCCCACCCCAGGAACCCTCCTGGCGATTTTCCCGTCGATGAAGCACTGAAGACGTTCGATTCGATGATTTCAAGCGGCGCCAAGGAGTTGCGCAACTACCTGGCATTGCGCAGCGAGCCGCTCGGAAAGCTGTATCGTACGCTGTGGCTGAACGCCCGCGGCGAAACGATTGAGGGCATCAACTTGCAAGACAGCCAGGCGATCAAGTCTGCGGTCTCTATTCCCGTGATTTGTACGGGAGGGTTCCAGACAGCATCGGTGATTCGCAATGCCCTCTCGGAGGCGGCTTGCGACGCAGTGTCGATCGCACGGCCTCTCATCGCCAATAACGACCTGGTACACCTGTTCGCCAACGGTCTCGATCAGGCCCCGAAACCGTGTACGTACTGCAACAAGTGCCTTGTAAATGTTCTGGAGAACCCCTTGGGCTGCTATGAGCTGAGCCGGTTCTCATCGCGGGAAGAGATGATCGCGGAGATCATGTCCGTCTTCGAACCCGCACCGTTTAGTGAAAAGACATTCGCACATGCGTAAAAGCCCACGGAGCGCAGTTTTCATACTGATGCTGCTGCCCGCCAGTTTTTTGTTTGTGTTCGGCAAGAATCAGCCGGAGCGGCATGAGGACGTTGTCGAGCATTTCAAGTACGGCTCCATTGGAGCCGAAGAACGGGCGGGCGTACCTTACGAGATCTGGCGGGTCCTTCCCGCGTTGTTCCCCGAACACCTGCCACAGCGCAGCGGGAAGGGATACGAAAAATTCGGGCTCCTTTTCGAAGCCCCGGATAAGATACGTCCCATCGGCTCCAGCTACCGGCAGCGGCAAGTGGCGCTGGTAGGTCTCAATTGCGCGGTGTGCCACACCGGCGTGCTGCGGGACGCGCCGGGCGCTCCGCGGCGTATTGTCCTGGGAATGCCGGCGCACCAGTTCGATCTGCAAAGTTACGAGGAGTTTTTCTTTGCCTGCGCCAGGGATCCGCGATTCACCGGGGACTACATTCTGTCCGGTATCCGTTCCGCGAATCCGAAGTTTTCGTGGTTCGACGCTCTTCTCTATCGCTGGTTCGTAATACCGCGTACCAGGAGCGGCATCCTCGAACAGAGCCGGAACTTCGCCTGGTTCGAAGGACGCCCGCGGCAGGGTCCAGGACGCGTGGACACCTTTAATCCGTACAAGGTCATGTTCGGCTTCGACATGACCGGCGATCACACGATTGGCACCGCGGACCTGCCTTCTCTGTGGAACCAGCGTGTTCGGGAAGGACTATGGCTGCATTGGGACGGCAACAATAGCGCGGTCACGGAGCGGAACAAGAGCGCCGCCATCGGCGCCGGTGCGTCAGAAGCTTCCCTCGATCTCGAGAGCATGAAGCGCGTGGAGGACTGGATTCTGGACCTGAAGCCACCCGAGTTTCCACGCGACAAAATCGATAAGGGCCGCATCGCGGCGGGGAAAAAGCTGTTTGACGCGCATTGCGCGGGGTGTCATGAGTTGGGCCACCCGTTGACCGGGCAGACCATCGAACAGGTCCAGATAGGCACGGACCCCGAGCGGGTAAATTCCTTTACGCGAGAACTGTGCGAAAAGATGAATACGCTTGGCACGGGCCGCCCCTGGAAGTTTTCGCACTTCCGCAAAACCGGCGGCTACGCGGCGATGCCGCTGGATGGAATATGGCTGCGCGCGCCGTATCTGCATAACGGCTCCGTACCGACACTTCGCGATCTGCTGAAGCCGCCGGAAGAACGGCCCACCGTATTCTGGCGTGGCTACGACGTATATGATTACGTGAACGTTGGATTCGTTTCAGACGGAGAGCAAGCCCAACGGGAGGGTTTTCGATTCGATACCGTACTCAAAGGAAACAGGCGTGAAGGGCACACGTACGGCACAAACTTGCGGGCTGGCGAGAAAGACGACCTGATCGAATTTTTGAAGACGCTATAGGGGGTTGGTGTTATGGCAAGACTTTCGAGAGATTGGGATAGCAGAAAAGCGAGCTATGACTTTATCGTGGCCGGATCGGGTTATGGCGGAGCGATTTCGGCTGCGCGCCTGGCCGCGGCGCCGCTCGGCCAGAAGCCTTCGGTCTGCCTTCTGGAACGGGGAAAGGAATGGGAAGTCGGCTCCTTCCCCGACACGTTGACGAAATATCTGGATGAGATTCGCGACAACGACAACCCGCTTGGGTTGTACGACATGGTGAATTTCAAAGACATCTCCGTAATCAAAGGCAACGGTCTGGGTGGCACTTCACTGGTGAACGCGAATGTGGCCATCATTCCCGAGGAGCACGTTTTTCAACAATCGGTCTGGCCGCGCTCGATGAGCCTGGATGCGCTACGCCCGTTCTACCAGCGCGCGCTCGACGTGTTGAAACCCACCCGGCATCCCCGGTTCGGGCAACTGAAAAAACTGGACGCTCTTCGGAAGCGTGCGGCGGAACTGGGCAACTCCGTAGACCCGCTCGACATCACCGTCACCTTCGAGGACCGGGAGGACAACGGTTTTGGAGTGCGCCAGCCGGCGTGTACGGATTGCGGAGACTGTGTCACCGGCTGCAATGTGGGCTCGAAGAACACGCTGTACATGAATTACCTTCCGATGGCGGCGCGTGCCGGCGCGGAAATCTTCACGCAAACCAAAGTGGAATGGATTCAGAAGCTGGTTACGGGAGGCTGGCGCGTACATGGGCGGCACTACCACACCCGGTCTTCGAGCAGTCCGTTTAGCCTGGACGCGGCGAATGTGATTC
Source organism: uncultured Acidobacteriota bacterium (assembly GCA_900696665.1). GTDB lineage: Bacteria > Acidobacteriota > Terriglobia > Bryobacterales > Bryobacteraceae > CAADGY01. The sequence goes on from CAADGY010000329.1 coordinate 14,197, forward strand.
TGGCGGCGGGTGCCGTCAACTCTACCGAGATCCTGTTGCGGTCGGAGATGCACGGGCTGCGGGTTTCTCCGCGCCTGGGTTCGGGATTCAGTGGCAATGGCGACTTTTTCGCAATCTCTTACAACTCGAACCAGTTTCTGCAAGTCTTAGGATTCGGAAATCGTCCGGATAGCCCGGGCAGCGCGACGCCGCCGGGGCCCACGATTACCGGGGCTATCCGGTATAACGGGGGCCGTCCGGCGCTGAACCGTTTCCTGGTGGAAGATGTCGCGTTTCCCTCTCCCGTGGTGAGGGCTGCGCAAATCGCCTTCGCGGGACTGCGGGGCGATGATACGGATACGGGCGACGAGGCGGAGGAGCGCCGGCGTGTTTTGCAGGACCTGTCGCAGACAAATCCGTACTCTCCGGATGGCGCCCTCAACCATACCCTTCTGTATCTTGTAACGGCCTTCGACGATGCGAAGGGAAGCATGGAGTTTGAGGCGCCGTTTTGGGAACCGGATGGGCGTCTGAAAATTGTGTGGGACGACGTGGGCCGCCAGAGAATTTTTTCGCTGGTAAATGAGGAACTGCGGCGCCACGCGCGCTCTATCGGCGCAACGTTTGTTGAAAACCCCATATGGACCGCTTTCGACCTAAGACGCCTGATCACGGTTCATGCCCTGGGCGGCTGTCCTCTCGGCGAAGACTACATGCACGGCGCCGTGGATGAATTCGGCCGCGTGTTTTCCGGAGATGGAGCCGTACACGACGGCCTGTTCGTCGCCGATGGCGCGCTAATTCCGTCGGCGGTGGGCGTGAACCCTTTCATGACCATCTCAGCCGTGGCCGAGCGCATCGCCGCGAGAAAGATCGAAGAACTGCAGGGCAACCCTTATCCGGCTCCTAAGACAGCAGTGAGCATGGCCGGTGTGGGAACCATTGGAGTAGCGGGCGCGCGCGATGCCGAACTCGACCGGTTATTCCAAAGGTGTTCCAGCAAAGGCATCGACACACTGGTGAATAGCGGAGAGAAACGCATCGACCTCGCCGCGCGCCTGATTCACAACGACACGAAGTGGAAAGGCTTCCTGCCCAAGGGCCTGCTGCTGGGAGAACTGGCCAAGCGCCTTTTTTCGGGGTACGACAAGAAGTTCTGGAAAGAGGGCGGCCGGTATCGAGGCGTCACATTGTATGCCGATGGGCGCATCGCCTTGAATCACGTGTTGGAAGAAATCACAATTACCGAGCGGACGAATGATTTGGACCCGGGCGATTACATCCTGCTGCGATATACAGACCCGGGGTTCGAGGATCTGTTCTACGACGTAATGAAGGTGATCCACGACGATCTGGTCTTGTATCGGGGCTACACGGGGAAATACCCGAACGGGAGACGCGGATGGACCGCTCCTCTGTTGCGCAGTTACGAGTTCGAACAGATGACGGCGGCCGATCATCGCGATTTGTACAGTGGCGGCGCACCCCCATCCCCGGCGGACTTGGAGGGCGACTGGCGCATCGACGTCGTCGCTAACGCGAACCATGCGACAGGCATCGGGTGGCTGCGATTCGACACCAAGCCCGACGGAAGGGTGGAGGCCCGCTGCCAGTTTATGGGAGTGCTGGAATCGCTTGCCTTACCGAAAAGCTTTGAAGACCATTTCCGGCTGGGCCACTACGCCGGCGCGGAAAGTGAGATTCGAAAAATCGACGGACAGCTTCTGCTGGGTAAGTGGATTCCCGATGTTCCAGCCGAACTCTTACACGGGCTGCCGGCCGATTCGCTTGGCATCTGGCAAGTGGAGCAGTCGGGCACCGAAAACCGGCTGGCGGTGTATTACATGCTGACGCGGGCGGCAGCGGGCGACCGGCCGGTAAACACTCTTCTCCAACCGTTCCTGGAGCGCACGCTTCCACAGGGAGTTGGCATGACATTTGAAGAAGAGATGGCCGGCTGGTATTTTCCGGGTGCTGCGGCCACGGCGCCGGGCCGGGCGGGCGACCTGGGAATTCGCGAGCGAATACCCTCAGACTGGTCCAAGCCGGCGGGCGCCGTCGCGGTTCGCTTCAAAGTGACCATGGTCGTGCCCGACGTGAACGAATTCGTGGAAGGCGCCGCGCATGAGGCCCGCCTGAAGGGAACAATCACGTTCGGCGAGTTCGGAGAAGCCAACGATGTAACGTTCGCCCTCGATGAGCGGCGGAGCTTCTTCAATTACCTGATTCAGAATCCCGAAACGGGCGAAGCGGAAATGCGGTACCACCTCGAATTCGGAGCCCCCGCCGGCGCGCGTTATACCTTTGACGGCCGGAAGTACATGCAAAAGGACGAGAACTCCGGTGTGCGGGCGCTGGCCGAAATTCTCGATGACTACACGACGCTTTACGTACACGTCTGCGAGGGAGAACGTGAACTCGGGTCTGGCTCAATGAAGTTCAGAACGTTCGAAGACCTGGCGGCCACGGGCAGCCTGCTGGCCTTCCTGCGCTCCTTCCGCATCACCGGGACCGACGACCTGC
>CAADGY010000330.1 GCA_900696665.1 uncultured Acidobacteriota bacterium
CGAGTTCATCGCCGCTGCCGGATCGGGGCAATCGCTCGGAGAGATTGTGGATGTTGATGCGCTCGGCCCTCTCGGTGAGGGTCGTGATGGGGAGGAGCGAGCGCCGGAGCAGCCACCAGGCACCAAAGCCCAGCAGCGAAAGCGGAATCGCCGAGCGCAGGACGATTTCGCCCAATCGCCACCAGAGGGGCTCGTTGGCACCCTCCGGTGTATCCACCTCCGCGACCAGTTCGTAATAGGACATCCCTACAACGACCACCATCGCCGCCGTCAGCAAGGCGGCAAACCACCAACCGCGCCGGGTGCGAATCGTCATGGCGATTCCTTCATCACGTAGCCCACCCCACGCACCGTATGCAGAAGCTTGGAGTCCGTTTCGCGCTCGAGCTTCTCCCGCAGACGCATGACGTAAACGTCCACGAGGTTGGTGCCGGGGTCAAAGTCGTAGTCCCAGACCTTTTCCACGATGGCCATGCGGCTGCAGACCCGTCCCCGTGAGCGCAGCAGGAACTCCAGCAAACGATACTCGCGCGGCGCGAGGTCAATGACGCGGTCACCGCGTTTCACGATCCGGGTGATGGTATCCACCGTCAGGTCGCCGAGTCGCAAAAGGATTGGTTGGCTTTCGCCGGCCCTCCGGCCCAAGGCCCGTACCCGGGCAATCAGTTCGGCGAGCACGAAAGGTTTGGGCAGGTAATCATCCGCCCCGGCGTTCAATCCTTCGACCCGCTCACCCACGTCCCCGCGCGCGGTCAACAGCAACACCGGGGTCGGGATGCTGCGTTCCCGCAACTGACGCAGTACGCTCAGACCATCTCGCCCGGGCAACATGATGTCGAGAATGATGACATCGAACACCGTGGCCGAGGTCGCCGCGAGCGCGTCGTCGCCACTTGCCACCACGTCGGCGGAGAAGCCCTCCGCCTGGAGAGCCTTCCGGACAAAAGAAGCCATTTTTTTCTCGTCTTCGACGATCAATACTCGCATAAGTCAGCCACCGACTTTCAAGCAACGGCGAGACCATTGTCAATGCCTTCACTCCTCTGCCCGCGATCCGGCAAAATGACAGGATTGTCATTTTGGCATCACCTCAGCGTCATCCGGCTGGGGCAGTTTTAGGAATAATGTGATGGCCGATTGCCACTTGACCAATGCAAACTACGGAAACGACAACTGAACCAGCCTGGTGGCAATTCCGACCTGAGTCCATGACATCTAAAACAACTTCTGACGGAGACCCGAAAGATTCCGGGGCGCTGCCCCAGCCCGCCGCCATTCGCCGGGTGGGTATTTTCCGCCATCGGGGTCTGGTGGGAGCACTGCTGATGACCCCGATTGTGTTGGTGGTTCTCACCAGCCCGCCGTTGGTCCGGGAGGACGCCATCAGCGGCCAGGTTTTGAATATTTTCGGCTGGTTGTCTTTTCTCGCTTACGCGGGGATCCGGATCTGGGCGACCCTGTTCATAGGGGGACGCAAGAATGACGTGTTGCAGGTGGACGGGCCGTATTCGGTTTGCCGCAACCCGCTCTACGTGGGCAGCATGTGTTTCGCGCTCTCTATCGCGTTCTTCCTCAAGAGTCTGACCTTTGGCGCCGCTCTCCTGGTGGCGTTTTTCTATTACTGGCGGTTCGTGGTGCCGGCCGAGGAAAAGTTTCTGGAGAGCCGCTTCGGCGAGGTGTTCCGCGATTATTGCCGCCGGACGCCCCGCTTCTGGCCGCGGTTGAGTGCCTATCACTCCCCGCGGTCTGTGGCAGTGGACATGAAATTTTTGCGGATTGAGGCCAGACGGCTGGCGCGCGGAGTCATCGCACCCGTAATTCTTTTGGTGGTCATGAAACTCCGCGGCGAGTCGTGGTGGCCAGAGTGGTTTCAACTCCCGTGATTCAGTGAGGCAACCGCAGCCGAATCAGAGCACTGTCCCGGGAAGTTTGACGGAACGGCCGACTGGACACGCGGGTTCTCCGCGGCAACCGGTGGCGAGCAATTCAGACCGACTTGGGGGGATTTCGGGAGCACTGATTGAACAAGATTGATTCTACGGCGGTTCCGCCCTTATCCGGAACGGACCGGTCGGACAAAGCCAGTTGGCGCATTGCCGCAATATTGATCGTGGTGGCATTGCTGGCGGCTTTTCTGATTCGCGCGACCGGGTATCCGCGGTTCACCCGGCACGATGCGCGGGTGGGCGCTTATGTCTTGGACGCCGTGCAGAATGGCAACTGGATCATCCAGAAGGATTCCACGGGCGAGATTGCCTCAAAACCACCGTTGCTGACTTGGTGCGCAGCGGCTGTCACCTTGGCGGTTGGCGGCGCCAGCCATTTCGCGCTTCATGTCCCGGCCGCGATTTCGCTTTGCGCAACAGCCTTGGTTCTCTTGGCGGCCGGGCGGAAGTGGTTGGGGTGGCGGGTCGGTTTTTTCGCCGCGTTCGCCTACGTCGTTTCACCGGCAGGTTATAGCCAGTTGGCAACGGCGCGATACGATGGGGTGCTGGCGCTCCTGGTAATCCTGGCCGCGCTGGCGGCCTTCCGCGCCTGGATACGGGGATCGGGCTGGACTTGGTTCTGGCTGGCGGCTGCCGTCGGCACGCTGGCCAAAGGCCCCCTGGCGGTCATTTTGGGCGCGGCGGGCTTGCTGGCGGTCCTTTGGGAAAGACGCTCCGGTTCGCCCCTGCCGCTGCGCGGAAATCACTTTGCCGGATGGCTGGTTTTCCTCGGGATCACTGGAGGCTGGCTCGCGCTGGCTTACGGGCAGTTGGGCCAACCGCTCATAGACAAAATGATTGGACGTGAGCTCGTGGGACATGCGGTGGGCCAGGCGGATGGCTTTTCGCCTTGGGAGGCATTCTTGCCGCCGCTGGATTTCTTGGTGACCTTTGCGCCGTGGAGTTTGCTGTCTCTGGTTGCGTTCTGGCGGGTTTGGAAGCGACCGGACGCCGATGCCACGCTTCGCCGCTTCGAGCGGTTCCTGGCGAGCGCATTTATTGCCGGTCTGATCCTTTTCTGCTGCGCTGGTCATCATCGCGGTCGGTTGATCGTGCCATTGATTCCTTTTGCGGCGCTCCTGGCCGGGCGCGAGCTGGCGGACCTCACCCTGCCTTGGAGCCGGCGTCGGATCTTCCAGAGCGCGACTGCACTGATCGGCATTTACCTGGTGGGGATCTCCATCAATGCGCACTTCCTGCTGGGGCAGAGCCAGGCGGTACAGGAGTCGCTGGCCGCACGGCAGGCAGCGCGGTTGATCGCGGAACGTCTCGGCGCGGACGCGCCGGTGACTTACGTGGACAGCCCGTTTGCGGTCCAATTCTTTTTGGGCCACGTTCGTCCGACCGTTTCGATTGAGCGCGCCGCAGAGTTGTTACGCGGCGAGGACGCCGCCTGGGTTGCGGTCTGTGACTTTGCGAAGCTTGAAGCGGCGCTAGGCCCGAACGAGGGCCTCGTGCGCGAGGTCTTGCGGTGGCCGGAAACCGGCGAGCCGTGGATCCGGGTGGTGGGGAATCATCCGTGGCCCTCGATTCATGAGCCTGTGGTGATGTTGCTGGGGCCGCTCCGGATCGAGTCACAAGATTTGGAACTGGCGCGCCCGCGAATGCCGTACCGGGGGGAAGTGGAGTTGAGCTTTCGTGGCAATGCCGCCCAGGGAAGTCTGAAAGTCGAAAACCAAGGCGACACCGAGCAGGTGCTCAAGGTCCGGGTGTTCGACGAGGCCTCGCCGAAGACGGCGGCGGAGCTTGAATGTCGTCTGGCGCCGGGAGCTACTTGGGAGTTGCCGAGGATTCGATCAAGCCGCGATTTGATGACCCAGGCCAAATGAACGTTGCCCGCCAAAACACACGTGCTGCTTTAGAGGACGGCCAGACCAGTTCTGGCACTTCTCGGTTGGTGACCCCTGCAAGCGCACCCGTCGCCCGGACTTTTTCCGTGGTGGTCCCATTCTACAATGAAGCGGAGAACGTCCGCTTTGTGCTGGAAGAACTGCGCGCCGTGCTTCCTGATTCGGAAATCATTGCCGTGGATGACGGCAGCTCGGACGCGACGTGGCAGCAAATGCTGCAAGTCCCGGGAATCCGTCGGCTTCATTTTGAGCGCAACGTGGGGCAAAGCGCCGCGGTCTATCACGGACTGCGCGCCTGCACCGGGGACGTGTGCGGTTTGATGGACGGGGATGGCCAAAATGATCCGTTCAACTTTCGATTGTTGCTGGCGGAATTCAACAAGGGCCAGGCTGACGTGGTCTGCGGTTATCGCGCCAATCGCCACGATACTTGGAATCGCAAGGCGGCCTCCCGGGTCGCCAACCGGATTCGCCGGTTTTTTCTGGATGACGGGGTGCGCGACACCGGTTGCTCGCAAAAAGTGTTCCGGCGCGAGGCGGTTGAATTGTTGGTGCCGTTCCGGGGCATGCACCGGTATTTGCCCGCCATGTTCAAGCGGGCGGGCCTGCGCGTGGTGGAACTGCCCGTGCATCATCGCACGCGCCGGGCCGGCGCATCCAAGTACGACAATTGGTCGCGGGCGGTGGCGGGAATCTACGATCTCATCGGCGTCGCCTGGCTGCTGAGCCGCAAGCTGCCGCTTGTTCGCATGGAGGAGAAAAAATGAATACTGCCTTGTTTCAATTCAAATTGTTAAGTCACGTTTGTACGGTCACACCGTGGAAACTGATTGGCTACACCGGCGTCCTGCTCTTTGCCGGACGCTGGCTGGTGCAGGTGATTGCCTCGCATCGCGTGCGTCGTTCGCACCTGCCCCGGCTGTTCTGGTACATGTCGCTCAGCGGCAGCGTGCTGCTGCTGAGTTACTTTACCTTCAGCGACAAGAACGATTCAGTCGGGATTCTTTCCAATCTTTTTCCGGCGACCATTGCCACCTACAATCTGTTTCTGGAACGACGCCACTTTCGTGCTGAGACGAATATGCACAGCCCGGTTCGAGGCTGATCTCATCCGGGTGCGAGTGTCCGCCAGCATCCGGGTGACTCAAGTGCGATCTGACTCGCGAGGCAGGGACTCCTGCAGCCGCTTCATAACGCGCGCTTTGCTTTGAGGGGAGCTGCGTTTGCCTTTGAACCAGCGCCGCGGTGCCCCCACCCACCCGCCGCCGTGCGTGGCTTCGGCCAGGGATCTTTCCAACAAAGCCCGGTTCGCGTAGCCAGCAGCCAAGGTTAGGAGGAATTGATCCGCCACGGCCTGGTCGGCGCGCACCAGCGAGCAGGCAATCCCGGACAATTCCCGGGCAACCGCTCTGATCACCGGGTAGTCCGGCCGGTAGCCATGTTCCAGATCGAAGGCAAGGAGGCGCTCGCCCTGCACAAAGAAGTGTTTGATGTGTCCATGCTCGTGAACTAGGAGCGGTTCGTTCAACTCCACCGCGCGTGTGTGACGGTGGCTCAACGTTCGTGCCAGCGCTTCGACCAGAGTGAGCCTGGTGTCCAACGTTCGCTGACGATCCGACAGCACCTCCCACAGCACTGGCCCGGCACAGTACTCGAACCAGAGCGCCGGCAGGGGGAAGTCTGCGGGGATTGGCCGTTCGACACGCCGCACAACCGGCAACCCTTCGCGCGTCCAGAGATCAACGCCGAGTTTCTCGGTCGCTTGACGAGTGGCAGCCGTGGCGCCGCGCTTTCCTTCGAGATGCCGTTCGGAGAAGTCCTTCAAGAACTCGTTCAAAGCTGAACGCCGGGTGCGATAAACCTTGAGGACCACCGGCGGTTGCTCGTTGGGGAACAGGTAGAGGAAATTGCCCGTGCCACCGCGGCCTCCGGCCTGGAGGATTTCAGCCCCTTCGGGTGTCGGCGGCAGGTCTTGCTTCATTTGTGGCAGTATCAGCGCGCTGCACGAGTTCGTGGATCTAAGCTGGCTGAAGCCCTCGCCCCGAGAGCGCGTCTTTCATGCTGCTTCAACGTCCGATGCCAGGATGGCACCACGAAATTCATGCGCCCGCCTGTTGACGTTCCAGTTCTTCGCGGATCATCCGGGCGACACTGTACTTGCTGGACGGCTTTTTCGCCTTGGCCTTGAACGTCCGGTCGCAGGCCCGGCCAAAACGATGCAGCCAGTTCGGATGCCGCCAGAAGTAATCGTGCGCCGCCAGCAGGCGTTCCTTGACCGGATAGTGGCGCACCGTTTCTTCGATCAACCGCTGCTGGATTTCCGCTGGCGTGCTCTTCCTCAAGAACCACAGATACTGGATGATCTCATGGGAAATGTGCTCCGCCACTCGCCGGCGACTGCGGAAGGTCATCTCGAAGTCAAACCACAGAAACCTCCCGTCCTCCAGGAGCATGACGTGTTTGCCATCACCGTTTTCATGCACGAGCCGCGGTTCGCGCTCGCGGATGGCGATGTCATGCCGGCGGCTCCATTCGGGCAACCACCTGCGATAGAGAGCAAATCGCGCCTCGGCAGACTTGGATTGGTCATTGAGCCAGTTGATCAGCTTGGGCGCTTCCACGTATTCGAACAACATGTAACCGCCCTCCGGACATCCGGGCGCTTCCACCCGGACTTCGGGATAAGTGTCGAAGACCCGAAAGCCATGCTTCCGCCACAAGGCCATGCACTCAGCCTCCATGCGCAACCGCGTCCTGGGCATGTAGGACGTCTGCCCCGCGAGCAGCACGTTTTCCAGACTCTTGACGACAGAGGAAAACCAACTGCGGCTGCCGTAATAAACCTTTAGTACCGCCCAGCCGCCTCGGAAGGGAATCTTGTAGAGGTAATTGCCATTCTGCAGCAGCAGGTATGGCTTCAGGTCGGCGAAGTGAAGCGTTTCAGGTTCCCTGGTCGCAATACCGGTTTGTGGTTTCTGGATTTGAGTCATTCGGAGCGCGATGGGCCGAAGCCCGCGGCGAATGGAGCCAACTTGCGTGGAAGGTGTCAATGGTGGAGCGTCGCTCCGTCGCTCCTCGAAACGACAATCCTGCTCGACACCTTGGC
>CAADGY010000331.1 GCA_900696665.1 uncultured Acidobacteriota bacterium
AGGGTTGCACCCCAATACGGTTTCAGGGCCTGCGCGGTCAGCATCATGTTGTAGTGGTTCACCCGGACACCTTCGTGATACTTGCGCTTGTCGTTCCAGCGCGGCGTCTCGCCGGGTGGCTGGTGCAACGGAGCTCCCAAAGTCATGTTCTTGACGGAAAGGGTGGCGATCACTGCATTGTGCGTTTTCAGGACTGCGGAACAAATGGTGTAAGCATCGGGATCCATCAAACGCGCCGCCAGCCGCACCGGGATCGGGTGCAAGTCGTAGTTCACCAGCGGGATCACCTTGTACAGCGCTTCCTGGTTCAGGTCCACCAGCTTCAAGCGCTGCGAACGGTGCTCCGCGGCCACTTTGTTATAGCCGAAATTCTCGAAGCCCTCGAGCGTGGCGCCCGCCGAAGATTCGGCAACCACAACCGGTCCCTTGAAGCGCGGCGCAAGATAGTCGAGAATGCCGCGTAGCGTATCGGCGTGTGTGGCCGCAAGCTGCCTGACCGTGGATACGTTGTTCGGCTTGATAATGACGTACTTCTTGCGTTTCAGCACCGGGCGAATCTGGTCGTCGATCGCCTCCAGCGCTTCGCAGACGATTTTCCGGCGCTCTTCCCCCTTGACGAGCGAAACGGCGGAACGGCTGTTGACCGGCAGCACCGGCACCGGGAGATCTTTCGATTCCGCGGCGGGAGCCTGCTGCGCCGTCAAACGTCCGGCAGTACCCACCCCCGCCAGATAGAAAAGCTGGCGGCGGGAGAAATCACATGGCATCGTCAGATCTCCTGGTTTTATAATGGATTTTCGAATCTTATTATATTTTATCTTGTTTGAGGCTGTCATGAAATCGTCCTCCCGCCGCAACTTCCTCACCGCCAGCCTGGCATTACCCGCAGCGGGCCTGGCTTCGCAGCAACCATCCGCGCCGTCCGGAGCGCTACGCTACCGAGAAATCGGCAAAACGGGTCTTAAGGTGACTGCGGTCAGCTTTGGCACCATGATCACTTCTGACGCGAGCGTAATCGAACGCGCCGCCGATATGGGCATCAATTACTTCGATACGGCTCGCAGCTATCGAAACGGCAACTGTGAACGAATGGTCGGCGCGGCGTTAAAGAACGCGCGTAAGAAGGTGTACATATCGACGAAGAGCGGCGCCAGGACAAAAGAGGGGGCCCTCGAACACCTCGAGACCAGCCTCAAGGAGCTCGGGACGGACTGGGTAGATATCTGGTACCTGCATGCCAAGAGCCGTCCCAGCGACATCACGGACGATTTGATGGAGGCGCAGAGGATCGCCAAACAGCAGGGCAAGGTGCGCTTTGCCGGTATCAGCACGCATGCCGGATTTGCGGAGCTGCTCCCGGCCGTCATCCGGGCGAAGCATTTTGACGTGGTGCTGACGTCCTACAACTTTACGATGGATCCCGAGATGGCTCCGCTCATCGAGTCCGTGCGCAAAGCCGGCATCGGTATTGTCGCGATGAAGGTGATGGCGGGCGGATTCAACCGCATTAAGCCCGGTGACAAGCTGTATTCGACATTCAAGAAGGAAGGCGCGATGCTCGCGGCTTTGAAGTGGGTGCTGCGCAACCCGAACGTCGATACAACCATCCCGAGCATCACGGATGTCGACCAGCTTGAGGAGAACATGGAGGCGATGACGGTTCCCTTCAGCTCCTCAGACGAGCAGGTGCTGAAGGCACAGTTGGATTACATCCGGCCGATGTACTGCCGCATGTGCGGGCGATGCGACGGCACTTGCTCCAAAGGAATACCGGTCGCGGATGTGCTGCGGTTCCTGGCCTATGCAGAAGGCTATGGCCAGTTCTCGCTGGGCAGGGAGCGCTTCATCGAACTGCCGCTTGAAGTACGGGACCAGCGTTGCTCGAGTTGCACCTCCTGTTCCGTCACCTGTCCGAACGGAGTACAGGTGGCGCAAAGACTGATGCGCGCACAGGAGATGTTCGCATGAAGTTGTTACTTCTCTCCCTGCTGGCCGCATCGATGGCAACGGCGCAGGCACCTTCGTGCGAGATTGCACCGGGATGGAAGCAGGAAGGGCCGGCCAGAACCTTCGTTCCCGGCACGCTGTTTGAGTACATGAACGGCAACGCAGAGGGCTACCTCATTTATCAGTTCGTCCGTCTTAATGGAATCACCTGTAAATCCGGAGAGAACGAAGTGGTGGTGGATGTGTTCGAGATGGCCACTCCGGAATCCGCCTACGGCATCTTTGCCGCCAATCGTGATGCGCGGCAGCCTATCGAGAAGATCGGCATGATCGGCCAGGTTGTGCCGCAGCGGGCCGTCTTCGCCAAGGAGAAGTATTACGTGGAACTCGCGGCCAGCTCCGCCTCGGACCAATCCGCCCTGCTTCGTTCCATGGCCGCCGAAATGGAGAAGCGCATCGAAGGCGGCACGGAACTGCCACCGGTACTGAGCTGGTTTCCCGCCGAAGGACTAGTGGCGGACTCCATCCGGCTGGTGCCGCAAAGCCTCCTGGGCTTCCGGATACTGCGGCGGGGATTCCTCGCGCAGTATGATTCCGGAAAGGCGTTCATCATCGCTGAGGATTCGCCCGAACAGGCAGCCGCGGTAGTCGCGAAGTTTCGCGAAAGGATCGGCAACACACAACCAGCCGGAATCGGCGATGGGGGATTCAAGGCCGACGACAAGTACCTGGGCGGATTGTGTGTCTTCAGCCAGGACCGCTACGTAGCCGGGTTTGCGAACATGCCCGCGGGGAAAGATCCGGCGCGAGCCGCCGCAGCGATAGCTGCACGGCTTCCCAAACCATAACAGCGCCATCGACGCTACAATCAATCCATGCCGGGTGCTCTGGAAGGGAAGACCGCTCTCGTTACCGGCGCCAGCAAGGGAATCGGAAAGGGTATTGCACTCGAGCTGGCCCGGGCCGGATGCGACGTTGCCGTCAATTACAACAGCGACAGGAAAGGCGCGGAGGCGACCGTCTCCGAAATCCGCGGGTTGGGGCGCCAGGCCTACGGGATTCAGGCGAATGTCGGCCGGCGCGCGGACGTCGAGACCCTGTTTGCCGAATTACGGCGGCGTTTCTCACGCCTGGATATTCTCGTGAATAACGCCGGCACGCAGGTTTTCAAGCCGCTGCTTGAGCTGAACGAGGAGGAGTGGGATCGTGTCATCGACACGAACCTCAAAGGCTGCTTCCTTTGTACACAGCAGGCTGCCGCCTGGATGAAAGACAACGGCGGCGGGCGCATCATAAACATCGGCTCAGGCTGCAACAAGAGCCCGTTTCCGGGCCTTGTCAGCTACACGGCGAGCAAGGGCGGCATGGAGATGCTCACCAAGGTTGCCGCGGTAGAACTAGGGCCGCATCGCATCCAGGTGAACTGTGTAGCTCCCGGAGCCATCGAGATCGAACGCACCAAGGAAGAAGCGGGCGATTACGCGGGCACGTGGGCGAAGCTTACACCGCTCCACCGCGTCGGCAATCCGCAGGATGTGGCAAGAGCGGTGGTCTTCTTCGCGAGTGACGCCGCCGACTTCATTACCGGCCAGACGGTCTGGGTGGATGGAGGACTGTTCACGAAGCCGCAGTGGCCTTACGGCGCATTGTCCTGAAGATGGCTTACAGCAACTCCAACACCGCGAGTACCGGACGGTGGTCGGAAGCGGCGCCCTCATCAAGAACTCTGAATTCTGACACCTTCCAGCGTTTCTCGGGACGAAACAGAATGTAGTCGAGTTGCCGCCGGGGGTTGTCCGCGGGAAAGGTTGGATGCTCCTGCCCATCACCTGCGACCTGCCACGCCTGCCTCAGCACGCCAAGCGGTTCGCTTGACGGCACAGCGTTCAGGTCACCCGCGAGAACGGACGGAGCCTCGGGGCGCTGATTTGCCAGTTGGACAAGCAGCTTGGCCGATGCGAGGCGGTCCTCCGCGCTGGCATTGTCAAAATGAGTAGCGAAGAACCGCAGCGGCAGATTCTTTCCACCCGGCCGCCAGTCCAGTTCCACTTCCAACACAGAGCGCAATTCAAAACCCGGCGTGAATGGCAGTTGCCGCGTCGTGTACCAGTTGATGGGCAACCGCGAGAGAATGGTATTCCCATAGTTGCCGCCGCGCTCGTCGCTCCCCTCGCGCACGGAGGCCTTACCGAAAGCCATGTTCAAGCCGGTCAACCGGGCCAATTCCGCAGGTTGATCGACCCCTGCGCTGCGGCGCGCCCAACGGTCCACCTCCTGCAATGCGACCAGGTCCGGCGAGGCTGAGCGAATTACGCGGGCCGTGCGCTCAAGGTCGATCTTTTTATCCATCCCGGTACCGATAAAGATGTTGTAGGTGAGAACACGAAGGCGCGTCCCTTCCGGATTCATGGATTCCCCCCCTGCCGCAGGAGTACCCGCTCCGCGTTCAAAGCGCCGTCGGCTGTGTCCTCGTGCTTAAAGATCAGGTACAAATCTTTGCCCTCCTTGAGCAGGTTTCCGGCCCGCTCCCCTATCTCCTCGATATCAGACAGGCTGTATTCGGGTTTTCTCAGCCGGTAGTAAACGAAATCGGCAGTGATGACCTCGGGAACTTCGAGTTTGTCCGATTCGGCAACACAGAGCGACATGTTGTATCGCCGCAAGACATCATATACCGGCTCTACCAGCCAGGACCGGTGCCGGAATTCGAAAGCGAAGCGAAGATGCAGGGGCAGCAAGTCGCAGTACGCCTCCAAAGCGCCGGCGTCGCATTGAAACTGCGGCGGGAGTTGAAATAGGACCGGTCCGAGCCGCCGGGCGGCCTGCAACGGGTTCAGCGAATTGAGGAACGCGCTCGTAAACTCCCCGGCATTCCGCAGCCGGAGCACATGGGTCAACCGCATGTGCGCCTTAACGGCGAACACGAAGCCCGGCGTGGTCTGGGAAATCCAGTTTGCCAGAACCGAAGCCGAAACCAGACGCCGGAAGGTGTAATTGATTTCCACGCAGTTCAGCCGTCCGGAGTAGGCTCTTAGAAAATCCTTCGCAGGCACGCCCAACGGATAGAACGCGGGCTTCCATTGCGGATAGGCGAACCCAGATGTGCCTGCATAGAGCTGAGCCATTGTTTTCGTTAGCTTAACCAAAAGAGGACCACCGTTCAAACGCTGCCGGAGACGTTCTGGCAGCCCGTTTGCGCAAAGGCCATATGGAGGAGCAGGCATGCCAAGAGCACGTTGAGTTGACGGCAGGCGGGCAGCCGAAATCTAATGTGGGAATGCTACGGATACGCCTTCTCGCTGGGATGTTGCTCGCCGGCTGCTGCTTTGCGGGTGTAACGCGCATTGAAGTCAAAGAGCGCACCGATGTGCTCGGGGGGCGAGCGTTTGGAACCGTGGGACCCTACGAACGCATCGCCGCCACGGCGCACTTCGCCATCGATCCAAAGCTACCCGCCAACCGCATCATCTCCGACGTCGATCTGGCTCCACGCAACCCCGATGGACTCATCGAGTTCTCCGCGGATCTTTACGTCTTGAGGCCGAGAGATCCCTCCAAAGGTAATGGCATCGTGTTGTACGAGGTTTCGAACCGCGGCGGAAGGGGAATGTTGCGCATGTTCAACCTCGGCACGTCCCTGGTGGATGCCGCCACCAGGGAGCAGTTCGGGGACGGCTTTCTGCTGGACCAGGGCTTCACGCTGGTTTGGCTTGGCTGGCAAGCGGACCTGCCACAAACCGAAGGCCGGCTGCGTCTGTATGCACCGCGCGCGCAGGGAGTGACTGGCTTGCTCCGCGCCGAATTCGTCGTAGACGAACTGGTCTACACGCACTCGCTGGCGGACCGGAATCATATTCCCTATCCGGTGCTTGACCTGAAAGATCCGTCTCTGCGGCTGACGGTGCGTGACAGCGTTGAAGGCGCCCGGCAGGAGGTCCCACGCGGCGCATGGGATTTCGCCGATTCCGGAACATTGCGCGCAAAGAACGGCTTCGAACCTGGCAGAATTTACGAGTTAGTATACCGGTCGAAAGACCCGATTCTGGTGGGGCTCGGGCCGGCCGGGGCACGTGATCTTATTTCGTTCTTCAAATATGGAGGGCCGAACACGCTGCTTGCCGATCAGCGCCGCTATACAAAACAGGCGATGGGATTCGGCAGTTCCCAAAGCGGCCGTTTTTTGCGGACGTTCCTCTATTATGGATTCAACCGGGACGAAAAGAATCGAAAAGTGTTCGACGGTGTGTGGGCGCACGTGGCGGGCGGCGGCAGAGGCAGTTTCAATCACCGTTTCGCACAGCCTTCGCGCGACGGGCATCCGTTTATGAATACCCTCTATCCGACGGATATCTTCCCGTTTTCCGACCTGAACCAGACCGATCCGGTCACCGGAGTAACCGGCGGAATTCTCCGGAAGGCACAGGAGCAGGGCGTCGTTCCGAAAATCTTCTACACGAATAGCTCGTACGAATACTGGGGGCGGGCGGCCTCCCTGATTCATACGAATCTGGAAGGGACACGTGACGCGGAACTCGCACCCGGCACGCGCATTTACCTGTTGGCGGGCACGCAGCACGGCTCCGGAAGCTTTCCGCCGGCGAAAAGCAGAACACAAAACACCGCGAACCCGGCGGATTACAGACCCCTGATGCGCGCCCTGCTGCTATGTTTTCAGGGATGGTTGAAGGACGGCGTGGAACCACCTGCGTCCGAGTACCCGCTCATCGCGAAAGGCCAGCTTGTGCCCTTGGACAAGATCCGGTTCCCAAAACTCGCCGGAGTGAAAGTCCCGAAGCACATCCAGCAAGCCTATCGCGCTGATTACGGGGAGGAGTTCCGTTCCGCCGGAATCGTCACGAAAGAACCGCCGGCGATCAATGGCAAGTACACGGTGCTGGTGCCGCAGGTGGATGAAAGCGGAAATGATATCTCCGGCGTCCGCCTGCCGGAAATCACCGTGCCGGTCGCTACCTATACCGGCTGGAACCTGCGAGACCCCAAGATCGGTGCGGGGGATGAGATCTACAGCATGGTAGGATCCTTCTTGCCTTTCGCAAGGACGAAAGCAGCGCGGGAGCAGACGCACGACCCGCGGCTCTCCATGGAGGAACGCTACAACGGGCGGGATGAGTATCTGCGTCGCGTGAAAGCGGCCGCTGGCGATCTGGTGAAAAAGCGGCTCCTGCTGGAACGTGATGTTCCGATGCTCATGGAGCGCGCGCAATCCCTATTCGACTTTATGTCTAAGTAGCGGCGCTTTGCCCTTCGAGCGACGGCCATTGCGGCCGCCGCTTCTCTTTGAAAGCGCGCACCCCTTCGGCGAAGTCGGCGCTGGTGAAAAGATGCGCCCGCAGGTCCTGGGCCAGTTTTCCGGCTTCGTCCCACCCCAACTTCCGGCTTTGTTGAACATAAGCCAGACCGCCCGACATCGCTTCGCGGCTGGAATGCGCGAGCGCACGCGCCACATCGGTGGCCCTGTCGTCCAACTCGAACGCCGGTACAACCTGGTGCACCAGCCCGTACTGCATGGCTTCGGTGGTTCCGAAAACCCGCCCGGTGAGACTCAGTTCGAGGGCGCGGCGTTCTCCCAGCGCAAGAACCGCACTGCGGTACACCACAAAAGGCCACATTCCAATACGGATCTCTGTCAGGCCAAAACTGGTTCCCTGCGCGGCAATCACCACGTGCGCATTCATCAACAGGCCCATGCCCCCGCCGAGCGCGGCGCCTTGAACCGCGGCGGCAACAGGCTTACGAACCCGCGAGCCGATGGAAAAGAGCTCTTCGTGAACTGCCGCCTGCTCCGCCGCATCGGGTTGCGCGGCTTCCTCGAGGTCCATTCCAGCGCAAAAGACGCTGCCGCGTCCTTCCAATAGAATGGCGCCTACGCCGTCATCCGCGTCGGCCTCGTGAATCGCGTCGAGCAACTGGCGGCATAACGCATTCGTCAGGGCATTCCGCTTATCGGGCCGCTTCAGCGCAATGCGCAGCAGACGGCCTTCGCGGTTACAGTCCAAACTCGTATTCATCCAACTCAATCTCCATTCGCAATAGCGCCGCCCCGAGGGTTTTTCCTTGCGCATCGACGCGCAGGGAGAGAGTGCCTCCGCCGCCCAGCGCGCCGTGCAGGAGGAAATTGAGCGCCCCCAAATTCGGCAGTTCGAAGCGCTCCACCTCACCCTTTACCAGCGGGCCGAAAAAAGCCTTCACACGCTCGGCGGTCACTTCCCGCGCGAGAGTGGGATAGTGCCACTCCTTGAGTGCAATCACGCCGATGTTGGCGGTGTCGCCCTTGTCTCCGGAGCGGGTGTGCGCAATGCGTCCCAGCGGCACTCTCATGCCACCACCTCCACACGCGTGACGATTTCACGCCGGGGGATCAGCGCAGGCCAGTAAGCCACCACCTCGCGAACCTGCGGCCGCCCTTCGCCGAATCCTGTCGCGCCGGGAGGACCGCTCAACACCAGGGGGCTGAGCTCGCGAGTAAAGCGCTCGACAGCCGCTTTGTGGCGCGCGCGCACGCCGATTCGAAGCTGCACCTCGGGAGGGTCGGCGTTGGGTGGAGCCGCCGGGCCGTGGCAGGCGTCCGCTCCGAGAAGCTCGGTATAGATCTCCTCGAACTGCAGATCCAATCGCCGGAGACGTTCTCTTACGATCGCATCCGCCATCCGGGCTTTTTTCGCCGCATCGGGCCAGGTGTAAACCAGCGTGCCGGTAGCTTTCCATCCATAGTGATAGCTGATGGACACCTTCAGTGTGCCGGTCGGCGGTGCGCCACGGACGCCGCACACGCGCACGCGTGCGGGTCCATCGTCACGCAGCCGGATCGTGGTGAAGTCCGCAATGCAATCGGGCGTAATATACCGTTTCGGGTCACCGAGCTCGTAGAGAAGCTGCTCCTTGATAACATCCACGCCGATGCGGCCGCCCGTACCGTGATGCTTCGTGACAGTGAAATCGCCATCGGGCTCCGCTTCTACGATGGGATAGCCGATGTTCGCCAGGTCGGGCAGCGTCTGCCAGTCCACTTGGCAATTCCCGCCGGTCGCTTGCGCGCCGCACTCCACAATATGTCCCGCCACCGTAGCTGAGGCGAGACGATTGTAGTCCTGCCGTACCCATCCGAAGCGGTGAATCATGGGCGCCACGGCAAGAGCCGTATCGGTGGAGCGTCCCGCGATGACGACATCGGCGCCGGTGGCCAGGGCCTTCGCCAGCGGAAAAGCGCCGATGTAAGCATTGGCGCTCAAGACGCGATCGCGAATCGCGGTGACGGGCTCCCCGGTATCCATATTTCTTAGCTCGTGGCCATTTTCGATGAATTCGTTCAGGCGGTCGAGAATATCGTCTCCCAGAACCACGGCGACGGCCAACTCCGGCGCCAGCCGCTTCACTTCCCGCGCGCAGCCAATCGGGTTGACGCCGCCGGCGTTCGCGATGACTTTGATATTGCGTTCCGTCAAAGTTTTCGCGATGCGGTGTATGAGCGGCGGGAAGTCGCGGGCATAACCGAGCAGCGGGTCCTGTTGTTTCTGCTTCTGCAGAATGGACATCGTGACTTCGGCAAGATAGTCGAGGATGAGATAGTCTATCGGTCCCTGCTCCACCAGTTGTACCGGCGCGTCCAGCCAGTCTCCCCAAAAGCCCTGGCCGTTTGCAATTCGGATCATAAGTTCTCCAGCACGAGATGGCGCCGGTTGCTTCGGTAGCAGGCGGCTTCGAGCGCGAACGAGAGAACTCGCCTTGTGTCGAGCGGGTCAATGATCGCGTCGATATATCCCCGGGCCGCGGCGTGCCGCGCGTCGAGCCAGCGTTCGTAATCCGCTCTCGTGGCCTCTATCTTCGCTTTCAAGCCGGCGGGAATCTCTTCACCGCGCCCTTTAAGCTTGGCCAGTTCCGGTCCATGGATGGCCTGCACGGCGGCATCGCCTTCCATGACCCCGATTCGAGCTGTGGGCCATCCGAACGTAAAGCTCGGGTCGAAGCCCTGAGCCGCCATGGCATAGTAACCCGCTCCGCTGGCATGGTTGAGGGTCAGCACAATTTTCGGTACGGTCGCACATGCCATGGCTTCCACCATCGAGGCGCCCGCGCGAATAATGGCGTCGCTTTCCGCTTCCACTCCCACCATGAACCCTGAAACATCCTGGAGATAGACGAGCGGTGTTCCGTTGCGTTCCGCGTTCTCGACGAAATAGGCTACCTTTTGAGCCGACTCAGTGTACACGATACCACCCAGCCGCGGCCGTTCTTCCGTCTTCAGGAATCCGCGACGGTTGGCGATGACAGCAACGGAGCGGCCGCACAGGCGCATGTTGGCGCATATCATCTCGGGCGCATAGTCCGGCTGGAATTCCAGGTATTCACCGCCGTCGAAAATGCGTTCGATAATCTGCTGCATGTCGTAAGGGAGCCGGTGATCCGATGGCAGGATTTCGTACAAGCCTTCCGCGGATTTCAGCGGGGCGGCGCCTCTCGGCGGAGACACTGCCGCCGCGAACTCCCGGAATTTCTGGCGGATGAGTTTCAGGCAATGGGAATCGTTCTTCGCCATGTAATGCGCGACCCCGCTCACGCTGGTGTGCATCCGCGCGCCGCCCAGCTTTTCCGCATCCGTTACCTGCCCCGTCGCACCCTTCACCAGGTTCGGGCCCCCGAGCCCCATAAAACTGGTGCCCTCCACCATGAAAATCACGTCGCTTAGCGCCGGCAAATACGCTCCTCCCGCGATGCAGGGACCCATGACGGCCGCGATTTGAGGAACCTGGAGTTTTCGCCGCATCAGCGAGTTGTAGTAGAAGATCCGGGCGGCGCCGTATTGGCCGGGGAAGATACCGTCCTGCAACGGAAGATTGACGCCCGCCGAATCCACCAGGTAGACAATCGGAAGGCGGTTGCGCATAGAAATCTCCTGCGCGCGCAGAATCTTGGTGATCGTCTCCGGCCACCATGCGCCGGCCTTCACCGTGGCGTCGTTGGCGACGACCACCGCCGGATGGCCTTCGATACGTGTCAGGCCCGTGACAACGCCCGCAGCGGGAGCCTGTCCATCGTACTTGTCGAATGCGATCAGCAAACCCACTTCGAGAAACATCGCGCCCGGGTCGATGAGCGCGGCAATTCGCTCCCTGGCCGTGAGCTTGCCCTGCGCATGTTGTTTCCCGATTTTCGACGGACCGCCTCCGGCCCGCAGACGGTCTTCCAGCTGGTGCAGCTTTTCGACAAGCTGCGTCATCTGCTCCCCAGCAGCGTGAGTCATGTCAGCAGAAGTACTACTTGCACTGTGTTTAGTATAGTGCGCTAGGATGCCCCTCATGCAGGCTCTGAAACGGAGCACTATTCGTGGCGCATGGATCGTCCTTCTGGCAGCCCTGCCCGTCGCGGCGCACATGATCAGCATGAGCACCGGGACATTGAACATCGAGGGGCCACGCGCGCGTTACGAGTTGCGCATACCCGCTTACGAACTTCAACACGCCGGCGGCCGCATGCCGGATTTGCTGGCGGAGATCCGGTTTTCGAGCAACGGTGAAGACGCCAGAATGATCGGGAAGACCTGCGCGTACGAGAACGGCGGCGAGGAGTACGTGTGCCGGGCGCAGTACGTTTTCCGGGCTCCGCCTGAGACCATTGATGTCCGCTGCACTCTTTACCGTACAACCGTGCCTAACCACGTGCACTTGTTGCGGGCGGAAAACGGCGGACGGAGCGGTCAGGCGGTGTTGGACATGACATTCGACACCGGACGGCTTGATTTCGCTGTGCCGGGCGCCGTTTCGGTTGCGGCTTCAGCCTTCTTTTCGGGCGGCCTGCGCACCCTGGCGGGATTAGGCCAACTGCTGTTTCTGGCAACCATCCTTGTAGCGGCGCACACGCGGCGCGAACTGTGGGCCATGGCCGCTGCCGCAATAGGAGGCCAGACACTGGCTGCCGTGCTGCTACCCACGCTCGCGTGGTATCCATCCCAGCGATTCGCCGAAGCCGCAGTCGCGCTGACCATCGCGTATCTCGCATTGGACGTTCTGCTCGTGCCCGCTGCCAGACACCGCTGGGTGGTAGTGCTGATACTCGGCGTTTTCCATGGCCTTTATTTCGACGTATTTCTTCGCGCCGGTGCTTTCTCTCCGGCGTTTTTTCTGGCCGGTGCGGCGGCGGCGGAGGTGGCGCTGCTCCTGCTTATGGCATTAGTTTTCAGCCGCCTCACACGGTGGATTGCCGCCGCGCGGCCACTAATGGTGTGCCGGTCTCTGCTGGCCGTTGCCGGTCTCACCTGGTTTATCGTCAGGCTGAGAGGCTGAAGGAGCGGTCATCAGAGCCGCCGGATCCTTGGAACGCGGCTTCCCTCCCAGCGGTATTCGAAATAGGCATCCGGACGGACATTCGCGACCAATCGAGGCCGAAAGCATGCGACGCATTCGCCACCGGCGCAGCGAACGCTGCGGTAAATGATCCCGTTGGAACCCGCTCGAAGCAGATCGCGGCCCAGCGTCTGCGACGCGGTATAGTCCAAGGGATTGTGCAGCGGTTCGTTTTCCGGAATAAGCGGCCGCACATCGTGGAAAGACGCCCTAAAATCGGCGAGGTATAGCCTCATCTGCAGCCGGGTGTCGAGAACTCCAATCTCTTCGAGTTCGCGGGTTCGATGATAGGTAACCTCGGCATGCGCCGTTTCGAGTGTTCTACCGGCGTACCACGCTCCACGGTCCGGCCCGTTGAACCGCCCGCCTTCCGGGCGCGGATGGCAGAACCCCGCCATAATCACACTGGCCATGGCCCGCCCTACAACCCATTCTTCCCTTGGAAGACGGTGCAGAACTCCGAGCTCCGTGGAAATGCGATCGTTCGTCCAGCCCTCAAGCTCAAAGATATGCGGCAGATCCTCCCCCGAAGCGACCGTGTCCAGGATGCCGGCAACCGGATAAAGGCTCGGAACCAGGCGGCAGGTATCGCGCAGGTTCAGCCGCGTGACCGGCGGCGTCAATTCCATCCACCACGGCGGGCGTCGAGCAGACGCCGCACCTGGTACAACCCGTCCATCCCACCTTCCGTCATGAGAGTCAATGCCGGTTTGCCCCCGAACAATGGATTGCTGTTCGGCAGCCGCACCCACCCGTCGGCCAGCGCCTCTTCCGGATAAAGGATGTGCAGGTTCTTGTAAATCCCCAGGACCAGTGAGATGCGCATCAGCATATCGTAGGACAGCGTTCCCACCTGGCCCGCCTTGTACTTGTAGTAGGTCGATTCCGGCGGCCAGCCGAGCAGGGCGCGTTGCTCTTCCACTGTGAGCCCCCACTTTTCTGCAACGTTGAAATATGTGCGGATGGCGGGTCCCGACATCTGGCGCCGGATTTTCGGATCGCGCCTGCGCTCCGGTTCGACCGCGGGAATGGAGGCGGGTTGCTTTTTGCGCCGCGCGCGTAACTCCATATCTGGAGCTTACGCTATATTTCGAGAGCGGTCAATGAATTTCAATGAATTCCTGCGAGTTCCACTCCGATCACCCGCGCGTGCTTCAGGATATTGGGATCGCGGACGCCCACAGCCAGTGCTGCCGCCATCTGCCGGCGTGCTTCGGCCGCTTTCCGATTCTTGTGCAGCGCCCAGGCATAAGCGTCGAGTGTGTAGACGTCGCGCCGGCGCGCGATTTCCAGCCTGGCCACGCGCAGGGCTTCTTCCGGGTTGCCCGCGTGGTCCGTGTAGTAGAAGATCAGTTCGCGGTTGGCGTTATCCCAGGACTCCATTTCAGCCCGGGCCGCTTTCTCAAATTCGGCAAAACTTTCGCGCGCTTCCTTATTCCGGCCGGCCGCTTTCAGGGCGGCGGCGAGCTCGTACAAGTTCTCCGGATGCGGCGCCGTATCGTATCTCTTCCTGAGCAGGGCCACTGCTTCGTTGGGTTTGCCCTCACTCGCGCGGATCTTCGCCAACTGCGCCAGTGCGTAATGATATTCCGGGAACAGCCGCAGAGCCTCACCGGCGAGTTTGGAGGCCTGCCCCTTGCGCCCGTTCACCAACTCAAGATGGGCCATCTGGGTCAGCACCCAAGCCCGCTCTTCATTCTCATTCAGAGCTAACCGCTGGAAGGCGGATAACATCAGTTCGAGCGCGCCGCCGATATCTCCGAACAGTTCACGCAGATGCGCGGCCCTCGTCAATCCCGGGACGCTGCTCCGGCCGATGTTTAACATCCACTGAGCGGCTTCCTCGGCTTGCGAATAATTTCCGAGCTCAACGTGGGCGTCCGCCAACAGCCCGTAGACCATTACATCGTCGGCCGCCTCGCGATTCAGCTCCGTCGCCAGCTTCAATGCATCGGCGAAGCGGTGCTTACCCAGCAGGAGCCAAGCTTGGATCTTGCGAGCCTCGAAGTTTCTGGGCTCGAGCTTCAGGGAAGTAGCCAATGCCGCCTCCGCCTGGTCGTAATAGGAGGTGTCCGCGGTCTCCCGGGCGCGCCGCGCTAATGCCATGGCCAGGGCATTGTGGCTTTCCACCCGTTTGGGGTTTTTTGCTACAGCCTCTCTAGCGGAAGCTATGGCCTGTTCGGCCGGAGATTGCTCTCCGGCCCACAAGCCCGTGCAGATCAGAAGGATTGTGATTGGTTTCATTTCGCCTCCACATCAGGGTGCGCAGGGAGCGCCGGCTCCGGCCGTACAGCCGGCTTCGCCGGGATCGATGTGTCTCCGGGTGCGCCCGCTAGGTGAACTCGCAAGGTATGGGAAGTCCGGCCGGTACGGTGCATCGTTGACGTTAACCCCGTCTCCAAGCCTGGAATTGACCGGCGATGTGGAGAAAGGAGGACCCGCCAGGACTCCGCCGGCCACCACCCGAAGTGCGACATCGGTCACGTCGTCGAACACCCTTCTTCCGTTCGGGAAGCCGGCCGGATCGCTCCCCAGCAGACCCAGCCGGTTGGCTTTGGCGAACGGCGTGGGCGGTACTCCGGTGTTAAGCCGAAGCAGATCCGCAACGGGGCCGGGCGGTGTGCCCGGTGCGGCAATCGGAGGCGCATACGTAACCACGGGAAGCAGGTCCGTTCGCGGGGGCGGTGGTATTGCTACAGCGCCATTGGTGAGTGCGTTCACAACGCGCGCCAGGGACGGGTCGAGGAAGAAGTTGGCGAATTGAGAGTCCCTCTTCGGCTGATCCATGCTGAAGCGGTCCTTGTAGCCGGTTCCCACCAACAGTTCGTTGATCAGCGGATTGCCCATGCGCTGGACCTGCAAAAAACTGCCCGCGTCTTGAGCCGGGAACGGAGAACGGCGGACCGTGATGCGCTGCCGGGAAGTCGTCGCCCAAACCCCAATGGTGGCGGCGGGCGAGTTTGCCCTTTCAATCTTGCCGGTCCTCGTCAGCATGGAGATTGGCACTTCGATCGCGATGGAATTCACCGCGTAGCCGGAGACGGTATCGCTCGCGAAGTTCTGGTTGGCTGCGTCCTGCGACGCCGACAAAACCGGAGGAATCGAAGTGTTCAGGGTATCGAAGGCGCCGCCCAGATCGATCCAGAACGCGTCATCGGTGGTTCCGGCAAACACGCGGATTCCATTTGCCAGCGAGTAGATTCCGGCTTGAAACAACGCTTCATAGTCCATGGTGCGCGGGCCCACATTCACCGGCACGGCATATAGCGGACTCCCCGGGCTAATGCGCGTCCGGGATCCGTCCCTGATCATTGTGACGGTATAGCTCTGTCTCTGGCCGAGGCCGGCGTCGGCGAACGATACGATACGATTGGGAACGATGGGCGTCCCGGGTGGCACGGGCGGCGGAGAGTTAGCGGGGCTATTCGCTCCGCCGGGCACCCCCGCATAGACTTGAAAAAGACCAGGCAACCGTTGCTCCGTTTGGAAGCGGAACTGAAACACGATGTCCTCTTCCGCATCGTTATTGTTGTCGATCTTGATTTCATAGAGGATGTCCGGGTCGAATGGAAACCAATTGGGGCCATTCCCCGGATCAAGCAACGGATCCACGCACAAGATCATGGTGACTTTGTTGGTGTCACCTCCGTAACTGCGGAATGCATAGATGTCCGTAATGTCCGCTTTGTGATCGAACGCCGTGATGGGCGCCTCGCGGTGGTTGGCGCCATACGTGGCATCCGGAAAAGCGGCGAGTGCCGCGAGCGCGGACACAGCTAGAGCAGGTAATTTTCGCATTAGGTTCTCCTCGTTGAGTTAGCGCCTTCGCAGGCGCAGAAAAGCTGCAAAAAGCAGTCCGGAAAAAAGCGTGATTTGCGTTCCGGGCTCAGGCACCGCCGAAAAACGGAGGGTGGAGCTTTCAAGTGCGGCGCTGCCTGCGGTACCCGCATCCACGACAATGTCCTGGAGCAAGCCCACATTCATCGATCGCGAAAAGGTCTGCCGCGCCGAAAGCAATGAATCCGCGGCAATCGTGAAAGCAATAGGGGCGTTTTCAGGGGTTCCAATACAATCGAATCCGCTGAAAGCACCTTCGAGGCAAAGATTGGACGTTGCCGTCACGGCCGCGTCGCCGGCTGCCGCGGCGCCGGCGAGGGAGACCTCTACGCCCGCCAGACCGGAGGCGTTGACCTGAAACGAGATCAGCGATTGCAGTATGTCTCCCGCCGCGGCGGTCGCTCCAAGGCCGAACCGCAACGCGAAACGGGCGCCATCGAGTAGCGGCGTGACAAAGATAGCGCCCGGCGCGATTTCGCTTGCCCCGTCCGGTGGCGGCAAGGACGCGAAACGCGAGAGCGTCGCGTCTCCGATCGTGCAGCCGTCCGTTCCGAGGCCGATATAGCTGTCGAGGCTTCCCGGCGAACACACAACAGGCGCTCCCCAGCCCGGTGCCAGCATCCCGCTGCCCAGTGCCATCATCAACAAAACACGCCGCATTACTTTCTCCCCCTTCTGGATTTCCCTAGGAAGCTTTGACGTTCGAGTATACGAGCCGCCCACTGCCGCCGGATTCATGGCGTCAGTTGGAATTCGAGATCACAATCGTGAATTCCGCTGATACAATTCGGGAAGGTCATGCAGCGGCCGCCGATGCCGAACTCCTCGTCACAATCCAACAGAACGCACGATGCGTTACGGATCTTTTCGCGGGATCAGGAATGGGCCGGTTATGTCCGGCGTATTGCGGGAGGAGACGATACGGCGCTGGCGAGTCTATACGACGAGACAAGCACTCTGCTGTATAGCATCGCAGTCCGCATACTGGGCAACCCGGCGGATGCCGAGGAAGTCACGTTGGACGTCTATACACAGATTTGGAACAAGGCCGGCAGCTTCGATGCCAGCCGGGGTTCCGCCTCGGCGTGGATCGTGATGCTGGCGCGCAGCCGCGCTCTGGATCGCTTACGTTCCAGAGCGGTTCAGAAGCGGCGGGAAGAACCTTTGCCGGAATTCTTGCAGGACACGCTTGCTTCACCGGCGGTGGAACCTTTTGAATATCCGGGTGTGTGCCGCCGCACGCTGCATGCGGCACTGGAGAAGCTTTCTCCGGAGCAGCGCCAGGTCATCGAACTTGCGTTTTTCTCCGGGTTCACTCAATCGGAGCTGGCAAGGCACCTGGCACTGCCTCTCGGCACTGTCAAAACACGTGTCAGACTCGCTATGCTGAAACTAAGGAAGACTCTGGAGAGTCTACCGATTTCCATGGGGCGCACCAATGCCGAAGCGTAAGCCCGCAGATGATGTTCTGGACGCAGTACTGTGCGGGGATGACAACCTGCTTGATACCGCGGCCGCTATCGGACTCGCCGCTCCGGGGGTTAAGCCGCCGCCAGGACTTCGAACAAAAGTACTCTCGGCGATCCGCCGGGCTACCGCGGAGGTTCCGCACGGTCCGCAGGTTTGGAAGAACTGGCCGGGATCGCCGGCCGGTTCGTTGCACGTTGTCCGCCAGGGGGAGGGAGATTGGGAGAATGTCCGCGCCGGCGTAATGGCCAAATCTCTGTATGTGGATCCCGAGCGCGACATCGTTACCATGCTCGTGAGTATGCAGCCTGGCTCGACGTACGTTCCGCACCGCCACGCCGGACCGGAACAATGCTTTGTTCTCGAAGGAGACCTGCACGACGGCGAGCGGGTTTTTCGAGCGGGAGACTTCCAATGCGCCAAGGCAGGCAGCGTGCACAACGCGCAATGGACAGAAAGCGGCTGCCTGCTGCTGATCGTCTCTTCACTTAACGACGAATTGCTGTCCCTCTGAAAAGGGGTGGGGTTACTTCTCTACGGTAATTACCGGCGCTGAAATGACTGGGGACGGGCTGGTGGAGGCCGGAACCATTCCGCCGCGCGTCACCTTCTCCGCTTCGATGGCGATCGGCTGGTTCAGCGACACCTCAACGCCAGAGCCGATCTCGAAGCGTACATCGCTGCCGCGAGCGAGAAGGGCGATCAGAGAGCCGGCGGCGATGCCGGAAAGGCCGCCGATCCCGATCCCTCGAATACCCCCACTGGCCGCGCCGGCCGTAGCGCCAATCTGTCCACCTATGGCGGCTCCTTCGCCAACTCGCCCGACGTCCTTGCCTTTTTCCGAATCGTGTTTCACGATGCCTGGTTCCTTCATTCGCGAATCGGAGCTGCCGGGCACCTGATCAATCGCGGCGGCGAGATTCAATTCGTAGCCGTTCGGATAGATCAGAGTGGTCAGATGGAATTGCAGCTCCGCGCTTCCCTTGATGCGCCCAGCGCGCTTGGCTGTATCCACGACGCCCTTGGCATAAGTGCCGGCGGGAATCATGATGGCGCCATCTACTACGATCGGAAACGTGGTCTGCGCATAAATGGGATCTCCGGGCTGCGCATTCTTAGTCGAGACCGCTTGCCGGAGTTGTATCGGGATCCTGGTACCGGCGGGAACGATCCACAGACCATTACTATCCGGCTGGCCCGATTGCCCGGGTTGTGTTCTTGCGGGCAGTTCCGTTCGGGTTTTCAGTTTGGGCTGCTCGCCGTGCGGCGGGTTGGTCGCCTGCTGGCAAAATACTGAGGCGGCGGCCAGCAGGGTGGCGGCAATCAGATTCCGCATACAGCTCTCCCTCCGCCATTGAGTATATAGAACGTTCC
>CAADGY010000332.1 GCA_900696665.1 uncultured Acidobacteriota bacterium
CAAATGCGAAATTCCGCCGCCGCTTCGGCTACCTGGAACAGAAGCTATCCG
Organism: uncultured Acidobacteriota bacterium; assembly: GCA_900696665.1. Lineage (GTDB taxonomy): Bacteria > Acidobacteriota > Terriglobia > Bryobacterales > Bryobacteraceae > CAADGY01. The sequence goes on from CAADGY010000332.1 coordinate 52, forward strand.
AAACCGGCACCTCCGCGGAGGAAGCTTCGCTCGATCAAATGGAGGAGCTTTGGCAACAAGCCAAGCGGCAGGAATGACGGAAATACGCGAACTTACCTCAAATGAGGAATTTATTGACGCGGTGCGGCTTCAGAAGGAGATCTGGGGATTTGACGAAGTCGATCTTCTACCCGTCCGTTTGTTCGTAGTGGCAAGCAAAATCGGCGGGCAGGTGTTGGGCGCATTCGACAACTCGCGGATGATCGGGTTTTGTTTGTCGATCCCGGGAGTGAAACCGGATGGCAGGAGTTATCTGCATAGCCATATGCTCGGTGTCCGGCCCGAGTACCGCAACAGCGGCCTTGGGCGCACGCTCAAACTGCGGCAGCGGCAGGATGCGCTCGCGCGTGGTATCCGCCTGATCGAATGGACCTTCGATCCGCTGGAACTCAAAAACGCTCACTTCAACCTGGAACGGCTCGGCGCAATCGTGCGGCGCTATGTGTTGAACCAATACGGATCGACGTCGAGCCCGCTGCACGGCGGATTGCCCACCGACCGTTGCGTGGCTGAGTGGTGGCTGGCACACCCGCGCGTTCAGGCGATCATCGATGGGCGCGCGCCCGATCCGGCGCCGGTGGAGGCGACCGTATCGGTGCCGTGCGAGATCGCCCGTTTGAGAACCGAAGATCCAAAACGGGCCCGAGCCATCCAGGAAGCGATGAGCAACCAGTTTCTCGAATATTTCAGCAAGGGCCTGGCGGTGATCGGGTTTGGACGATCCGAAGAGGCCGGTACATACCTGTTAGGTCCATGGGCTTGAAAATAGAAAAAATCACACTACGGCAGATCCGGATGCCGCTGGTTCACTTCTTTGAAACCAGTTTTGGCCGCACGACCGAGCGCCACATCATTCTGGTGGAAGTTGCCGCTGATGGCATTTCAGGATGGGGTGAGGTCACCGCGGGCGAAAACCCCTTCTATAACGAAGAGTGGACGGAGGCGGCGTGGATCATTCTGCGGGATTACGTTGCGCCACGCGTTGCAGGCCGCAAATTAGCCGGTCCGGAAGAGGTTGCGCCCCTCTCCCAACACATCCGTGGCCACCGGATGGCGCGAGGCGGATTGGAAACGGCCGTTTGGGATCTGGCTGCGCGTCGCAATGGTGTTCCGCTCTGGAGTGAAATTGGCGGCGGCGATCATAAAGAGATCGCCTGTGGTGTCTCCATCGGTATTCAGGATTCCGTCGCGCAACTGCTCGAGAAAATCGAAACAGAACTGGCAGCCGGATATCAGCGCATCAAAATCAAAATCAAGCCCGGTTGGGACGTCGATGTCATTCGCGAAGTACGGCGCCGGTTTCCTTCGATTCGTTTGATGGCGGATGCCAATTCCGCATACACCCTTGCGGATTCCGATCGTCTCCGGCAGCTTGATGAGTTCTACCTGATGATGATCGAACAGCCGTTGAGCGACGATGACATCATCGATCACGCGGTTCTGCAATCGCGCCTGGAAACCCCGATCTGCCTGGATGAGTGTATCCGCTCCGCGCGTCATGCCGAACAGGCCATCCGTCTCAAAGCCTGCCGGATCATCAATATCAAGCTGGGGCGTGTGGGTGGTTTTCTCGAAGCCCGCCGGGTGCATGATCTGGCCGCGCACGCCGGTATTCCCGTCTGGTGCGGGGGAATGCTGGAGTCGGGCATCGGGCGTGCGCACAACATTGCGCTCTCCACCTTGCCCAATTTCACACTTCCAGGCGATGTATCAGCGAGCAAGCGTTACTGGGCGCAGGACATCATCGATCCGCCCGTGGAAGTCACGCCGCGAGGAACGATTGTGGTGAGCAGGGATCCGGGATTGGGATACGGCATCGATCGGGATTATATCGGGCGTCTTCTGGTACGCGAGGAAACCGTAAGTTGAGTGGCGGGGTGAAGCGCCGCCGCCCTTCCTCGTTTCGCCTGTATGCACTCATCTCGCTGATGATTCTGCTGTGGTCCCTGAACTTCACCATCGGCAAGATAGCGCTGCGCGAGATCGAGCCGCTATTGCTGAGCGCATTGCGGACCGCATTGGCCGCTCTGTTTATCCTGCCAGTTTACTTGTGGAAAGTGCACACGGAGAAGCGCCGCCTCGAGGCGGAAGGGCCCGAGTGCCTGCCGCGCGTCCGCCAGCCCTGGGACCGGAACGAGCTGCGCCTGCTCATCCTGCTGGGTGTTTTCGGCGTAGCCTTGAACCAGGTGTTCTTTGTCTTGGGATTGGGTAACACCAGTGTCGCGCATGCATCCGTACTGATGGGAATGACACCCGTGCAGGTGCTTCTTCTGGCCGCCGTGCGGAAACAGGAGCGTATTACGCTGCGGAAACTTCTCGGCATGATTATAGCCATCGGCGGTGTCGCCTGGTTGAATGCCTCTCCCGGAAAGGGAGCGAATGCGAGCCTTGTTGGCGATGTATGCATGCTTCTGGCATCCTTCGCTTTCGCTGTCTTCACTGTGGCCGGCAAGAGCGTCACCAAGAGGCATGACAGCATTACGGTGAATACGTTCGCCTACGTTTGCGGCGCCATTCTGCTGCTGCCGCTGATTATCTGGCGCGGCGCCGGCTTCGATTTCAGTGCTGTCAGCGGCAGCGCGTGGGTAAGCCTGTTCTACATGGCGGCGTTTCCCTCCGTGCTCTGCTACCTGATCTTTTATTACGCGCTGACTTTCATTGCTGCCTCGCGCCTCTCGGCGTTCTCCTATGTGCAGCCGTTTCTCGCCATGCTGCTGGCGTTTCCGTTGTTAGGGGAGCCCATCACCAGTTCGGCCATTTCCGGTGGCGCCCTGGTGCTGGCAGGCGTTTACCTCACGGAGCGGGGCTGATGCTTTCCGACTTCTCGCGCCTGCTGCGGGACAACCGGAACTACCGCTACATGTGGATGGGCCAGTTGGTGACGGAGATCGGCGACCATTTCAACAACATTGCCGTGTTCAGTCTGGCCATCGAAAGTACCGGCTCCGGACTCGTGGTTACGGCAGTGATGCTGGCTCGCGCGGCGGCTGTTATCCTGGCCGGACCACTCGCCGGTGTCGTGCTGGACCGGCTGGACCGCCGCAAGGTAATGATCGCCAGCGACCTGATGCGCGGCGTCGTCGCTCTCGGCTTTATTTTGACGGTGG
>CAADGY010000333.1 GCA_900696665.1 uncultured Acidobacteriota bacterium
GCCGCCGAGGTGCCGACCGTGGTTTCGATTGCACCACCCGTCGAAGAACCGCCGACCACAACGACCGCCGTGCCGGAATCACCGACGGTGGTTACGCCCGCCCCGGAGGTGGCCACGACCACGCCGCCGGAGGAACCGCCGGGCGTGACGCCAGAACCGGAACCGGCCGATGCCCCACCGCCGCCCCCCGAGGAACCGTTGCCGCCGCGCATCGTGTCCCACGAGGGTGTGGTGCGGGATACGGTCAGCATTCAGGCACCGACCCGTTTTGCGCTGGTGTCGCCGGAAACTGGCCGCACGATCAATTACCTTTACACCACCTCGACCAATTTGAACCTGGCCCGATACAAGGGGCGGCACATCATCGTGACCGGCGAGGAGGGGTTGGACCGGCGCTGGCGCAACACGCCGGTGCTGACGATCCAACGCATCCAGGTTCTGAAGTGAGTCCGAAGGGCTGGCGGGCCGCCGCGCTGCGTCGCAGCAGTTGAACTCGGAATACAGGCGAAGCGGGTCATTCGTCCCGCGGGAAACGCCAGCCGGTGCAAGGCAGGCGATGACGGACATTCTGGGATGGATTTGAACAATCTCATTGACGGTCGGACCATCGCCGCCCAACTGCTGGCCGAGCTGGGCGGGCGCATCGCGGCGCTCAAGGCGCGCGGGGTGCAACCGGGCCTGGCGTTTGTCCGGGTTGGCGAAGACCCGGCCTCCAAGGTCTATGTGGGCCGGAAGGAAAAGGCCTGCGCCGACTTGGGAATCTTTTCCGAAACGCACGTCCTCGCGGAGGCGATCTCGGAAGCTGAACTGCTGGCGTTGCTGGAACGGCTCAATGCCGATTCGCGTCTGCATGGCGTTCTGGTTCAAGCTCCGTTGCCCAAACACATCCGGCAGGAGGTCGTGTACGCGACGGTACGGCCGAACAAGGACGTGGACGGTTTTCATCCGGTGAACGTGGGCAAGTTGATGTTGGGAGATGAGTCGGGATTTCAACCCTGCACGCCGGCGGGGATCCGCGAATTGCTCCGGCGCTCGAGCGTGAACACCCAGGGCGCGGAGGTCGTCGTCCTCGGGCGCGGCAACATCGTGGGCAAACCGATGGCCGCCATGCTCTGTCAGAAATCAGCCCACGCGAATGCCACCGTCACGATCTGTCATTCCGGCACCCGGGACATCGCGGCGCACTGCCGACGGGCGGACATTTTGATCGCCGCGATGGGTGTGCCGGAGTTCGTGAAGGCCGACATGGTGAAACCGGGCGCGGTGGTGATTGACGTGGGAGTCAACCGCGTCAGTGATGCCACGGCCAAGACCGGCACGCGGCTGGTGGGCGACGTGGCGTTTGCGGCGGTGCAACCCGTGGCCGGCCGGATCACGCCCAACCCGGGCGGCGTCGGGCCGATGACCATCGCGATGCTGATGCAAAACACCGTGAGAGCGGCCGAGCTGGCCGCGAAGTGAGCCGTGAGCCAGCTTTCCGAACCAATCAACGTCACCGACTCGCACCCGGCAGTCTGAATCCCAAGCATGAATCCAACCCGCATTCTTCCCGACCTGCAATGTTCATTGCTGTGCGAAGAAGTCCGCCAGGAGGCCAACGGAAACTTCTTCATCATCGGCGTCATCAATTTCATCCGCGTGCCCAAACTGCCGGTGGTGGCGTTCAAATTGAGCGTGTTCAACCGGTGGACGGCGGGCTTGGGCCAGTTCACGGAGAGCGTGCGCCTGGTGGCGCCGGACCAGATCACGGTGCTGCGCAAGGGCGAGGTGAAGTTTGCGTTGCAGGACTCCGGGTATCACGCCACCAACGTCACCCTGTTCGCCCAGGTGGAATTCAAGGTGCCGGGCACGTATTACATCGAGGTGCTGGTGGACGACGTGATGAAGCTGCGTTATCCCATCCCGGTCCTGGTTGCCCCACCGCCGTCCCCGCCGCCATCTGGACAGAACCCCAAGCCACCGGAAACCAAACCGGAAAATTAGGCCGCGGCGGGCACTCGCTGTCGCACGAACCCAATTGGGATTCGCTTTCAGGTTGAATTCCGCTCCGCCGACCTTCTCTATGGAGGGGATGGAAACGCTGCCCCGAACCGCTTGGGAACCGATCACGCCGCGAGGCGTCGCGACTTTTGCGCGCGCTTCGGTGGGCCGGTTGTGGATCGTGCAGTCGGTGGTGGCCGTGCTGGTGGCCGGCGCGATTGTGTGGCTGTTGTTTGACGGAGGTTGTTCCACGGTTGAAAAGGCCATCCGCAATCTGCCGGTCACAGGCGAGATTCGTTCCGGCCGGTTGAACTGGCCGGAAGAGCCGCCCCGGCTGCTGGCGGAAGGAAGATTCCTGGCGTTCAGCGTGGATCTGGAGCGCGCGGGAGACATTCGCTCGCCCGCCCATCTGCAGGTGGAGTTCGGGCGAGATGGACTTTTGTTCCGCTCGCTGTTCGGCTACTATGACGTGCGCTATCCGGCCGGATGGGTGCTGGCGATGAATCGCACAGAATTGGAGGCTTGGTGGGGCGCGTGGATGCCGTGGTTGCTCGTGCTGGCGGCGTTGGGAGTGATTGCCGGCCTGATGTTGATGTGGATGTTGCTGGCGACGCTCTACGCCGGGCCTGTTTGGTTGATGGCTTTCTACGCGAATCGAAATCTCGACCTCATGGGAAGCTGGAAGCTCTGCGGCGCGGCGATGCTGCCCGGGGCGGTGCTGATGGCGGGCGCGATCTTGTTCTACGACCTGGCAGTGTTGGATCTGGTGATGCTGATGGTCGTGATGGGAGGACATTTGTTGGTGGGCTGGGTCTATTTGCCCGTCAGTCTGTGGTTTCTTCCGACCGATCCTGAAACCGCGGCGCACAGGAAGAACCCGTTCGCGCCTTCTCCAGCCGAATAAGCCGCTGGTCGTGGCGCATCGCGGATTTCACTGTTGACTGACCGATTGCTTGAACCCGCCATTGCGTGTCTGGACGGGTTCGTTTAATTTTCGTGCATGACCGTGACGCCCCGGATCCGAGACTCAATACTCATCGTGCTTTGCAGCATGATGTTGAGCGGGTGTTTTCCCAGTCAGCGGGCGCAGATGAATGAGGAGAAGGAGCCGCACTTTCTGAGCGGACGCAGTCTGGTCAATGCGATGGACTATCCCGGAGCCATCAAGGCGTTTGGCAAAGCGCTGGAGGTGAATCCCCGCTCGGGGGCGGCGCACTTTGAACTGGGCTGGCTGTATGCCGAGAAGGTCGGGGATCCGGCGTCGGCCATTTATCACTACCAGCGGTATCTCGAACTGCGACCCGGAGCGGAGAATGCCGAAACCGTCGGGCAGCACGTCTTCCGCTTGAAACAGGAACTGGCCAAGGCGGTTCTGCCGATGCCCAGCACGCCCGGCATCCAGCGCGACTTCGAGCAATTGGCTGCGGAGAACCGGCGGCTGCAGGAGGAGTTGCAGACCTTGCGGGCCGCGTACGCCATCCTCAAGGCCAATGCTCAATCCTCAGGAAGCGACCCAATCAGTCAACGGTCTGCAACCTTGCAGGAATCCAGAGCCACGACTCCGGCAAGTCCGACGACTTCTCAGGCAGCAGTGCCGGGTCATGCCTCGGCCGCTTCAATGCAGGCCACGCGCACTCACAAGGTGCAATCCGGGGAAACACCTTATTCCATCGCGCGCCGATATGGCGTGAAGGTCAATGCGTTGCTGTCGGCGAACCCAGGCCTGAATCCGCAGCGGATGCAGGTGGGCCAGGTGTTAAACGTGCCGGCATCTTGAGAAGGCCGGCGGTGGCATCGCCCGACCGTGGCGGTGCCGGTCAGAGGAAAGCTGAATTCCGAGAGCCGAATCCTGAAAACCGAAAGTGGCTCGAGGGCCGAAGGCTGAATCCACGGCTGTCAGCCCGTTGGAAGTGACGTTCCAGCCCAAGCGCGAAAGAACTGCGGACCTCCCGTTTCGGCTGTTCGGGTTTTGGTCAAAAGGTAATTGCGAGCACCGGCACACGTGAATTGCCGCGCCCAAGAAAAAAAACTCACCAAGGTTTGAACGAAGTTCGCGGGCCGCCTGTCGCTCATTTGAATGACCAAATCACAGGCTGCGATCTCATCGAGAGCGTTCCCGGGCAAACTCCTGTTTGTTTCACCTTCGTCTTGTCATAATTCGTCGTGCGGGTGCGGGCGGAGGCTTGGAATGGGCGTTCGCACCGGAATGGCTAACTGATTGATGCCGTGGTTTCTTGGGCCAAAAAAAACCTTAACATTTGTTTGACAGGAATTGCCGGATTCAAGTAAACGTGTAAGTGCGCATCGTCTCTAGGGTTCGCAAACAAACCAAACGACTTTATGAAAAGAATCGCAGCTTCCGTGGGCTTGGTAGCGTTAGGTGTCTCCACTCTTCAAACGGCGCAAGGCTCGGACGCGCAGGCTTCCAAGCCTTGGAGCGTCTCCCTCTCGTTGCGTGGGTTCTATGATGACAACATCAACGGAACGAAACGCGACAAGGACGATTCCTTCGGAATCGAGGTGAGTCCCTCCTTGGGTTTCGGCATCGCGCGCGACCAGACGTCGGTGGACGTGGGCTACACCTACTCGGGCAAGTACTATGAAACCCGGCCCGGCGGCAGCAGTGATCATTGGGATCATACGCATATCTTCGTTGCCGGACTCGACCATCGCTTCAGCCCCCGCCACAGCATCGGCGTGAAGGACTCGTTCGTCATCGGCCAGGAGCCGGACGTCCTGCGCGTGTTGAACGCACCGACTGCGACGTTCCAACGCGTTGACGGCGACAACATCCGCAATTATGGCGGCGTGGTTTACAACACCGAGGTCACCGAGTTGTTGGGTTTTGAAATCGGATATGACAATGTCTATTTCAACTACGACGACGATGAGGAAGGTTTTGATGGGTTTGGCAATGTCGTGCCCAGCAACTCCGGGCTGCTGGACCGCATGGAGCACCGCATCCATATTGACAGCCGCTGGCATTTCCGCCC
>CAADGY010000334.1 GCA_900696665.1 uncultured Acidobacteriota bacterium
GCCATAGAACGGTCTGGTTGCGAGCTCATTAGGAGGAGAGGTGTTACCGGCTCTATTCTACGATTAAAGCAATGAGCCACACCACCGCGCCTGTTCTCGCGGCAAACATTGTCCGGACTCTGCGGCAGAGCGGATACTCGGCTTACCTGGTGGGCGGCTGTGTTCGTGACTTGCTGCTCGGTATCGAACCGAAGGATCTGGATGTGGCGACGAATGCGACGCCGTCGGACGTGTTGCGGCTCTTCCCGCGTGCGCAACCGGTGGGCGCCCATTTCGGCGTAATATTGGTTCCCGAAAACGGCGCCAAGGTGGAGGTTGCCACATTCCGCAGCGATCATGCATATCATGACGGCAGGCGCCCGGGACGAGTCGAATTCGAGACCGATCCAAAACGCGACGTCCTCCGGCGGGACTTCACCATCAACGCGATGTTGATGGACCCGGACACGAAAGAAGTCCTGGATTTCGTCGGCGGCAGGCAGGATCTGGAATCCGGCATCATCCGCGCCATAGGAGAACCCGAACAGCGCTTCCGGGAAGATCATCTGCGAATGTTGCGCGCCATCCGGTTCTCCGCGCGATTCAATTTCGCTATCGACGAGAACACCATGCGTGCGATGGAGAGCCTCGCCCCGCTCATCCGTCACGTGTCAGCCGAGAGAGTGCGCGATGAATTGACCCGGATGCTGACCGAGGGCGGCGCGCGGCGCGCTTTTGAATTGCTGGACGGCTCCGGTCTGCTGACGCAGGTTCTCCCGGAAGTAGCCGCAATGAAAGGAGTCGCGCAGCCGCCGGAATTTCACCCCGAAGGCGATGTGTGGACGCATACGTTGACGATGCTGGAAGGACTTCGGGAACCCACCATCACTCTGGCTTTGGGCGTGCTGCTGCACGATGTCGGCAAGCCGCCCACGTTCCGGGTGGCAGAACGTATTCGTTTTGATGGACACGTAGAAGCCGGAGTGGAGATGGCCCGAAGAATTCTTTCGCGCCTGCGCTTTTCGAACGACGAAATCCGGCAAGTGGAAGCGCTGGTGGCGCATCACATGCGCTTCAAGGACGTGCTTCAAATGAAGGACAGCACGCTAAAGCGATTCCTGCGCCTGGAGAAGTTCGAGGAGCACCTGGAATTGCACCGGCTCGATTGCACCGCGAGCCATCGTCAACTGGACAATTATTACTACGTGAAGCAGAAGCTCGAATCCCTGCCAGCCGAAGAACTGAAGCCACCGCGGCTCCTCGCCGGGGACGACTTGATCGAGGCTGGCTACACACCTGGGCCCCAATTTTCGGCGATGCTGACGGCGGTGGAAGACGCCCAGTTGGAGCGCCGTATTCATACAAAGAAAGAAGCGCTCCAACTGGTAAAGTCGCTTTTCAGATAGCTACGTCGGCCGGTAGCTGAATACCATGTAGAGGACCATTGCAACGATGAAGAAAATGGAAGAAGCGGCCACGAACTCGAGGTAGATGACTGGCCGCTCATCCGTATCGTGTCTTTGCGTCTTCGCCCTCGCCATCGGAAAAACCTCCTCCCGATCCGTTGCCCTCATTGTGCGCCACGTTGAGACCGGTGTCAATGCCGATGATAGACTGTGCGTATGTCGCTGATTCGACTTCTGTTGGCCTTCTCTCTTCTGTTTGCCGTCTCCTGCGGAACCACCTCGCGGGAGCCGGAAAAGCAGTATCTGATGCGCGGTGAAGTAGTCCAACTGGATAGGACAAACCAGGTAGCGCGAATCAACCACGAGAAGATTGAGGGCTGGATGGATGCGATGACAATGGAATTCCCGGTTAAAGACAAAGCCGAGTTCGATAAACTGGCGGTGGGAGACCGGATCACGGCTATCGTCTATGTCCGCGACCTCGAGTATTACATCGGCAAGATCGAGGTCGTGACGAAGGCGCCTTGATACATCAGGAAGTCATCTGGGTCCGTGTATACTCCAGTGAGGAGGGATCACGCCTCAAAACCCCTATGCGCCTCATCGCTCTGATACTATTGGTTTGCTTCAGCCTGTCTGGCCAGCAGGCGTCCCCCCGGCTCATAATTATCAGCGTCGACGGCCTGATGGCGCGGACCCTGCGCAACGCCGAATCACTTGGGCTGCGCCTGCCGAATCTGATCGAGTTTCGCGACCGTGGCACCGTATCCGAAGGGTTGGTTGGCGTCTTTCCGACAGTGACCTACCCAACCCATACAACGATGGTGACAGGGCGCTACCCCGCCGATCATGGCATCGTCTCAAACACCCTGTTCGACCCGGAGCGAAAGCTCCATGGCGCGTGGTATTGGTACTCCGAGCTGATCAAAGTTCCAACACTCTGGGAAGCCGCGAAGGCCGCCGGATTGAAGACGAGCGCCGTCGGCTGGCCGGTGACGGTGGGGGCGCCCATCGACTTCAATATCCCCGAATATCGCGCTTTCCGCAATGAGGACGATATCCTGCTGTTCCGCTCCCTGCCCACTCCCGGACTATTGCGCGCCTTTGAGAAAGCTCGTGGCGCAATCAAAGTCGATCTGGGCGGGCACAACGACGACCTGCTGTCGGATATGGCCGCATTTGTGATCGAGGCGCGCAAGCCGCATCTGATGCTGGTGCACCTGGTTGACCTTGATCACGATCAGCACCTTCATGGTCCGGAAAGCAAACCTGCATTGCGGACGCTCGAGAACATCGACCGGGCCATCGGCAAATTACGGAAGGCCGTGGCCCAGGCGGGTCTTGCGAAAGACACCCGGTGGATCATCGTCAGCGACCATGGGTTTTTCAAGGTCGAAAAGCTGTTTCATCCCGAGGCTTTCCTCGCCAGCATGGGACTCATTGGCGGCGCGGACGCCGGTTCCTGGCGAGTGGCGGTGCGCAACGCGGGCGGCTGCTCGGCGTTTGTGCTGAAGGACCCGGGCGACGAGGAGTCCAAAGCGCTCGTCGTGCGGATGCTCGGTGAACTCAAACGGGACGGTGGCTTCGGAATTGACCGGATCATCGAGAAAGATGAGTTGCAGCGAATGCACGCCTGGCCGGACGCTTTTGCTGCGCTGAGCATGAAGGAAGGTTGGGCTGCCGGAAGCGGCCGCACCGGAGCCTGGGTCACAGTATCGGAAACAACCAAGGGAACGCACGGATACGCACCCGGTCCGGAAGCTCTTGACGCGACATTCGTCGCTTTCGGCCCCGGCATACCGGCTCGCCGAGTCGCTCGCGGGCGCATGATCGACGTCGCCCCGGCCGCGTCCCGCCTGCTCGGATTACGAATGAGCGAACTACCCGGAGTGGATCTGCTCGCCTCCCCGGCGCTCACGAACCCATAGGGACGCCGGCGCGGGGTATTACCGCGCCAGGATGCGCTTCCAGAAAGGTGCCTTCTCCTTGGGGAAACCAAGCTTTTCTAGGTGGGTTTCGGTTTTTTCCCCAGTCAGTGGCGGTGTATCTTTCACAAAACGATCAATCTCACGGGTACGGCAAAAGCGGTCGATGCAGTGCCAGCATGAAGCAAGATGCCGGTCGATGTTCTGACGATTCGACCAGGTAACGCGTCCGTCGAGGACATCCAGAAACAGTTTTATTGCTACGCAGTTCTGACCGCTCCGGGCAACTGCCTCGGCTCTCAGTTGCGGGCCGTTTTCCCGAAGCAGGCCGCGTTTCCAGCGGTCCAGGCTCTGGCGCAGCAGTTCCTCAACCTTCTCACGCAAGCGCTCAACGGTGTCCGTCCCGGCGTTCATCGTCAGAGCAGTATGGGCGGGCACGTATTTCATGGTTTCGAACCACGCCATCTGTTTTTCGACAGGGGTCAGCGGTGCGAGCGCCGTGGTGACATCTTCGAGCGATAGCTCAATGTCCGGTGCTGGACTAGAGCAGGCCCCTTCCAACAGTGCAAGCACCGACTGCCGCAACTCGATGGCAAATTCACGTTGTGTAGCGGGGTGCACCGATTGAAAGAATTCGCCAGTGTGCAGGTCGCGGAGAAGATCTATGGAAGGCTTCGAGGCATAATGTTCCCCGCAGTAATGCGCAGCCAGCGCGGCTATTATAGGTTCGAACTCGGAAACAAAATGCGCCCAGCCGCGCCGCAAGCCCGCTTTACAGTCCTCGACCATCTCGAACGATGTATAAATCGCCACAGTCGCCCCTTTTATTCAATTGTAGACGGCGGGAGAAGCTTCCTCGCGCTAGGCTTTCCAGTTCATTGCCAGATTCACAAACGTACGGACGGCAACGCCCGAAGGTCCCTTGGCCATAAAAGGCTTCGCGTCATCCAGCCAAGCTGTTCCGGCAATGTCCAGGTGAACCCAGGGTGTGTCTTCGACAAACTCCTTCAGGAACATGGCGGCAGTAATTGCTCCGCCCCAGCGGTTTCCGATGTTGGGGATATCCGCGAAGGCACTCTTCAGGTACTCTTTGTAATCGTCATCAAGCGGCATGGCCCACATCTTCTCGCCCTCCTCTTTGGCGGCGCTGAGCAGCCGCTCCAGCAAATCCTGATTATTTGAAAAGACCCCCACATTGACATGTCCCAGCGCAACGACAATGGCACCGGTGAGGGTGGCGGCATCCACCAGGTGAGTGCAGCCAAGACGGCGGGCATAGGTGAGCGCATCGGCGAGGATCAGCCTTCCTTCGGCATCCGTATTCAACACCTCTACCGTCTTGCCGGAAAGGGTGGTGACGATATCGCCGGGCCGCTGCGCGCGGCCGCCAGGCATGTTTTCGACGGCAGGGATAAGCGCCGTCACCGCCACAGGAGGCTTGAGCTGAGCGATGGCTCGCATGGCGCCCAGAACTGCGCCCCCGCCCGCCATATCGTACTTCATCTTTTCCATGCCGTCGGAGGGCTTAATGGAGATGCCGCCCGTGTCGAACGTGACGCCTTTGCCAACCAGACCCAGGTGCACGTTCGTGGACGCCGGCTTGGGGGGCTGATATCGGAGGATGATCAACGCCGGAGGCTCGTCGCTGCCTTGCGCGACGCCGAGCAGCGCGCCCATTCCCAATTGAGCCATTCGATCCCGATCCAGCAGTTCGAATTCCAGGCCCTGTTCTTCGGCCAACCGGCGCGCGCGGTCCGCCAGCACCATCGGGTTCATCCGGTTGGCAGGTTCGTTCACCAGTTCGCGAGTAAAATTCTGTGCCTCGGCAAGGATGCGGCCACGGTCGAGCGCCTCCTGCCATTCCGCCGATGTGGAGGGAGCCACAAGCGTCAGGCTGTCGAGCGAGCATTCCTCCTCTTTCGCGGTCTTGTACCGGCTTGGCTCAAAATCGCCTGTAATTGCGCCTTCCACTGCTGCGGACACATATTCCGGATTCGCCCAAAGAGGGTCCAGAACCACAGCGATACTCCTGCAACTTTTCGCTTTCAGATGACGGACGCCCGCCGCAACCGCCTTCCGCAATTCGGCGGTATCGAAGCGGTCGCGCTTGCCAGCACCCACCGCGAGCACACGGCGGCTCTTCATCCCCGGCGGCCTGTGCAGCAGGGCGAACGTGAGGGACTTTCCCGTAAATTCGGCCGTGTCATAGATTTCCGCGAGCCAACCGCCGGTAGCGGAATTGACGGACGCGAACAATTCCGCCTTTTCCCGGTCCTCTTTTTCAAAGGAGAGAAGAATCAGCGCCCCGGTTTCGACGTCCTGAATGGGTGTTGCGATCAGTGAAGTTTGCATTCTATTTATAATCAGGCGGTTCGTCTGCCCAACGCGGCGCGCGCTTCCGCCTGCTGTTCCCGTGTGCGCTCCGCTTCCCGCTTGTCGTGCAGTTTTTTGCCCTTGGCCAGGGCGAGTTCCACTTTAACCCTGCCTTCTTTGAGGTAAACTTTCGTGGGAATCAGCGAGAGACCCTTTTCCCGAGTCTTGGCTGCCAGCTTGTCGATCTCGCGGCGGTGAAGTAGTAACTTCCGGCGCCGCACCGGTTCGTGATTCTCGCGATTACCGTGAGTGTAATGGCTGATATGGGCGTTTACCAGCCAGGCTTCGTTCAAAACGACTTCCGCATAGCTGTCTTTAAGCTGGATTTTGCCGGTCCGTGCGGATTTGACTTCTGTGCCCGTCAGGACGAGCCCCGCCTCAAACCGGTCCATCAGGTGGTAATTGTGCCCTGCCTGCCGGTTGTCGCTAAGGATCTTGAAGCCTGACTGTATCGCCACTCGAAAAATGCCCTCAACGCCGGAAAACCAAGATACGTCAATCGTTTGTGTGGTGTTTCCCGATGGGTGCCGCACACCATATTAGCATAAACCTCTACGACTCAATAAGATGGACTTATCCAGACGCCTCTTGAGCCTGCTGTTGGCCCTGCTCCTCGCCGCTCCCGCAACAGTGGAAGCCCGAAATCGTAAGGGCGATAAACTGCTGAAGGAGGGTCAGCAGGCAGAACAGAAAAAGAACTACGATGAAGCGCTGGTCCTATATGAGAAGGCTGTACTCGAAGATCCATCCGAAACGGCCTACCAACTGGCATTGAGGCGTGTGCGTTTCCAGGCGGCACAAGCCCACGTAGATCGGGGCAAGCAGTTGCGCGATGCCGGAAACCTGGAAGAAGCGCTCAAAGAGTATCAACACGCCTATGCCATCGACCCGAGTTCCATGATCGCCGAGCAGGAGTTGCGCCGTACGTTCCAGATGATGGAACGTAACAAAAAGCTCAGTGCTGAGACCGGCCGGGAATTGACACCTAAGGAACAGGGCATGACTCCGTCCCAGGTAGCGGACGCGAAGTTGGAAGAGCGTATTTCCGAATATCAATCCGTCCCCGAACTGCGTCCGATCACACCCCAGATCACATCTCTCAAGATGAACAACCAGCCGCCGCGGGTTCTGTTTGAAACGGTCGCGAAGTTGGCCGGTATCAACGTGATTTTCGACCCGGATTTCATCCAGCAGAACACCAGACCCTTCAACCTGGATTTGAGCAATACGACCCTCGAACAGGCGCTCGATCACCTAGCAGTGTTGACAAACGCTTTCTGGAAGCCGCTTTCCGCCAATACGATTTTCGTTACGCTGAACAACCCGACTAAACGGCGCGACTACGAAGACCAGGTGGTGAAGGTATTCTATCTGCAGAATGTTACCACCGTGCAGGAGTTACAGGAAATCGCCGTGGCGGTACGAAGCGTGCTGGAGTTACGCCGCGCCTTCACTTATAACGCGCAGAACGCTATCCTTATCCGCGCCGAGGCCGATAGAATCGCGCTGGCGGAGAAGTTGCTGCGTGATCTGGATAAACCGAAGTCCGAGGTGGTGGTGGACCTTGTCGTGTTGGAGGCCAATCGCACGAAGACCCGCGACCTGGCTGCCGCTTTGCAATCGGCGGGCGGCGCGATAGGACTGCGTGCGCCGGTAAGTTTCACGCCGCGCAACCCGGTGCTTTCCGGAGGCGGCGACGGAAACGGAGATGATAACGGCAACGATGACGGAGGAAGCGGCAACAACGGGAACACGAATACGAATACCAACACGGGTGGATTAGGAGGGATTTTCGGCTCCTCTGGTACCGGTAACACTGCGCGTGAGCAAGCAATTTCGCTCGCGCGGATCGGTAGAATTTCAACCAACGATTTTTCTATCACTCTGCCTGGTGCATTATTCCAGGCCATGCTTTCGGATCGTTCAACACGGGTGATCCAATCGCCCCAAGTGCGGTCCATTGACAATGCCAAAGCGGAACTTCACATCGGCGACAAATACCCCTATGCAACGGGCAGCTTTCAGCCGGGCATTGGCACGGTCGGCGTAAGTCCGTTGGTGAGTACTCAATTCCAGTTTGCCGATGTGGGTGTGAAACTCGTGATGACACCAAAGGTGCATGGCAGCGATGAGGTTTCACTGCACGTCGAAATGGAAATTTCGAGTGTGCGCGACCGCATTGACGTCGGGGGGTTGTCGCAACCGGTTATCGGCCAGCGTCGCGTAGTGCACGATATACGGGTGAAGGAAGGCCAGGTGACGCTGCTCGGCGGATTGATGCAGAACCAGGACACCAATTCGGTCTCGGGTCTGCCGGGAATTGCCAGTCTACCGGGATTGAAGTGGCTGTTCGGCAGCGAAAGCGTGGAAAAGAATCAGGGCGAATTGCTGATTGCGCTCATCCCTCACATCGTGCGGTCGCAGGAGCTCAGCGAAAACAATTTGAGGGGTATCTCTTCGGGAACGGAGATGAATTATAAAGTGACCTACTCGTCCACACCTGAGAAACCCACCGCTGCTGTAGAGGCTCCAAAGCCCGAAGCGCCTCCTGCCGCGGTTGCGCCGGGCGTGGTGCCTGAGGTAAAGCCGGAAGCTCCTCCCGTGGAGACGCCGGAACCGGAAACACCTGCTGCCCCCGCTGCTCCCGCGGCCACGGCCTTGAGCTTCAACCCACCGGCAGTGGAAGCGCGGCTTGGCGCCGAGATTCCGGTCAGCGTACAGATTCAGAACGTCACGGATCTGTTCTCGGCTCCCATACGGCTGCGGTTTGATTCCAAACGCCTTCGTCTGAATGAAGTGACTCGCGGCACGCTGCTATCCGGAGACGGTCAGAACGTAGTTTTCACGAGAAACATCCAAAACGATGTGGGAGAGCTGACGGTCAACCTGAACCGGCTGCCTGGGTCCGCGGGCGTGAGTGGTTCCGGCACTTTGCTGAACCTGACGTTTCAGGCGATAGGCGTGGGGCAGGCGCAAGTGACCGTGGTCGATGGAGGATTGCGGAATTCCCAGATGCTGTCGATTCAGGCTGGCAATCCCATCCTTGTAATCAATGTGAAGCAGGAATGAGTATGAGGCGATGGCGGCAACGGGGGCTCACCCTGGTGGAATTGATTGTGGCATTCACCATTCTGCTCACCCTGACCAGCATGGCGGTGCCGATGGCCCGCATGAAAGTGAAGCGCGAGCAGGAGCGCGAACTGCGAATGGCGCTGCGCGAGATTCGCACTGCGATCGACAAGTATAAGGATGCCGCAGACCTGCAACAGATCGGGCCGACCCAGATGGGATCTGAGAACTACCCCGAAAGTCTGGAAGTTCTGGTGGAAGGCGTGTCCAAAACGGGAGCGGTGGATACGAAAGTGAAGTTCCTGCGCCGGATTCCCAAGGATCCTATGACGAACTCCTACGACTGGGGGCTACGCAGTGTTCAGGACGATCCGGATTCGATTGCGTGGGGAGGCCAGAACGTCTTCGACGTATATACGAAGAGTCTCGACAAGGCGGCGGATGGTACACCCTATTCGAAGTGGTAGGCGCGGATTTACGATCGTCGAGTTGATGATCGTGCTGACCATCGTCGGCATCCTGGTCTCGATCGCAATTCCGATCTATCAGAAGTCGATCATCCGGGCGAAGGAAAGCGTTCTGAAGAGCAATCTTTTCACACTTCGAACGGTGATCGACGAGTACACCTACGACAAACAAAAGGCGCCGCAGTCGTTGCAGGATCTCGTAAGCGACGGCTACCTGCGGCAGGTGCCTGTAGACCCAATGACCGGCTCGGATTCGACATGGAAGATCATCATGGAGGATGCGATGAACAGCATCGACCAGACCGAGCCAGGCATATTTGATGTAAAGAGCGGGTCGGACAGGATAAGCCTGGAAGGAACGCCATACTCCGAGTGGTGACGATGCCGCAGACGAAACTGCTCCCACGCAGATCCTGTTATCCTATACAAGAGATCACGGTGAGGTGCGAGAGTGGTTGAATCGGGCGGTCTCGAAAACCGTTGAACCTTCACGGGTTCCGTGGGTTCGAATCCCACCCTCACCGCCATTTTGAAATCAATAAGTTACAGCCAAATACTCATTTCAGCGTGCAATAGCGTGCAAGCTGTTTTAGAATGGTTGAGGCTGTATGGCTCTCAAACTCTACCGTAGACATCGCAAAGAGTGCGAGGGCGGTCACCCCGAAGAATCCCGTTCGGGCGAGTTCGAAGAAGGCCGTCGCGGCTGGAAGAAGTGCGCCTGCCTGATTCACGCCTCCGGCACACTCGGTGGCAAATTCAACCGCAAGCAAACCGGGAAATCGGACTGGGATGATGCGAAAGCTCTTGTCGCATCCTGGGAAACGGCTGACTCCTGGGACGGCAAAGTCGCGCCCCCGCCGCCCGAGCCGGCTCCGGTCTCTACTCCGGCACGCGTCACCATTGCCGATGCGATCGAGGTTTTTCTCAGCAATCGGGAAGGGACGAAGATCGCTCACGCGACATTGCGGAAGTACAAGACATTCACGAAACAGTTAGCCGCTTTCGCAGACGCGCGCGGGTACGTGATGCTCGATCAGTTCACTTCCGCCGACATTGACGTTTTCTATTCGAACTGGAAGCTTGGTCCACGCGCGAAGGGCAAGGCATTGGGCACGCTGCGGAGTTTCTTCCGGTTCTGTGCGAAACGTAAATGGATAACCGTTGACGCCACAGACCCCAAATCCATTGGCCCCGTTTCAAGCGATCTGAAACCGCCCATCGGGGCGAACCGCGTCGCCAACAAAGCGCCATTCACGGACGAGGAATTGCAGCGGATCATTGACGCGTGCGACCGAATGCCGAATATCGCATGGTCGAGCGGGATGGGAAAGGGCGTATGGACCGGCGAGGACGTGAAGGACTTCATTTGGGTGATGGTCTATACCGGCCTTCGTATCTCGGATGTAGGGCTGTTTCACATGAAAAGGCTCAATGGCAACGAGGTTTTTCTGAGAGCCAAGAAGAACGGCGGCGAAGTGTTTGCCTACATTCCCGATTGGCTGAGGGACCGCCTCCAGGCCCGCGCTAAACGTTGCGGCGCGCGTCCGTTCGTTGTCGGCCAGTCCGACCGTCTGGAAACCGTTACGGACATGTGGCGGAAGAAGCTCAACAAGGTGTTTGAACTGGCGGGACGCTTCGAAGAGCTTCCTACGCCCCACCGATTCCGGCATACTTTCGCGCGTATCCTGCTTCAGCGTGGCGTCCCGGTAGCCGACGTTGCCGACCTCCTCGGCGACGATGAAGAGACAGTGCGCGAACATTATTCCAGATGGGTGCCTGAGCGCCAGGCGCGCCTCACCAAGATCCTCAAAGACGCTTTCAGTGACAAGCCCAAGCCGAAACTCGTCGCTATGCCGCGTAGACGGAGTTAGGTTCACGCGCTCCGCGGTTTTTGCCGATTTGACGCCATGCCGAAGCCGAAGCTCGTTGGTGATTTCTTGGGAAGCTCAGAGGAGGGCTCAAGCAGCATTCAGCAAACGTGTGTGTATCCGGTGTGCCGCTGATTCCGGTACGGAATAGATGGTGTGCGCCTTCTTCTTGCCCAATCGAATCTTGATGACGCCGGGATCGTCCTTCACCAGCTTGCGCACGGTCTCCCTTCCCAGACCCCACATTTTCGCGAGTTCGCCGATGCGGTAGTGCCTTTCGAAAGTAAGATTCTCGACCAGCACGCCGACTCCAATTAGCCTTTCGCCTTCCCCACACTGTCAATCACAGGGTGGGCGTCAGAGGATTTCCGTTGATGACCGTTACTAACCTCTGGCGAGCGCCCCGTTACTGCCCGTGACGATTCCGAAGCACTTCGGGACCGCTCTTGAAACTTGCGGTCAGCGGTTTCAAGCCTGTGAAGCGCGTCCAGCAACTGGAAACTAGCTTCACGTATCTGCTCGGTGCGCGGCCCAAGCTGTTCAGTGTGCCTAATGGCAAACCTGATTCGATCAATCGCGACACGAGCTTGATAGGCCATTTCGAATTCCATCGCTGACGGTCGCGATCTGACTTCACTTTCGATGATGCCGACGACTTGATGCAGGAGTGCTGAATTCATAATCACCATCTCCTTACGACCGTATTCGCCAGTACTGGTCGTTCAAGGTTCGGGGCCGCCGCCTTGTGGGCCTCGCGCCATTCGCGTAGATCCTTGTAGGAAACACGCACCATAGTCCGTCCCCCGCGCCGGCCGGAGAATCGGTAGGCCGGCAGCGTTCCATCGGTCATCATCCGGTATGCGGTCGCCCGACTGATGCCGAGTTCGCGCTGCACCTCGCTGGCACGAAGCAAACGGTCCTCTACAGGCAGCTCACGATTGGCTTGGTGAGGTACTTTCTGAAGTGTGTTCATGGCAATCTCCTTCCGGGCTCAGTAATTGATGGCAGAAATAATCGGCAACCCGAAGAGCCGCCCCCAAGCTCGGAGGGCGCCACTTTGGTTCCTCGGAATCACCGTCGCTTTGGTCCAGGTCGCGTTCGAGAGGCCGACGATCACCGTTGGCCGGTGCCAAAGGGCGCTCAGGTACGACCATGGCAAAAGCTGCTCGTAGCAAATGAGGATCGCGGCGCGGTCGCCGGCGAGTTCCACTGTCGGCGTGCCGAACAGATTCAGCGGAACGCGGTCTTTGCCGCCCCACGGCTTCCACATGGCAAGGGGCACCGGAATCCGCTGCTCGAATCGTGAAGGTTCGTCGGCGCCTCTGATGACGACCGTATTCCGGTATTCGTCGGGTGACACCGAACTCGCCGAACGCGCTCCTACGAGAACCGTGTTGCCGCGCGCTCGCAATTTGTCCAAAGTTGGCCCCCAAAACAGATCAGTGCTCTCACCCCACCGACGGACAACCAATTCGGGGAAGACGATCACGCGCCTGTCAATGTCGAGGGCCGTTCTCTGGATCTGCTCGGCGACGGAGAACTCGATGGTTGGATCGTCAGATGCTTGAATGCTGCCGAACTCCGTATTTACTGCAACCCAAGTGGATCTCGGTGGCCGCGGCCCTTTGTATGACAGATTGGCCGCCAACGCGGCGAGGGCGACGGCGATGGCAACGTTCCACCACTGCGAGGCGACAGCGACACACGCAACTGCTACCAGCAGAATGCCGTACCACCCGAGCCCAGGGAAGAGAACCCCGGCCCCGGTTAGCGGCGACGCCCAGCCGATGATGCCTATCGGCGGAACGGTAATGATGAGAAGTGCGGCCGGCAAGCGCCATGCGTCTTGATCACGATCTCGGCGCCAGGGGATAATCCACGGAAGCGCGAGAATTGCACTCGCGAGCGCCCACAGCAGAACGCTGGGAAGGATATTCGCGACGCCGAAGTATCCAGAGGAGATCTGTACCACAGGGAAGCTCGAAACGCTGTAGTAGGCCAGCGCCACTCCAGTTGCCGCGATCCGACTTCGCTGATTCAGGGCAAGCGCGGGGAAAAGGATGGTCAGAGGGACCAGCGCCGGGCTGACGTGCCACGCGAGCCACGATACCGAGGCAGCAGACAGGGCACTCAACGCCGCCACCGTCCTGTTGCTCACAGGACCCATAGCGCCCTCAGCCTCCTGCGAATCTGCGAGGTCGCGATTGGTCCCATGTACCGAGAATCGTAACTGCCGCGGTTGTAGCTCGACGCAACCCAAACGGTTCCAGCCTGGACGCGGTAGACACCGAAAGGCCACGGCTTTAAGGGCCGTGAATGCGAGTCGTTTGGCAAGGGCGCCGTCTGCGGTAGAAGAGCACCGTTGACCTTGATGCCCCTGGCCGTGGTTTCAACCAAGTCACCTTCCCGCGCGACGATCGGCTTCAGGAGCGGGACCGCCCCATCCCCACAAGCAAGTCCGGCAGTACGATAGCCGCGCTCGCTCGACTCCTTCGCGAAGAGGGCAGTTGGGCAGAACTCGACCAGTGGGGCGGCGAGATCGCTCGTCTCGATATACACGCCCATCGGAAGGGAGTAGCTGGTGTTTATCCGCACACCGAGCGTATTTGCCGCGATGTAGCTGGCTGCCAAGCCGACGCTGCCGAAGCCGACCAGCCGTAGGGCGATTCTGCTAAAGCGGCCATCCGTCTTCCGCAGCACGGCTCCCTCCATCGGTCGTTACGGTCGCGTGTTCGTCGTGCGGACCGTTGTCTTTCACGTCCGCATCACCGTCCGATATGCGATCGATCTTGGCGACGGTCCGTGCGATGACTTCATAGACGCGGCGCTTCGAGCCATCAGCCGGCGTGAACTCCCGGATCTGCAGCGTTCCATTTACAAGGACGTTGTCGCCCTTGTTCAACTGCTCGATCATGTCGGCTAAGCGCCCGTAGCAGACGATCGCGTGCCAGTTGGTATGCTCCTGTTCCTTCTTCTGGGCATCCACATAGCGGTATCCCTCGGCAAGGCGCACGTTCGCTACCTTGGTCCCGGAGGGCAAGAATCGAGTGACCGGCTTCCCGCCGAGGTATCCCGCAAGTTCAATGTTGTTCTTTTGCATGGTGGTCATAGCTCCTTTCCATGGGGTGAAGTTGACTTGGGCGGCTTCGCTTGGCGATCCATGCCCAGTTGTTCGAGGAACCCGCTTGATGGGGTCGCCGCTTGCGAAACAGTCATCGGCGCGCCGGTGTGGTCGGCGTCAAACGAGAAGGGGTCGTCTCCGGAGCCGCCGCCGTTCGTGCCGTCTGCGGCAGATTCTTCAGCCGGCAGCAATTCTGCCCTGCTGAGGGTATTGGCGGTGCGCTCAAGCGGGGGTTGTCGACGAACTTCGCCTTCGTCGATGGCGTAGAAGACCTGCGGCGGCGCTTCCGCAGCTCGCTTGGCAAACTCGGGATCGACGAAATAGAGGACCTGTTTTCCATAGATTGGGTAGTGGCCCGAAACGAAGATCAACATGTCGCCGGGTGCAACGATCCTTTCGTTGTCACCCTGCCCCTGCTTCACGGGCGGCCTCAACCGCATCACTTCATCCGGCGTCATGAGGGGCCGCTCGATCTGCTCGACGCTCGCGTTCATATGATTCAGGATTGGAGAAATCCGGGAGCCGGAGAAGTTGAACGTGGCCTTCTGGACTGTCTTGCTGCCCGTCATCTTCGAGAGCAACTCAGCGGTGTCGTACTGGTTTGGCGCATATGCGACCCGTACGTGGCAGTTGCTGACGATGCTCTCATTCGGTCCGTATTCATCGACAATCTGGCGGATGTCTTGAGTGATCAGATAAGCTTTCAGACCGTAACCCGCCATGTACGAGAGCGCATCGGCGAAGATTTCCATTCGCTTCAGGCTTGGAAACTCATCGATCATGAAGAGCAACCGATAGCGGTTCTTCTTCTGAGCTGGCCCCTCGAAATCCATTCGTTCGGTCAGCCGGTTGACGATCATGGTGAAGATCAGGCGGATCAGAGGGCGCAGGCGGATCTTGTCGGATGGAGGCACGACCAGATAAAGCGATAGCGGCGTTTGGTGGTTGACCAGATCGCTGATCGTGAAATCACTGGCGGCCGTGTTCCTGCTGACGAGCGGATCGCTGTAAAGAGTCAGGGCCGTCTTGGCCGTCGAAAGCACACCGCTGAAGTCTTTGTCCTCTTTGTCAAGCATCTCCTGAACTTTTTCCTGCACCACGGGGTGCGTCGCGGTTGACTCGCCCGTGTCGATCTCCCAGCCATGCTTTCGGGTGGGATCGTGCGGATAGTTGCGGAGTTCGTTAAGTGTTTCGGCGAAGCTCTGGCCCGGCCGCGTGAATACCTTGGCCAAGTCCGCGAGGCACGCCTCGCGACCTTCGGCTGCCGCCGCATAGCAGACGTGCAGAATCATGCCGGCGGTAATGGACGCCGCGGCGTCCTGCCAGTAACGCTCCTGGGGACTGTCCTCACCGGTCCGGACGATCATGTCGGCGATATTCTGCGCGTCTGAGACATCTCGGGCTGTGCCGACCCTGACTTCCGCCAGCGGATTGAAACGAGATCCGTTTCCTGCCTCCACGGGCGAGAATTTGAAGCAGAGGTGTCCGCTCTTCGATCGATACCCAGCGGTCTTGGCCCAATTCTCACCCTTGATGTCGTAAACGACACACGATTCCGACCAGGCCAGCAGAGTGGGGATCACGAGACCGACGCCCTTCCCGCTGCGCGTCGGAGCAAATGCCAGAATGTGTTCCGGACCGTCGTGCCGGAGGTAATGCAGGCGGCGGAGCGAATCCTCGTACCAGCCTCCGACATAGACCCCTTGGGGGTTCCCAAGAAGCCCAGTGGCTCGTACATCGTCCGCCGTTGCCCAACGCGCCGAACCGTGAATGTCCTCCGTGTTCTGGGACAGCCTTCGAGTTCGACGGATGTTGAGGGCGTAAACCAATCCCAATGTGGTACTCGCGCCCACAACTACGATGAGCGCACCCAGGAGCATTGGCTGGCGCACTTGCGGGTTACCGGAGCTCCCGTGCTTCCAGACCCACCACGCCCATTGGAATGGCTTGTACAAGGCATGCCCATGCAAGCTCGTGACCGGAGCGCCGAGTGCCGGTTGGTATCGGAAGCGGTGTGCAATGAACTGTGTTGCCGCCACATTGGTCACGACAAGCAAGAGAACCCCGGCTATCAGTGACGACCAATTGTACCCGCCGATATATCCGGGGTCCTTCGGTGTCCGATACACATTGGGCTGCCTCATCGCGCCAATTCCTTTGATTTGGTCCGGGGCTCGAAGGCTTTCATCAGCGCCTGACCGTTCGAGTAGGAGATCGTCAGATTCTGGCCGATCGTCGGCTGCCCTGGCACAAGGTGTTTCGGATGCGCCACTGCCGACCGCGAACTCAGCTTCTGAATGATGTGGTCAGAGGTGGTGCCGATGACTTCGCCGGTGTAGCGCCCGCTGTCCGTGTGAGCGAGGTAGAGACGCGCCTGCTGGCCGAGGGAGTTCTCGATTATCGCTTGTGCCGCCTCAAGACCGTGCTCGCCCGGAGACCGGCGGCTGTTGACTTCGCCGTCGAGGATCTTCTCTGCCTCTAGGCCTGCTGGAGCGAGCCGTTCCGGAGTCCTCGGGCGCCGCGTCGTGGTTGCGGTACGGTGCTCCGTTGCCGTCTCCTTTTCGACCAGGTCGACCGTGCCGGAACCCAGCTCGAATGCCGCGACATGTTCCGACGTCTCACGGCGAAGCTGGCGTTCTTCAACGCCCTGCACTTGTTGGCTTGATGCGTCTCGAATAGGGCGATTGGCGATTTCCAACGCCTTGTCAACCGCCTTTTCTTTTTCCAGTGCCAGCAGAAAGTCTGCTGCGTGATGTGCATCTTTAGCGGCGCGGAAGATCTCATTCTTGTCTTCGCGGAGCGCCGATACCCAAGACCCGACGTATGCGGCGTGCTGCTCCGGGTTATGAGGGATACCGCGCTCGGCAGCGAGGAAAACACTCGTGAGTTCCGCCCGGAGCTCCTCCTTGGCGTAGCTGGGATCTCCGAAACGGTAGCTCTCGTTGAGTGACGGGCGATTCAGACGCGACGGATGTCCAGTCCAGTGCGCGAGCTCGTGCAGAGCCGTGCCATAGTAGTCCTCCGGGCTGCCGAAAGCGCGCTGCGGAGGCAGGTGGATCGAATCGGTGGCCCGATTGTAGAACGCACGGTCGCGCTGATCGTGGCTGATGTCGGCACCCGAGTTCGTCAGGATCTGGTCGCCTGCCTGCACTACCTCCCACTCCTCCGCTTGTTTGCGCGTGTGCGCAGGGATACCCTCAATCTGCTGCGCATTGAATACGGTGTAGACGCGGTGAATGGGTCCCGTTGGTGCCTTTTCGGCTGGCTGGTCGGCGGCGGTCCCCTCGGATTGTTGCCTCTGGCCCCCTTCATCCCGGAACTGCCAGAATTCGATGTGCGTACCTTTCTCGCCCTTTCGGACCTGCCAGCCGTTCTTTTGGGCCTGGCGGTATGTCAGCCAGCGCGGATCTTCATAGCTCTTCCGCACGGCGATCGCCATCAGATGCAGTGCATTGCCGCCACGATACGCTTTTTGAGAGTTGGGATTGAAGGGAAGTTCGAACGCCTTTTGCGGGTCCCAGGGTTTCTGCCAGGGAGCCGTACCCTTTTCGAGCATCTCAATGATCGAATTCGTAACCTCTTGACGGAAGTCCCGCTTCACGACGGCAGTGTCCTCAGGCATTGGACTCCTCCTTTGGTTCAAAGCCCGTTTCGGAGACTTCATCCTCGAATCCGGAACCTTCGAGGAACTCGCCGCCGACGTCCAGAACCAGTTGCCGATCTACTTGGGATGCCAGCGCTCTGAGCAATTCTTCAGATGACGGCCCTTGTTGTCCCGCGCTCCCGTTTGTCCAGGAATCCATAACGCCCCCTCCTGTTCATCGAGGTGTTATCACCGTGCGGTGAACACCGCATATACCCCTACAGTATGGGCTCGCTCTGGACGCCTGTCAAGACCCCTCAGGAGCGCAGAGACGCCTGCGGACAGCGGGACACTGATGAGACTAGAGACAGATGGGTGAAGGCAGATTGAGATGTTGCCGGCGGGTGCCGGCTAGCGCTCGCCACCACCGCCGTCGAGGTAAGAGCTGGTCCTGGACGGTCGGGCGTTTTGCCAGGAAGTGGTGCGACTACATGTCCCAAGCCGACTTCACGTTCCTAATCTGACGGCCGCTCCAGTTCCCGGCAGGCGACGATTCGTCCATCCGTGCGAAACTACAGCGGTTTTTCTGCCGCCACCGGACCACCGGGTCGCCGGTCGTGGCCGGTTCGAGGCCCTTTGGCGGTAGCACCAGACGATGTATGCTGGGGGAATCGGCGATGGATATGCACGAAATACAAGCGAGGGTGTCGGCGGCGCTGGGCTCCTTCGTCGCCACCGATCGCTACCTGCTCGAATACGACCTAAGCGAGCGCTGCATTTCGGCTCGCATCGCCCTGCACCTCCAGCCGCTATTTCCGGATCACTTCGTTGATGTTGAATACAACCGCGTTGGACAACCGCCCAAGCGGCTGGCGATCTCGGAGGACTGCGCCAATTACCGAAACAAGAAAGGCGAGGCGCTGGCCGTTCCCGACGTGATCGTGCACCGCCGCGGTCCGGAAGGGCCTAATCTCCTGGTCATGGAATTCAAAAAGACGAGCAATCCAGATGGCTTCGATTGTGACCGGCAGCGAATAGCCGCCTTCAAAGAACAACTGGGATATCGCTTCGGTGCCCTCGTTGAATGCGAGACTCGTCGGGATCGGGAGCCGGATATCCGCGTAATCGAATGGCTGGAGTAGTGTGGCTGCCCGCTTCGAGCGTGTCCGGCGCTAGCATTACGTGATTCCGTACATCCTGGCTCGCTTTTTGAACGCCTCTTCCGCGCCCTCCAGAATCCGGCAGACCATCTTTCGTGTATTTGGGTCGTCGATCGACCCGCGGGCCACCATGGCACCCTTTTCGTTCGTGCTTTTCAGCGCGATGATCTGCTCTGCATCCCCGAGCACCGCGATGTTAGGATTGTGCGTCACCACGATGATCTGCCGCCGTTCCTTGGCGGCACGCAGCACGGGAACCAGCGAATGGAAGATGAACTCACTGTCGAGATTGTCCTCCGGCTGATCGATAATGAGAGGCGACTGACTGTTGGAGGAGAGCATCAACGCGAGTAAGATGGACTGCTGCTGCCCCAGCGATAGCTTCGCGAAGTCCCGCGAGATGACCTGAACCTTGCCGCCTGTGTTCAGTGTCCTGGTGATCGTGATCCGGGGCAGATCATCAAGCAAGCAGCGCTGAAGACGAAAGGGCACGGGCGAAACATTCAGCATCCGCAGGAGCTCCAGAGCATCGGATTTGTTGAATACCGCATTGCCGTCCTTGCCGGTCACCTGGATGATCGGCCCAGGATCGTTCTTCCGGATCGCATCGAGAAGCTTCGGGACCGTCAACTGCTCGACGATCAGGGCCGCGCGGGGGACCTGAGACGTCCGCCATCCCGTGGCCTGCTGGATGATCTCTTCGGCCTCCGGCGAGGATGCGCTCTCCAGAAACTTGACGGTCACGTTCAGATCGGCGAGCGCCTTTCGAAGGGCCGCATTGGCCTTGATTGCATAGGCGTGGCGCCTCGTGTAAATCTGGGTCCTGATCTTCTGGCGCCTCGCCAGCAGCTCGCTTCTGGCCTTCTGCAACTCCTTCAGGTGCGTTTCCCAGGTGGCGAGATTCTTCAGAGATTCCTTGTGAGACGCCTCATCAGCCGCCAACTTCTTGATGTACTGGAGATCTAGGCGGACGCCCTTGGCGAGCAGTTCCTTGCGCTTGGTGTCGATCTCGGTCAGGACGGCCTGCTCTCTGGCTTTCCACTGCGTCAGCAGGGCCTTTACCTTGGTCTGAAATGTCTGGGTTTCGGCCGTGAGCTGTGATTCAGCAGCTTTGGCGCTTGCCTGAAGTCCCGCGGTTAGTTCCAATATCTGCTTAAGCTCTCCGGCACCGACCTTCATGTCCTCCGGCTTGCCGGTACTTTCGACTGCCGCCAAAACGGTAGTGATGGACGACTTTTTGATATGGCCTGCCAGCGTGCCGACCTGGGCTTCGATACTCTCGCGCAAGGTCCGTTCCTCGGCGACCTTCCGTTCCAGCCCGACAATCTCCCGTGCGTTTGCGGATTCCAGGGTCTTCAGCTGCTGCTGGACGGTGGCCAGCAGTTTCTTGAACTCAGGGATTCGCGCGACCTGCTGCGTCGCTTTCTCCAGATTCGTTTGGTTCTCCAGCAGGTCGGAGCGGATCTTCTCCTCCTCCGCCTTAAGATCCTCCAACCGGACGAACTGATCGAGATACTCCAGCAGCGCCGCCGGATCGCTTTGGGCCTTGACACTGGTTTGTGCGGTCTCATTCTGTCCGTACGATTCGATCGGGAAGACGACCGCACCGATATCGGGGTCGGTGAGGTTCTGTAGGCTCTCGTTGATGGGTCGGCGCAGGTGGGTCTGGTGGCCGACTTCATCCACCCACACCAGGTGCAGCGTGTCCGGCCAGATTTCGCAATCCACCAGCTTGCTGGCGCTGGCAACCGGAGCGATGCAGCGGACGGCTTCAAACGCCGTCGATTTGCCCGCTCCTCGCCCGCCGATGATGCAATTGAGGTTTCTACTGAAGTGCACGGTCAAACCGTCCAAGAACCCGCACTCCAGCTTGATTCCCATGATACGGGCTACAGACTGCGGTACATCGTCCTCCAGGCGTATGCGCGCGTCACCGTCCTGCAGGGCGACCCGCAATCCGGCAAACGACGGACCGTCCATCTTGATACGAGTTAGACGGCGCAGCCCTTTCGCGTTCTTTCCGAGCGCGGACAGCGAATGCGAGTCGGAGAAGAGGACACGCGCCAACGACTGTTGCACACCAAGCCCGAGCGCCGTCGTTCGTTGCAGTGCGAGCTTGCGACGTTCCGGATCCTCGTCAAAACGGGAATACAGTATGATCGAGTCAGCTGATTGCAGTTCAATCCCCAGAAGCGCTGGATGGGAGATGATGTCTCCCTTGTGGGGCGGATACCCCGGGAGCCTGTCTTCCAGACCGGCCTCCGCATCGACATGCGCAAGTACCGCAAAACCTCTCGCGAGGTCGATCCGTTTCAGGCACTCCAAAAGAGCCGTTTGGCAGCGGGAAGTCTGCGTGCCTCGATCGGCAAAGTCCAGCTTGCCGTGGAAATTTGACAGGGACTCGTAATCGGCGAAATAGACCAGCAGATGCCCTTCTGGCGTGGACAACTCCACGCCCGGTACCACCAGGACCGGCTTGCCGTCGGCCGCTTTGAGGGCGGTCAGTACGTTGCAGATCTCATTGTGGTCAGTCAGGGCAATCAAACCCAACCCTTCAGAAACCGCCGTGTCCACGATCGCTGCGGGCGTCATGCTCGTATCCTTCACATCGTGGGAGGCGCCAAACGAATGGATATGGAGATCCGCCCGCAGGAACCGGGCACCGCAGGGTAGTGCCGCTATCTCATCGCAGACTGTGCTCATGTCGCTTCGTCGGCACAACAGTACACGAATCTCCTAAATACGGCAAGTACGATTATAGGTCGACAAACTGACGACAGTGGAACAAAGGACGGCACCGGCGCGGCTCGTGTGAAACTGGGCCGTAGTCGGGGTCGATATTCTAGAGGCGCGAGATTGCTCCCTGCAAACGCGCTTTGAACCATAGACCAGATCCACGCCATCTCGACTCTGGAGACTGTCTGCTCGGACGAACCTCTTCCATGCGTGGCTCAGTATGTCGATCTGTCGGATCACCACCCGCTCCTCCAGCTCCTGGGCGCGTTCCCTCGACCCTCAAGGTGACGCGATTTAAAGCACAGTTGGGCGATCATCCGGCCCTGGACGGCTCGGTCGCACGCGAGGGCCGGCCACCCATTGCGTCGTTTGAAATCGATATCGCGGTAGAGCAAACGGCGCGGTCATGTTTACCGAGCCAACCGCCCCAGCCGCCCTCAGAGGGAAGGATGCCTTGCTGCACCATGCGCCGTGCCTTCATGGCGAACCGCATGCTGCTCAGGTAATCCTCGGCGCTCCCGAGATCCTCGATGACGAGACGACCTCTACCACCTACGCCGGCTGATGACAGTTCCACGAAGTTGTTTGGCCGCAAGAGTCTTTTCTGCCGGGCGGATTCTATCGCAGAATCGTGAGGAATGAAATGGATCTTGGAGTCCGTCCCTTCTAGGACCATGTGAGCGCGTCCGGTCGTGTCATCCAGTACGTGCCCAACCACGCGCCCCTCCAGTGAAGTAATCCGCGAAACCGGCGTCAGCACCATCGGCAGTCGCTCATCGGAAATGAGAGCCGCGCAGCTCGCGAGCATCTGCTGCCGGTCAGCGGTTTTCTTCATCGATCGCAAAACGGCTTCGAAATCCTTCCTCACCTGCCAGCGGCGTCGATCAATTGGCTCAGCGAGCCCCATCGACCGCAAGACACGGAGGCGATTCGCCAAGAGTGCGTCGTCCCCGCTGATTGCCGCGATGAAGTGTTCCGGGCTTGCTGAGCTGTCGTTCTCGGGAGTACTCTGGCGCCGCAGCACGAAATCCAGCGACGTGAATCGGGGCTGATCGACTTCGCGCGCCCGCGCTTCGGCTCGGTCTGCCTCGGTCCGGTATCCGAGTTGTGCTGTGCATAAGTCCTCGGCGTGCTTGCGGATTCCGACTTTGATGTATTGCGGAGCTAACCGAACCTCCTGGCCGGCTGCGCTGCCTCGTAGCAGAACGTGGGCGTGGGGATGTTCCGTGTTGAAGTGGGCCACGGCTACCCATTCCAACGGGAGGTCCAAATCGCGCTCCATTCTCCGAATGAGCTGGCGGCTTAGGTCCTTCAGGTCCAACCGATGGCCAAATTCCGGCGAGATGATTAGCTTGAATATGCGCGGGTCGCCGGCATTCTGCCAGCCCGCTGCGGTCTGTGCGATATCGACTTCGTCGGACCTGGCGTCGAATCCGCGGCTCGACTCAGGCCCTTCCCCGGCGGCGCTCTCGCGAGCGACGTAGCGGCCGTGAGCCGCCCACTGGCCGCGGGTCCGGTTCGTCGAATACATGACCCTTACTGCGCAGCGCTGTATGAACGGCCTGGCACCCCGCCCGGCCATTTCGCCGTTTAGCGGGCTCTGAAGCCGGCCGCGACCCGCCTTGCGCGTGTTCTGCACGAGTTGGAGTACTCGGCGTAGCGCGGTCGGCCAGAGCCGCGAATTGTCGTCGGTTCGCTTCGGTGCCCGCGGGCGAAGCCGGAACGGGCGGTCAGCCTCAACTATCGACACGGCTCAGCTCCTTTAGCGCTCCCCGAGATTCGCCGCACATGCCTTGAGCCACTGAGAGTAGGAATTTCTCGTAACGGCGTTTCGCGCGGGCTTTGGCGGGGGCCAGCGCGTCATTGGGCGGCTCCGGTACGCACGTCAGGAACATTTTCACAAGTGAATCCACTAAGGCGAACGTGGCGAGCTGTGCGGTGTGGAGCGCGCGGACCTCCTTTGCCAGCCGGTCCATCGTCCCGGCGATCCGCTCCTCCACTTGGGCTACCACGGATTCGCCGTGCTGGAGCTCGGTTTGGATTGCGTGACGGACGAAGGCACTGGCGGATTCGAAGCCGCGCTGTTCGGCCTCAGTCTGAAGTTGTTTGAAAAGGGCATCAGGGACGCGAATGGCGATTCTGGGCATGAAAAACTCCCGGTTCGGCGTCGAACAACCGCCGAACACCGTACGGTATATGTCCCACAGTCTAAATCTCTCAAGAAAAAACGTCAAGCGAAATCGCAAGCACCCGCATGTCCGACACTTCCTTTATGTTCCACTACGGCTTTTTCCGAGCACAGCCCGTTTGTTGTCTCGGACTGCGGGCTGTTGCGGACTGCTGCGGATCTTTGCGGACTTCAGGCCAGAGCTGGCCCACGGAGCGGACATTTGCGGACAGAACCGTTGATTTGCGCGGACCTTTCGCCTATTCTATTACCGTGCGGTGTTAACCGTGTTATGTAGGTAACGCTATGGAGCTCCCACCGTTTCTGCCACACCTCAGACAACTTCTCAACGAACGGCCGAGCACCAAAATGGGACAGATCAGAGCGGCGTGGCCGCACATCGACGAAGCGTTGCAGGCCGGCCACACGCTCAAAGCTGTTTGGGAGCGCCTTCAGGCCGATGGACTAGATATCCGATACAACCGTCTTTCCGAGTACATCGGCCGTATTCAACGCCGCAGCCCACGTCGGACACCGGCTTCTGCACCCGCGCCGCCGCAGGCGGGAAAAGAGAAACCAGTGTCGCCGCCGGTCTCGGCTTCTCGCGCCGAAGTTGATCCGGGTGCCAACCTCAGAGAGCGCCTCGACCGCTCGACGGGATTTGCCTACGGAGGAACCGGAAAGAAAAAGGACCTGGTTTGACGAATGTAGCTATTGCGGAAAGAGAGGGATGCTATGGCAAACGATAAAGGCAGCTCCGGCAGCACCGCGACTGCTGCTGTGCATCTGTCGTTGCAGGGAAAGGGCGGCGTCGGAAAGAGTCTGATTGCCGCCATTCTGGCTCAATATCTTCGCGACAAAGGCAACGAAGTGCAGTGCGTTGACACCGACCCGGTGAATCAAACGTTTAGCCAGTATTCTGCGCTGCAGGTCTGCCATCTCAAGCTGCTCAGCGAAGGGCGGATTGATCCGCGGGCGTTCGATCTGCTTATGGAGCGTCTGTTGACGGAGGAGGGTGTGTTCGTGGTGGATAGCGGAGCAAGCACGTTCGTCCCCCTCTGGCATTACATCCTGGAGAACAGCGTGATCAATGCGCTTCGAGAGGCTGGCCGCCGGCTGTATGTTCACTCCGTCATCACTGGAGGGCAGGCCCTGATCGATACGCTGAGCGGCTTCGGAGAACTGGCGAAGACCACCCCAGACCGAAACGTGATTGTCTGGGTAAACGAGTACTTCGGCCCGGTCCAGGACGACGGCAAGCGATTCATTGACATGCGGGTTTTTCGGGACAACGAGGAGAAAGTCGCCGGGACGGTAGCGATTCCGAAGCGTAGTGTGGACACTTTCGGCCGCGACATGGAGGAAATGCTCCGGCGGAAGCTCACCTTTGGGGAAGCGATCAGCAGCCCGGAATTCTCGATCATGGCACGGCAGCGGCTGAAAGTGGTGCGCGCAGATTTGTTCGAGCAGTTGAATGGGCTGAGGTTCACGTGAGGCAGATCGATGTCAAGAAGATCGTTGGCGAGGTTGCCGCCAGGCACGGCGTGCTTGTGGAGGAGGGCGATCCCTTGATGGTCGCATTGAGTGCAAACGCCGTTTTGTTAGACGCCCTGGCACAGGAAATGCTCGACGAACTGCGAAGCGTTTCCGCCCACCTGGAGAACGTGAGCGTGAATCTCCCCGGTGATGCCTCGGCGGCGTTGAAGGAAGCCGCGGAGTACGCAGCGAGTTCGGTTCGGCGAGGGCTCGAATTGGACATTGAGGGTGCCGGTCTCAAGGCGCGAGCGATCGTGGATGCCGTCTACCGGGCCCAGTCGAGGGTGGCAATGTGGATGTGGATTACGGTCGGTCTGATGGTCGGGACGCTGCTCTTCGGTGCCGGTATAATCGTTGGACGGCTGGGGTGGTAAGACGGTGAAATCGTGCGGAGCTTGACCGATTTCCTG
Organism: uncultured Acidobacteriota bacterium; assembly: GCA_900696665.1. Lineage (GTDB taxonomy): Bacteria > Acidobacteriota > Terriglobia > Bryobacterales > Bryobacteraceae > CAADGY01. Next base: position 25,801 of record CAADGY010000334.1, read on the forward strand.
ATCACGTTCCATGTCGTTAAAGGACTCTGCGGGCGCGGCTCCGCGCTCGTCGGTCTGCTGCTTACCCTCTCGATCCCGGTGGGAGTACTGCTTCTCCTGATCGGTGAGGCGTACCCTGGCGGTCTGACGAGCTTCGTGTCGAGGGCCTCGCAGGTCTTTTGGCACGGATTACACTGACGTCCTGCTGGCTTGGCTGGAGCATTTGGCCTATTCGGGTCGGACCTACAGCTCTATGCAAGTTGCGCAGAAAATGCTTCCGTGCCCCGGCGGCAGCCGGGACCGATTCGCGGTCTGCCGGGTCGTAATCCAGCCAAGTCAGAGAGTTGCTCCCAATTTGATTGCCTCTTATCAGGTCTGGCACTCCAAGGTTCGCCTCGCTTGGTCGCGTCGTTTGTCAGGGTCATGGGTGGCTTCTAACAGGCTGCTGAAATTCTAAGTCGGACAGACCGAAACATGTCACGTCTGGAATGTTTGCGTCGTCTTCACCTGTATGCGCGGTGAAGACCTTCAGCAGCACGATCTGTTCAGCTACGGTTCGC
>CAADGY010000335.1 GCA_900696665.1 uncultured Acidobacteriota bacterium
CCAGAATCCAGAGCGCAAACAGGATCAGTATGCCCGCCGGCACCAAGCGCCAGTCCACCGCGGCCATCTCATAGGCGCTCTGCTTCTGCTCGGTGAACTGGAAGATCAAGAAAGCCGCCACCGTGACCATGACCACCAAGGCCAGCACCGCGTCGCTGACAAACGGCCGCCGCAGGAAATAATTGCTGAACGCCCCCAGCAGATAGGCCACCACCACACCGCCGGCGAAAAACCCCACCGCTGCCAGGTCCGTCCCGCCGTAGGCATCAAACGCCATCCGGCTGGCGATCAACGCCGCCACCAGGTTCACGTACGTGAGCACCGTCAGTGCGCCCACCAGCCCCAGATATTTGGCCAGGAGAAACTGCGCCCGACCCACCGGCTTGGACAACACCGCCAGCGCCGTTCCGGAGCGGATTTCCCGCGCCAGCGACGCCGAGGCGCTCAACACCGCCCCGAACAGACCCGCCAGCAACATCACCGCCAGCGTGCTGTTCTTGACCAGCTTCGGTTCGTCCCCGAACGCGAAGTAATACGGCGTGGCCAGGAAGATTTCAAAGGCGGCGGTCGCCGTCATCAACAGCAAGAACACGGGCTGTCGCACCAACTCCATGAAGGCGTTTGTGGCTATGGTAACAAATTGTCGCATCTGCCGTCGTTGATTCGCGCTAGAACCGTTAGCGTAGAAATCGGGCGTTTGATTGTAAACCGCTATTCCACGCTTGGACCGGACCCGGGCGTTTCATTGGTTTCATGCAAGTCCACTGATCTGCGGGAAGGGCGCCTTGCCAGCCGCCCGGCCAATTGGGCGGCTGGCATGCCGCCGCTCCGGCGTCCTGCCGGCGAATCGGGGGTAGAATCTGCAATGGTCGGGCGGGCTTGGGAACTGTGCGTTTGAGCGCACACCCGGCGGCCTTCAGCAGTTCGGGATGATTCGCGACGGCCAGCTATTCCGGTCGGGGCGGCTCAAACCGTTGCTTGAGCTTCTCGTAAAGCAACCGCTGGTTGCTCTCGCTGAGGTCGTCCAGATACTCCTTGATCAATTCATTCGCCCGGAACAACTCCGCCCGTTTCACCGCGGCCTCGAAGTCAGCATCGCTTTTCCAAAAGGCCTTGCCGGAATCGAACATCGCCCAGGGCTTGGGCCGCATGTTGCCGTCCTTCTTGCGATACTTCACGCCGTCCACCAGCGTGGACCTGCCGACGAACCGCCACGAACGATCGAAAAACACCCGCTCGCATTGGATTCCGTAACTGCCCTCGTCATAGCGTACAAACAAGGTGAAAGAGGCGGCGAACAGTTTTTTCCGGTTGGGGTGATCGCGGAACGTTCCCAAGTCGTTCTCGGGATTGGCCGAGCGCCGGGCGGACTTGATCGAAACTTCGATGGTTTCGCCGCCCACCACAATCGCAAAATCCGCGAGCCGATTCTTCTCCCGGCCGGCCGCGCCGGTGTCAAAGTGTTCCGCGCTCAGTCCGGGAATGTGCCGGGGGAGAACCTTTTTCAGCGCCTCGGTGGCCGCGTCCTCGAACTGCCGCCAGACCGTGGTGTAGCTGCCGGTGAAATTCGTGCGCTGAAGCTCGACCGTAACCTCTTTCGCGATGACTTCCTTGAGCGCCTCAAGTTTCCCGGCGACATCGGCAGCACGCAGCGCGTTGACGGATTGAGCCAAGCCGGGCACGGCCAGGCATTGCTGCATCAGCAGTGCGAGCAGCCCGACCCGATAAACGGGGCTGGTCAGGATGCGCTGAAACCGTGGATACATTGGAGGCACGATGCCGCCGGCCCGTGCATGCGTCAACTCCGCAGCCTTCGGCCACCGGCTTTCAAGCTTGCGAGCTTTGAAGTTCCTTTGTTAAACCTCGCCCGTTCCGTTCACGGGAAGGCTGTTGCGGGACGCACCAGATGGCTGACGCAAAACCGACCTACCGCAATCCCTGGGCCTGGATTCCCACGCTCTACCTCGCGCAAGGACTTCCCTTCGCCGTTGTCAACGCGATGTCGGTGATCATGTACAAGAGCCTCGGGGTGTCGAATACGGACATCGCGTTCTACACGGCGTGGCTCTATCTGCCGTGGGTGATCAAACCGCTGTGGAGTCCGGTGGTGGACATCCTGCGCACGCGGCGCTGGTGGATCTGGGTCACGCAACTGCTCGTGGGCGCGGGATTCGCGGGGGTGGGGTTGAGCCTCCCGCTGCCCGTGTTCTTCCAAGCCACGCTGGTGTTGTTTTACCTGGTCGCCTTCAGTTCCGCCACGCACGACATCGCGGCGGATGGCCTCTACATGCTGGCATTGAACGAGAAGCAGCAGGCGTTTTTTGTCGGCATCCGCAGCACGTTTTTCCGCATCTCGATGATCACCGGACAGGGATTGCTCGTGATCGTCGCCGGTTATCTCCAAACGCACACGGGGCTGGAGAAAGTGACACTGACCGTCACGGCCAGGCCCGGCGCCGCGCTCCTGGAACCGCTCAACCCGGAGTCCTTCCCGGACAAGGTCCCGGGCGAAGGCGACCTGCGCATCATCGCCGGCACTGCGGAGTTGGAGTTGGATCCGCAACCGCGGCCCCGGGCGGAAGTCGCCGCGTTGATGGCCGCGGCCCGGGCCTGGAACACCACGAATGATTTCATCCGCACCCTGCAGCGCGCGAAAGTGGTGGACCAGAAAAACGAGGGGCCTTCGTGGTGGGCGCGGAC
>CAADGY010000336.1 GCA_900696665.1 uncultured Acidobacteriota bacterium
CGTTTTGCAGTTTTGGATAAGCGCGCAGGTGCGCTCTGCCCTGGCCGTGGAAGCCCACGCAGGCGACGCGCACGGTATCGTTCGGGCTGGCCAGAGTGCTGGCGCGGGCAAGTGGAGGCGCCACCGCTGCTCCCAGAAGAAAATACCGGCGATTCATGTGTATAGCTCCAATATTATTCCTCAACCACACGCGATAGAATAGCGTACTCCACTAATGGAGGCGGAAAAGTGAATAGACGAGACTTTCTGAAAGTGCCGGCCGCGGCGGTATTCCCGTATATCGCCAGGCCCACAGTGCTAGGCGCAAACGATCGCGTAACGCTCGGATTCATTGGCGTGGGCAACCGCGCGCGGTGGATGCTGAAGAACGAGGATTTCGGATTCGGCCGCGTAGTGGCGATGGCTGACATCTGGCCACAGTCCTTCGCTGAAACCATCAAAGTGCGGCCGGATGCCTCCGCCTGGACTCAATACAGCGACTATCGCCGGATGTTCGACAAGGAGAAGTTGGACGCCGTGTTTGTCGAGACCCCGACACACCCCCGTGTTCTGGTCTCGATTCATGCTATTCAGGCTGGGCTGGATGTCTACGCAGAAAAACCGCTGACGCTGACCGTGGAAGAAGGCCGGGTGCTGACGAAGTTCGTGCGGCGCCACAAGCGCGTGTTGCAGACCGGCACGCAGCAGCGCTCCATGCCCATTAACCGCTATGCCAATTCTCTGGTGAGCGGCGGGAAAATCGGCAGGATCAAAGAAGTGATCGCCTGCAACTTCCTCGCACCGCGGCGCTGGCAGCCGCAGCCGGAGCAACCCGTTCCCGAAGGCCTCGATTGGGACAAATGGTGCGATCAGGCGGAATTGCGCCCGTATCATCCCGACCTGCATCGCGGGTGGCCGAAATGGTGGGACTACGACGGGGGAGGGCAGTCCTGGGGCGTCACCGGATGGGGAACCCACTCGCTGGACCAGGTGCAGGCGGCACTAGGGAAGGACGACACCGGTCCGGTGGAAATGTGGCCCGAAGAGCCTGGCCCGGAAGGCAGGGTCACTATGCGCTACGACAACGGCACGCTGCTCAAGTTGGAACAACCCATTATCAAAGATCACCAGCAATTGGGAGCGATCTTTGTTGGAACCAGGGGGCGCATCCAGATTGTGCGCGGCGATTTCCATTCAGACCCGCCCGAGTTAAAGAAAGGGGCGCCGGACGTGCTTCCGGAGGGACCCGGCGAAGTCACGCCCCACATCAGCAACTTCATCGAGTGCATTAAGAACCGCAAGCGGCCCACCGCCGACGTGGAGATCGCACACCGCGCCACAACGGTCTGCCACCTGGTAAACATCACGAGGGAGTTGGGCCGCAAACTGCGCTGGGACCCAAAGGCGGAAAGATTTCACAACGACGACGAAGCGAACGCGTTGCTGTCACGGCCGCGGCGCAAAGGCTACGAACTGCCGAATCCGGGGTAGTGGCGCCGCCCGCCTTGCGGGCTGTTCTCAGTATTTATGCTCCCGGCGAAAGCGCTGGCGGTCTCGTGGCGGCATTTTCTCAGTGGCGTACTGGAAGATGATACGGGGCGAGGAGTCTTTATACTTCATCAGAAACATCCCGGTAAGCTCGGGTTCGCGCCTCCAGCACTCACCCAGAAACCATCCAGTGCCTTGTTGCACAACCTTTTCGGAATCCATCATTGGCGGTTCAATCGCTGCCAACAGGCGGGCATGGTCCGCCTTGCCCTTGAGAAGCCTTATCAGTGTGACCGGGACGGCGCGGCGTTGGAACTTGAAGGGTGAGTTGCGCCACCGTTCGAGGTCTTCAAGCGCCACTTTACCCTGCAACAGAAACGCGCTCAGCACCTCTCCAGAAAGCATATCGGTGTGCGCCCCGTTCCGAGTGCCGCCACCAAACCATGCTCCAATACGTTTGAATGCTTCGGGCGTGCGATACTCTTTCAAGTCCGCGGCAAGCAAAATGGCGAAAGAGGCCTCTTCATATTTGCCGCTGCGTACCAGAGCATCGCCCGCGTCCAGGAAGGCCGACGGGCCCGCCTCGCGTAATTTTCCGGCCCACGCCTGCCGGCGCCGTCCCCATTCCGGGGCGTTCGCATCCACCCCGTAAGCGTCATAACCTTCGGCGAAGAACCGGATGTAGCGTTCAGCCCGTTTGGGATCCGCATGGGAGGAACAGAATTCCCGAACCTCCTACACGGCACGGCGGGCGGCAGCGGCGGTCCGGTTTAGCTTTCGCACGGTGTTTCCAATCAACTGTACTCAAAACGGAATACCGGCGCCAGCGCTTTTTCAGGTACCCTGGACCTGCGCTATCTGCCCCACGCAGGTTGGGGGAAGCCTGTCGGGCGGCTTGCGGATGCGTGAAATCCCGCAGCGGGAGAATCGGCGGCACTATTTTCCTTGCCAGACAGCGCGCCCTGTATTTTCCGGCGCTTACAGCCCCAGAAGCAGACTAAAAGGTCTTATAATAGGAAGGAATCCCGCTGGACTCAAAAATGCATACCTGAAGGTACAAATGAATAGAGCAAAGGTAACCATTGACGGTAATGAAGCGGCGGCTTACGTAGCTCATAAGATCAACGAAGTCATAGCTATCTACCCAATCACGCCGTCCTCGCCGATGGGCGAATGGTCGGATCAGTGGTCATCGGAAGGCAAGCCGAACATTTGGGGGACCATCCCCACCGTGGTCGAGATGCAAAGTGAAGGTGGGGCCGCCGGCGCGCTCCACGGCGCGTTGCAGGGGGGAACGCTGGCGACGACGTTTACGTCTTCCCAGGGCCTGCTCCTCATGATCCCGAATATGTATAAGATCGCCGGGGAGTTGACGCCCACCGTCATTCATGTGGCCGCCCGCGCCGTTGCCGCGCAAGCCCTCTCTATTTTTGGAGACCACCAGGATGTGATGGCCGTACGCCAGACAGGGTTTGCCGCGCTGGCTTCCAACTCGGTGCAGGAAGTGATGGATTTGGCGCTGATCTCCCAGGCAGCGTCCCTTGAATCGCGAGTTCCGTTCGTCCACTTCTTTGACGGCTTTCGCACCTCGCACGAAGTGGCGAAGGTGGAACAGTTGACGGTGGAAGACATGAAGGCTATGATCGACGACGATCTGGTCCGCGCCCACCGCGAGCGTGCTCTGTCGCCCGACCGTCCTGTCCTGCGCGGCACCGCGCAAAACCCCGATGTGTACTTCCAGGCGCGGGAGACCGTGAACCCGTTCTATCTCGCCTGCCCGACGATTGTCCAGAACGTAATGGACAAGTTCGCGAAGCTGGTTGGCCGCCAGTACCGGCTCTTTGAATATGTGGGGGCGCCGGACGCGGAGCGTATCATTATTTTGATGGGCTCGGGCGCCGAGGCAGCCGAGGAGACCGTTGACTACCTGGTATCCAAGGGCGAAAAAGTCGGCGTGCTGAAGGTCCGCCTGTACCGGCCTTTCTCGGTCGAGCATTTTCTCGAAGCACTCCCCGCCACGGTGAAGAGTATCGGTGTTCTCGACCGTACCAAGGAACCGGGCGCCATCGGAGAGCCGCTCTATCTGGACGTTGTTACCAGCTTGAACGAAGCCGCGGCCGCGGGTGAAACCAGGTTTGCCTCCATGCCCCGCATCATCGGCGGCCGGTACGGGCTTTCTTCCAAGGAATTCACGCCCGCCATGGTAAAGGGCGCTTTCGATGAGCTTGCGAAAGATCGTCTGAAGAATCACTTCACGCTTGGCATCCAGGACGATGTCACGCTCACCAGTCTCGACTACGACCCCGAGTTTTCGACGGAACATCCGAAGACAGTGCGGGCCTTGTTCTACGGGCTTGGTGCGGATGGAACGGTAGGCGCCAACAAGAACTCCATCAAGATCATCGGCGAGGATACCGACAATTTCGCACAGGGCTATTTTGTTTACGACTCGAAGAAATCGGGGTCGGTGACCGTGTCACACTTGCGCTTTGGCCCTCAACCGATCCGTTCGAGCTATCTCATCAGCCGGGCCAATTTCGTCGCGTGCCACCAGTTCACGTTCCTCGAAAGGCTCGACGTGCTGAAGAACGCCGAGCCTGGCGCGGTGTTCCTGCTGAACAGCCCGTTCGGACCCGATGAGGTGTGGAACCAGTTGCCGTCCAAAGTGCAGCAGCAGATTATCAGCAAGAAGCTCCGGTTCTACGTCATCGACGGCTACACGGTAGCCAGAGAAACGGGCATGGGCGCCCGCATCAACACCATCATGCAGACCTGCTTCTTCGCTATCAGCGGCGTGCTGCCGCGGGAAGAGGCTATTGCCGCGATCAAAGACTCCATCAAGAAAACCTATGGACGCCGGGGCGAAGCCGTGGTGCAGAAGAATTTCGCTGCGGTGGACAGCGCGCTGGATCACCTGCACGAGGTCCAGGTGCCCGCGCAGGTGACCAGCGCCTTCGAGATGCGGCCTCCGGTGCCGGCGGCGGCACCGGCGTTCGTCCAGGACGTGCTCGCTACTATCATTGCCGGGGAAGGAGACACGCTGCCCGTCAGCAAGCTCCCCATTGATGGTACGTTCCCGACCGGAACGGCGAAGTGGGAAAAGCGTAATATCGCGCTCGAAATCCCCGTCTGGGACGAAAAGCTTTGCATACAGTGCGGCAAGTGCGTACTGGTGTGCCCGCATGCCGTGATTCGCGCGAAGATCTTCGAATCCGACAAGCTGATGGGGGCGCCCGAAACGTTCAAGGCCGTCCCGGCGCGCTGGCGTGAGTTCAAGGATCTGAAATACACGCTCCAGGTGGCTCCGGAGGACTGCACCGGCTGCGGGCTTTGTGTGGATGTCTGTCCCGTGAAGGACAAGACCACTCCGAAGCGCAAAGCCGTGAACATGGAGCCGCAACCGCCGCTGCGCGAGCAGGAGGCGGCCAACTGGGAGTTCTTCCTCGGCCTGCCCGAACTCGACCGGAAGCTGCTCAATACCGGCCAGGTAAAAGATGTTCAGATTCTGGAGCCGCTGTTTGAGTTCTCCGGCGCTTGTACGGGCTGCGGCGAAACGCCTTATATCAAGCTGATGACACAGCTTTTTGGTGACCGGGCCGTTATTACGAACGCCACCGGTTGCTCGTCCATCTATGGCGGCAACCTGCCGACCACTCCCTATTCGGCGAATTTGGACGGCCGCGGCCCCGCGTGGTCGAACTCGCTGTTCGAGGATAACGCTGAGTTCGGGATGGGCGTCCGGCTTGCCATCGACAAGCAGAGCGAATTCGCCCGGGAGTTGGTTTCACAGTTTTCCGCTGAACTCGGCGATGATCTGGTGGCAGGTATCCTCGGTGCGGATCAAACCAAGGAGAAAGATATTCAGGAGCAGCGCGAAAGAGTCGCCCTGTTGAAGCAGAGGCTGGCCGGCATCGATACACCGGCGGCCCGTAACCTGCTTGCCGTGGCTGATGCGCTGGTGAAAAAGAGTGTCTGGATCCTGGGCGGCGACGGTTGGGCCTACGATATCGGCTACGGCGGACTTGACCATGTGCTCGCCTCCGGACGCAACGTGAATATCCTGGTCCTCGATACGGAGGTCTACTCAAACACCGGCGGGCAAATGTCGAAATCGACGCCGAAAGGCGCGGTGGCGAAGTTCGCCGCGGGGGGTAAACCGACCGCCAAAAAGGACTTGGCCATGCTCGCCACCACTTACGGCAACGTATATGTGGCGCGGATCGCCATGGGCGCGAGCGACATGCACACGCTCAAAGTGTTTCTGGAAGCCGAGGCCTACGATGGTCCATCACTGATCATCGCCTACAGCCACTGTATCGCTCACGGCTACGACCTTGTCCACGGACTCGAACAGCAGAAGAAAGCCGTCAACTCCGGGCACTGGCCGCTGTTCCGCTACAATCCGCTGCTGGCCAAAGAGGGCAAGAATCCGTTTGTTCTCGATTCGAGAGCGCCTTCCATTCCGCTGGATCAGTACGTGTACAACGAGACGCGGTACACCATGTTGCGTCATAGCGATCCGGAAGCCGCAAAAGCGCTGCTCCAGCAGGCACAGGAAGAAATTCAGAGCCGCTGGAAACTATACGAGGCCCGCGCGGCGCAGAGTACCGGCCCCCAGGAGTCCGCTCCCGCTGGACAGAAACAGGAGCAGAAAGAAACCGTGAAGGAGACCCAAAATGCTTGATCTCTCCACTACCTATCTGGGTTTGAGACTGAAGAACCCGCTGGTGGCTTCCTCCGGCCCGCTGTGCAAGGATGTCGGGAACCTGCTGAAGCTGGAAGACGCGGGGGTGTCGGCGGTTGTTCTGCACTCGCTTTTCGAGGAGCAGATCAACCTCGAGAGCCAGGAACTCGACCGGTTTCTTTCCGAGCCGGCCGAGCAATACGCCGAAGCGCTCTCCTACTTTCCGGATATGACGGCGTACAACATCGGTCCGGATGGCTACGTGGAGCATATACGCCGGGCGAAAGAGGCTCTGGATATCCCGGTGATCGGGAGTCTGAACGGCATCTCGACCGGCGGCTGGATCAAGTACGCCAAGTTGATCGAGGATGCCGGAGCGGACGCCCTGGAATTGAACATCTACTATCTGCCCACACGCCTGGACCTGAGCGCGCCGGAGGTGGAGAAGATGTACGCCGACCTGGTGTCGCACGTCAAAGCGAGCATCGGAATACCGGTGGCCGTGAAGCTTGGGCCGTACTTCAGTTCGATTCCCAACGTGGCCCGGCAGCTTGATGCGTGCGGAGCCGATGGGCTGGTGCTGTTCAACCGTTTCTACCAGCCAGATTTCAATCTCGAGGATCTGGAGGTCGTACCGAATCTCGTGCTCAGCAACTCGCATGAGTTGCTGCTGCGCCTGCATTGGGTGGCCATCCTCTACGGGAATATCAAGGCCGATATGGCCATTACCGGCGGTGTGCACACGGCGGAAGATGTAGTGAAATCGATGATGGCCGGCGCCAGGGTGGCAATGACGACGTCGGCTTTGCTGCGGCACGGAGTGGATTACGCCGAAACCTTACAAACGAGCCTGGTCGAATGGATGATGGATCACGAGTACGAATCCATCCGGCAGATGCAGGGCAGTATGAGCGCCCGGTCCGTGTCGTCGCCGGCAGCATTTGAACGCGCCAACTACATGAAAGTACTCAGCAGTTACACCCTAAGAGCCGCGGTGCGATAGTAAGTCTCCTCCTCCGAACAGTCCCGGGACACCTGGGGTGTTTCCCGGGACTCATTTTTTATATTGGCATCTACCTGCTCCCTTACAAGCTAATCGGAACCGGCTGGCCCCGGCTGTTTCAAACGAAGGCGGGCTATCCTGTTCTGGGCGTTCGTCCTGGAAAGGACACGGTTTGAACAGGGCGAAGCGGAAGGTGGAGCTATTTGAATAGATCCGGTACGAGCACGGTGTCGGACGATCAAAGGCGTGGTGCGGAAGCTCATGGCACACCGGGGGATGGTGCGCGACGTCTTCAACCAACCGAAGAATCCGGCTTGGAACGGCAGCAATGCCATGCGGCAGCCGCGGACGGAGTCTACAGCATCTTCACTTCCGGTCTCGAATCGCGCGAACGGCAATTGTCACTACGTTTGAGCTCGCAACCATCTCATATCCCCCCGGGGGGGGGAAGTTTTGAGCTTGCCCTCAGCCGTACCAGCACACCGGTTCGCGTCTTACACTGGAATCAAGGTGCGCAAGATCATTTACTTTTGGACGCTGCTTTGTCTGCCCCTTGCCGGGCAACAGAAGCCTCTGGATCTGGTGGAGGCCATCTTTGCGCAATACGAGGATGGGCCGCCGGTTCCTTCCGGATACAAATACCGCGCCGGCGATACGGTCTTTATCTCATTTAAAGTCGCGAACTATCGTGTAAACCAGAATAACCGCATCCATTTGAAGTACACAGTCGAAGCCCTGGATCCTGATGGTGTGAAGCTGGTCCCGCCGCAGTCGGATCAGGTATCCGAAGAACTGTCACCGCAGGATAAGAACTGGATGCCGAAGATCCGCTTTGATGCGCTGGTTCCACCCACGGCAGCGCCGGGACGATACAAAATAGCCGCTACGGTGACCGATGAAATAGGGAGCGGTCAGAAAGCCGCGAAAGAGTTTCCGTTCCAGGTGGATGGAAGTAACATTCAACCGGGCGACACCATAACGGTGCGCAACTTCGCTTTCTACCGCACTAATGAATTCACCGAACCGCTGCAAATCGCGGCGTTCGGTCCGAACGAAGAGGTCTGGGCGCGGTTCCTGATGACCGGCTATAAATTCGGACCGGACAATCGCGTGATGTTGGACTATGGTGTGGAACTCCTCAACCCCGAAGGGAAGGTTGTTTTTTCGCAGCCGAAAGCCGCCGATTTCAACGAGGAATCTTTCTACCCCAGGCGCTACGTACCCGGTGTGGCCAGTTTCCGGCTGACCAAAGTTCAGCCCGGTGAGTATACGGTCCGGCTGACGGTACATGACCTGGTCGGCGGCCAGTCCAGTGAATCGACACATCCATTTCGCGTAGAGTAGTTTCAGTGGAAAGCCTGAAGCCGGTGGAAGTCAGAGTTCTTGGTGCGCTGATTGAGAAAGAGAGCACCACGCCCGAATACTATCCCTTGTCGCTGAATGCACTGGTGAATGCGTGCAACCAGAAATCGAATCGCGAGCCGGTGGTGAGCTACGACGAAGATACGGTGCTGGCCGCTGTCGAAGCGCTGAAGGCCCGCCGTTTTGCCGCGGAGATCATTCCTTCCTCCGGGGCGCGTGTCCACAAGTTCGCTCAACGCATTTCGGAGCGGTTGAATCTAGGCCGCCGCGAACTCGCCGTTCTGTGTATGCTGCTGCTGCGGGGTCCCCAGACACTGGGCGAACTTCGCGACCGGACAGAACGCCTCTATTCCTTCGGCGACCTCGACGAGGTGGCTTCGGTTCTGGAAAGACTCGCCGGATGGGACCCGCCGCTGGCGGTGAAGTTGCCACGCCAGCCGGGCACGAAAGAACCCCGCTACGCACAGCTACTGGGCGGCACACCGGACGTTCAACCGGCTCCGGCCGAGGCGCCGGTAGCGGCGCAGACGCGCGGCGGCCGCCTTGTACCGCTTGAGGCGGAGATTGCCGAGTTGCGCAAGGAGATCGAACAGTTGAAGCAACAGTTCAGCGATTTCCGGCGCCAGTTCGAATGAGCGTGGACCGGCCGTATCCCCCAAACTATAGAAGAGCAACCTGCTCCTCAGTTGGCTCCGCTCAACAGTACCAGGGTTCATCCATGTAAGGGATCGTGGCGCGGGGCATCAGGTCGAAATTTTCAGGAAGTGGATCGTCTGTGACGAACTGCCAGATGTTTCGGAAGATCTCGCGCCTGGGTGCGTGCCGCCTTTGCTCGTCGTGAACCAGGGAAAGCACACGGGCGGCTAATTGATCGATGTCCGGATCCTGGTGCCGCCAGCGGTAGATAAGCGCCGCTTCGTCAAAACGCTCGATCCTCTCCTGGATATCGGGCAATTCCAGGAGACGGGAGCCCGGTGTCACCAATAGCCGCAAAGCAAGCTGCACAGGACTGACGTTTTCCACTAACCCGAGTTCGGCAATTACACGCAGCAGATCGCCGTATCCGCGCCGGGTGGTCCATGGCGTGAAAGGAATAAACGTCGGCGCCATCACCAGGCTGGCGGCATCCAGCAACCCGGCGGCACGAATAAAATCGGCGCGTGTATGGCCTTTTTCGAGTTTCGCCAACACCCGGTCATCCACCGACTCGACCGCTGTCGTCACAAAGAGGCAGCCCGTGCCGCAGAGCACGGGCAGCAGGTCCGGTGCTTGAATCAGATGTTCGATTTTGATCGTGGCGTCATAGCTCACGCCCGGAAATTCCCGGTGCAACTCCTCGACAATGCGGCGTGCGTGAGCTGGCCCATTCAGGAAATCGGGATCGCCGAATGTGATGTGCTGCGCACCGGCCTCCACCTGGCGCCGGATATCCGCCATCACTGTCTCGTGTTGTACGACGCGAAAGTGGCCTTTGTAGACCGGCACTACCGGGCAGTGACGGCATAGATGCTTGCAGCCCCGGCTCGCTTCGGTGTAGCCAGCGATTCTCGTAGCGCCGTTGACGTGCAGTTTCGCGTAACGCGCAAGCGGCGGAAGGCCGCTGCGGTCGGGCACGCCGAATTTGAGGCGGTCGAGCGAGATCAACCGCTGTTGCACCGGACGCTCGCCTCGCGCCAACTGCTCCGCCAGGTCCGTCAGCGCCTGTTCGAATTCCCCACCAAGGATGGTCTCGACGCCCAGTTTCTTCAGGTAACCGGCGTTGACCGGCGCATACAGGCCATACGCGCATAGGTGCGCTTTGGGATTCAGCAACCGGAGCTTCGGGATTACTTGCGCCGCCAGGCGTGTCGCGGTGTGCATCGGCAGGTACAGCGCGGTCAGTTGGGCTTCACGGATGGGAAGGGAGGGCAGCGTGGTAATGGCAAGATCCACACACATGACATCATGGCCGCGTTCCTTCAACCACGCGGCCGGCGAAGCCAGCCCGAATGGCTGCCGGCCGAGTTCATAGGTGGATATCAGAACAACTTTCAACGCACAAGACTCCAACTTCCATTATGGGCAGAGCGATTCTTCACTCGGGTGAGTTCAGCCCGCGTGTGATCCCAGCCAGCATTTTTCGCGGTGCGATCCGGGCGGCTGCCATCACGCTACGGTTTCGCCAGCCGGGGATGACTATCGTCTTGCCCGCCATCAAGCCCTCGAAGCCGATGCGCGCCACGCTCGCCGCATCCATGACTGAGCTTTTCTTGAACAATCGCGCGTTCGAAGTACCCGCGGTTTCCGCGAAGCCTGTATGCGTGGGCCCGGGGCAAAGTGCGGTAATGCTGACGCCCGTGCCGGCCAACTCGTTCGCCAGCGCATCTGTCAACGAGACGACGTAAGCTTTGGACGCATAGTAAACCGCCATGGTGGGTCCCGGAACGAAGCCCGCGGTGGAAGCCACATTCAAAATCCTGCCCGTCCGCCGGGCAATCATGTCCGGCAGGAACAGGCGGGTGAGATGAGTGAGAGCGATCATGTTGACTTGCATCATCTCGAGTAGTCTGCCGGCATTCGATTCCGCGAAAAATCCTCGCAATCCGAAACCGGCGTTATTTACCAGCACCTCCAGTGTGATTCCCAGTTTCTCGAGTTCTTCATACATCCGTGGCGGGGTATCCGGATCCGCGAGGTCCGACTGGATTACGTGGGATCGGGCTTTGTGCCGGTTTGCGAGTTCCGCGGCAAGTTCCTCCAACTTGCTTACGCTTCTAGCTGCCAGCGCCACGCTGTATCCCTGTGCGGCGAAGATCCTCGCCAACTCGGCGCCGATTCCGCTGGAGGCACCGGTGACCAGGGCCCAAGGCCCTTCATTTCTCGTTGTTTCTGCTTGCATGATACGCTGAAAAGTCAGGCTTATGAGTACTATCAGTATCACCTTGCCGGACGGCAGCAAGCAAGAAGTGCGGTCCGGAACAACTGCGCTGGATCTGGCGAAATCGATCAGCCGCCGGTTGGCGGACGATGCTGTGGTCGCACGCGTTAACGGTCAACTATACGATCTGACCCGTCCTTTGGAGAGTGACGCGAGCGTGCAGATTCTCACTTCACGCGATCCGGAAGCACTCGAGGTATACCGCCATTCCACCGCGCACCTTCTCGCAGCGGCTGTGCTGGAACTCTATCCCGGCACCAAGCTGGGCATCGGCCCTCCCATTGATAACGGGTTCTATTACGATTTCGAACGCGAAACGCCCTTCACGCCGGAAGATCTGGAGCGCATCGAAAAGAAAATGTGGGAGCTTCAAGCCAGCGACCTGCCCTATGGACGCAAGTTGACGCCGAAAGAAGAGGGTTTGAAAAAATACGCCGCCATGGGCGAACGCATGAAGTGCGAGCTCATCGAAGAGCGCGCCGACGGCATCTTTTCCGAATATACCTTGGGACCGCATTTCATCGATTTCTGCCGTGGTCCTCACGTGCCCTCCACCTCGAGAATCAAGGCTTTCAAGCTTCTCTCAATCGCCGGTGCTTACTGGAAGGGCAGCGAGAAAAACCAGCAACTGCAACGCATCTACGGGACCGCCTTCTTTTCGAAAAAAGAGCTCGAAGAGTACCTGAAGCAACTCGAAGAGGCCAAGAAGCGCGACCACCGCAAGCTCGGACAGGAACTGGACCTGTTCAGTGTTCAGGAACTTGCGGGGCCGGGCTTGATTTTCTTCCACCCGAAGGGCGGTATCATCCGCAAGCTGCTCGAAGATTGGATGCGCGATCAGTATCTCGCGCGCGGATATTCTCTTGTATATACCCCGCACATCGCACGTTCAGACCTGTGGAAGACTTCCGGCCATTACAACTTCTACGCGGAGAATATGTTCAAGCGGATGGAGTTGGAAGACGCCGACTACCAGCTCAGACCCATGAACTGTCCGTTCCACATTCTGATCTACAGCGACCGGATGCGTAGCTATCGCGATCTTCCGGTTCGCCTGGGCGAACTGGGAACGGTATACCGCTATGAACGTTCCGGTGTGATGCACGGCCTGCTGCGGGTCCGTGGCTTCACGCAGGACGATGCGCATATCTTCTGTACGCCCCAGCAAATTGAAGATGAAGTTGTGAGCTGCCTGCAGTTCGCACAGGACGTCCTCTCTACTTTCGGGTTCGACAAGTATGAAATGGAGCTGTCTACCTGGGATGGCGGCGCCAGCGGAAAGTACGACGGCACGCCGGACCAGTGGGAGCTTGGCGAAAACGCGCTGAGAAAAGCGACCGAACGGCTTGGGCTGCAGGCCAAACTGTGCCCGGACGAAGCTGCCTTCTACGGGCCGAAAATCGACGTAAAGCTGGTGGATGCCATCGGACGTTTATGGCAGCTCTCCACGGTGCAGTTTGATTTTACGCTGCCGCGCCGCTTCGGGCTGGAATACATTGCTGAAGACGGCAAGGCCCATCAGCCGCTGATGTGCCATCGCGCGCTTTACGGCTCCGTCGAGCGATTCTTTGGAATCCTGCTGGAGCACTACGCCGGGGCGTTCCCCGTGTGGCTCGCGCCCGTGCAGGCGGTTGTGCTTCCCATCACGAACCGCCAGCTTGAATACGCGCGGCAGGTCACCGAACAGTTGAGAGCCGCGGGTCTAAGGGCTCACCTGGACGATCGCAACGAGAAGGTGAACTTGAAAATCCGCGAAGCGCAGTTGCAGAAGGTGCCGTATATGCTGGTGGTCGGCGATCGCGAAGCCGAAAGCGGCACCGTCTCGGTACGGAACCGCAAGCATGGCGACCAGGGTGTGAAAACGCTGGACGCTTTTCTCGCGGAGGTCAAAAACCTGATCGACACGAAAGCGCCGGCCGAGTAGGCAGATGACGGTGGCGCTCGCGCTGTTGCTGGCCGCAGTGGCGGCCGGGTCGCTGGTGTACTGCACTCTCACCGTGGTTGCTGCTTCACGGTATCTCGCTGTCGCGCCGGCGCCGCTTTCCAGCACGGAGCCGGTCAGCATCC
>CAADGY010000337.1 GCA_900696665.1 uncultured Acidobacteriota bacterium
CGAACCGGGAAGTTAGAAACAGGCGCGACGCCTGTCCTACGGAGCAGCAAGTTCACCGTCCAGTATTTCACCCCCAGCTACTCGCTCTACCCCGTTTTAGCGGACATTCATGGCGCGGTAAAGAACGCCGTCTCGCTCAAACCTGACTTCGGTTTGCCAGCCATCGCACAATTGAAACGCGGCACACTCTGGGACTTTCGTGCCGCACTCACGTTCATCACCACGCCGAGTGCGCCAAGTGCGCGCGGCTACTCGACGCGCGAACTGGACGCACTCTGCCAGGCACAACGCGGCGTGGTGGTGCTGGATGAAGCTTATGTGGATTTTGCGGACGACAACGCCATGTCGCTGGCGCGGAAGCATCCACATGTCATTGTGTCGCGGACGTTTTCCAAGGCCTACTCGCTCTGCTTTCAGCGGGTCGGCTATTTCCTGGGCAATCCGGAACTGATCGCCGCGCTGCACAAGATTCGCGACAGTTACAACGTCAATGGCCTCGGGCAGATTGCGGCGGAAACCACACTGGAGGAGTTGCCATATTACCGCGCCAATTTCCGCAAGATCATCGCGACGCGTGAGCGGTTGAGGGGTGAATTGACCCAGCTCGGTTTCAAGGTCCTGCCAAGCCAGACCAATTTCATCCTCGCGAAACCGCCACGGCATTCGGCAAGAGACTGGCTGGAGAAACTCCGCGCGCGGAGAATTCTCGTGCGCTGGTTCAGCGCGCGGGAAGTGAAAGATTATCTGCGCATCACCATCGGGACCCCCGCGGAAGCGGATGCGCTGATGAAAGCCGCGCGCGCGATTCTGCGCTGAGGAAGAGCATCAGGCGCGTGCCGGATGCGATGGCTTCTGTCTCGCGTAGTAGGTCCAGAACGCGGCAACTTCCCGCGCCATGCTGTAAGGAATCTGGCTCAGGAAATACTTCTGCCGGGCGGGAACGGTGCAGACCTCGAAGCCCGCCCGCTGGTAGGATAGTTTGATGCGCGGCAGGTGATAGAAATGGCTCACCGCCAGGACACGGTCCGCCTGCCATTGGCGGAACAGCGGGACGGTGTTGCGCACGGTCGCCCTGGTGTTCAATCCGTGTTGGTCCACAACAATGTCCTCGTCCCGGACGCCATGTTCGATGGCATAGCGGCGCATGGCCTCCGTTTCGTGAATCGCCCCGTCGCCGGGACCGCCCGACATCACGATCCGTCGGGCCAGACCTTTTCGATAAAGTTCACAAGCCGTTCGAACCCGGTCCTCAAGCGCGTCGGAAAGGCGGCCATCCTTGTAAGCGCGCGCACCGAAGACCACGACGGCGTCCGCAGGCCGGCGATAATCGGTGTTGCCAAAGAAAAGCATTTGCGCGAGCGGGAACATCGCGAACAAACCCAGGCACCCGGCCACCACACGCCAGGTGATCAATCGTCGCCGCTCTGTGCGACGTCCCCAAGCTTCGTGGGCAACCCATAACATCCCGAAGCAGATGAGCGACGAAAGCGGCACCGGAAAACCGGCGGTGATCCGATCCGTGGCGAGCAGGTGGTAAAAGGTGATCACATTCATGGCGGCAGCGAGGGCCAGCGTCAGCGCACTTGCGGCGACAAACAGCGATCGGCGGCCACTGACTGGCCGGCGGCAGGCAAACCTCAGCAGCGCCAAGGCGGATGCTCCCAGCAGGGATTTGGACAGCCACGCGGGCAGGATCCCGAAACTGATCCACCAAAGGCTGGCGTCGAACCCGGGCCACAACAGGTCGCCCAGCAGGTTCATCATCGTCAACAGAGCAACGAAAAGGGCGAAAGCGCGTGCGGTCATCGGTGTGGCAAGAAAACGTCCAGTAGCGTCCAGACGCAAGACATTTCAAAGGCGGGTTCGGCTCAGGAGCGTTCTTTTGTTCCTGATCGCAACCCATGACTTCGTGTGCGCCCGGCGGCAGAGGAGAGTAAGATCAAGATTAAGAGCAAGCCCGCGAGGACCGTCGCGCGGGTGGGACCGCCTCAATTCTTTGCTTCCCCGAGGCACTGGATGTGCTAGAAATTCCGCGTGTATCTCGAACATTACGGCCTGACAGAGCCGCCTTTCGACATCACACCGAATCCGCGGTTTCTGTTTTACAGCGCGAAGCATCGGGAAGCCTACAATCATCTGCTGTACGGCATTCGCGAGCGGAAGGGCTTCGTGCAGTTGACCGGCGAGGTGGGCGCGGGCAAGACCACGCTCTGCCGCGCGATGCTCGAGCAACTGAGCGATCATTACTCCACCGCACTGATTCTCAATCCGGTGATGAGCGCGGACGAGTTGATGAAGGCCATCGCGATGGAGTACGGCCTGCCCGTCAACGGCCTCGACCGGCTCAACACGCTGGCGGTCATCAACCAGTTCCTGCTCCAGCAGGTCGAGCGTGGCAAGGAAACCGTGCTCATCATTGACGAGGCGCAGGACCTGACCGATGACCTGCTCGAACAGGTCCGGCTGTTGTCGAATCTCGAAACCGACAATCGCAAGCTGCTGCAGATCGTGCTCATGGGCCAGCCCGAGTTGCGCGACCGGTTGAACAATCCGCGTCTGAAGCAGCTCCGCCAGCGCATCACGGTTCGCTATCATTTGCGGGCGTTGAGCCGCGACGAGGTGAAGCAGTATGTGCGACACCGGTTGAAGGTTTCCGGCGCCAACGGCACGCCCTGTTTCACCCAACCGGCCTTGTGGCGCGTGCATCGTTACAGCGGCGGCATCCCGCGCCTGGTCAACGCCGTTTGCGACAAGGCCCTGCTGGCCGGTTTTGTGCAGCAGTCCGGAAAGATCAACTACCGGATGGTGGGTCGCGCCGTTCGGGAACTCGAAGGAGACATTCACTCATGAGCCTCATCAACGATGCGTTGAAACGCGCCAAGCAAGCGCACACCGAAAATCCGACACCCGCGCCGGACCTGCCCCTGCGCGCCGCCGACCCTTCGCACCGCCCGGCCGCCGGCCTGCCCTTCCTGCCACTGGCCGTTTTGCTCATCGCCCTGATGCTGGCCGGTGGCCTGATCCTCCTGGCACTGAAATCCCGGGACAACCCCGCCAAAATCGTGCATGCGACCGAAGTCGAACCGGAGCTGCCGCCCGCGCCAACAGCAGCGCCCGCCAACCACCCGGGCAGCCAGCCGCCAACGGTCGCGGTGAGTACCCCCGTGGCCGCCAGCCAGACCGAACTGCCTGTCACCCCGCCAGCGGCCACGCCTCCCTTGAGCGAACCGGAACCCCCTGCCGGGCCGTTGCCGAAGTTGCAAGGCATCTTTTACCATCCCAGCCGCCCCTCCGCGGTCATCAACGGCCGGACGGTGTACGTCGGCAGCCGGGTGGGTGACGCCCGTGGTTCACTGGTGCTGGAGATCGGACCGGACAGCGTCACCGTCGGCAGCCGCAGCCAGACGAACGTGTTGGCGCTGGGAGAGTAGCCGATTCACGGATCGGGCTTCGGGGATTCCCCAGGCCAAACTCGTGTTTTGGGGGATGGCTTGGGATGCGCTCGCGCAAGTTCATTGTTGAAGATGATTTCAATGCCTCCTCCACCGCGGCGATCGCGCGAAAGCGGGTGGTGTCAATCAGCGGCACGGGGCTGCCTTCGGCGCTCAACAACCGGCCCGGTTCGGCGCAGCCCAGGATGATTCCTTGCGCGCCCATGGAAGACAGCCGGTTCATAATTCCAGCCCCTATCTGCATCAAACTGCAACCATTGCTGATGTCTTGCCCCCTTTTGCCAGTGCCTCATACCCCCATCGCAGCATGCGCTCTGTGGTTTCCCAACTCACGCACGCGTCGGTGATGGAGACGCCGTAGCGCAATTCGTTCACCGGCCTTGGGAACGGTTGGTTGCCCTCGTGCAGGTGGCTCTCGATCATCACGCCGACGAGTGACCGCGTTCCGCCGAGGCGCTGCTCGATGACACTGCGCCAAACGTCCTCTTGTCGCGCGAATTGTTTCGCCGAGTTCGCGTGGCTGCAATCCACCATCAGCACCGGCGGAAGATTGGACTTCTTCAGGACCGTCTCGGCTTCGCGGATGCTCTCGGCGTCGTAATTGGTGCGGGCGCGTCCGCCGCGCAGGACGATGTGCCCATCCGGATTGCCATTTGTGCGCACGATGCTGGTCACGCCGTCCTGGTCAATGCCCAGAAAACTGTGCGGTTGCCGCGCGGCACCCATCGCATCAATGGCGATCTGCAGGCTGCCGTCGGTGGCGTTCTTGTAACCAATGGGCATCGAAAGGCCGCTGGCCATTTCGCGGTGCGTCTGGGATTCGGTCGTGCGCGCGCCAATCGCCGCCCAGGTGACGAGGTCTGCGATGTATTGCGGGACGATGGGATCAAGAAACTCGGTCGCCGCCGGCAAACCCAGACCGACGATTTCCAGCAGCAGCCTCCGCGCGATCTTCAATCCAGCTTCAATGTCCTGCGAACCGTCCAGGTGCGGATCGTTGATGAGGCCCTTCCAGCCGATGGTCGTGCGCGGTTTTTCAAAATAGACGCGCATGATGATTTCCATGCGGTCGGCGAATTCCTGGCGAAGCGCGGCGAGGCGAGTGGCGTAATCCAGCGCGCTCTTTTCATCGTGAATGGAGCAAGGGCCGACGACGACGAGCAGCCGCGGGTCGTCCTGTCGCAAAATGCGGATGACACGTTCGCGGCTGCGGGCGACGATGGCGCTGGCCGCTTCGGTCATCGGGAATTCCGCCTTCACCGCGCGCGGCGTCGAGAGTCGCACCAGTTCGCGGACATGCAGGTCTTGCGTTTTGAACATCCTGGCCAGTATAGCAACGTTGCGGGCGGGAAAAAGAGGTAATCCTGTGACCTGGGAAAGAAGTCAGGAGAATTCCACGGCTCAAATGCATCGGGCCTTGAGGAGATGGAACAGGCCTCCTTGCGTTCGTCCCCGCTCAAGGGGCTGTCATCGCTTGATGCTGTAGCGAGCCTCGAATTCCGGGTTGGTGGAGGTGGGGGGAATGGGTTGGGCGACGGGACTGGTGGCGGCGGGTGTGCCCGCGTCCGACGCGGCAGCCGCGGCCGTGAAGACGCCCGCGACCACGGTCTGCTCCGGGTCGGGCAGCGCGACAAAGACTTTGCCGGTGATCTCGCCTTCGTTGATGTTGCCCAGTTCGAGTTTCATCGCGTAGCCCGTGGAGAACGCTTTCTGCATGGGGGCGTACTTGGGATTGGTCTTCCAGCGTTTGGTGACTTGAGGCACGGCGGGACCTTTCATGTCCTTGGTCACCGTCCAGGTCTGTCCACCGAGAGTTTCCCCGGCTTTGAGCCGGAGATACACCAGGATTTCCCGGTCGGGGCTGGCGCCGGTGCCCTGGCGCAGACTCAAAACCGGGGTCGCTCCCGCGTAAGTGAGATGCGCGGTCTGCGCCACGAAGTTGCTGCCGGAGATTTTGCCGTTGACGCGGCCTTCGGGGATTTTGGCCGCGGAGAGGTCCAGGGTCCAGACCGGCGGGATGACCGGAAGATCGCTGACTGCCGTCGCCGGTCTGGTGCCGTCCGCACCGTCCGAGGGCATTGGACCTCCTGTTGAACTTGGACGTGTCTGCCGCGGAGCGGTCGAGCCGCTCTGGCCCACGGGCTCGATGCGCCCGCTTTCGGTGGCATCCAGGACGGCGTGAAGGTTGGCAATGTGTCCGACCTGGCCGCCATCGGACTCCTTCTCGATGGCGCGGCGTTTTTCGTTGGCTTTCTCCTGATAATCGCTGAGCCAACCGTAACCGAAATAACCGCCAACACCCAGGACGACCACGGCCGCTCCGATGCCGACCCACTTCATCGGTCCGCCGGATTTCTTCTTCTGGCCCGCCATGTAGTTGCGGAAGACCGGTCCGGATTTCGCCCCGGTTTCGGCGGCTTCGCCCTGATTGGGGCGGCCCAGCGCCAGCTTGCTTTGCCCTGATGGCGGCGGTGGCGGACCTTGCGCGGCGGAGCCGTGCGGCTGATGCGCCACAGTGCGAACCACGGGCTTCGGCGCCGGCGCGGGAGCGGCCTGGACCTGTGGCACGGTCAAATTGTTCTGGCAGGCGGGACATTGAATCTGGTGTCCGACCCAGAGTTCGTCGCACTTGATGTGTTGGTTGCAACTGGGACAGGAGAATTTGATCTCGGCCATAACGTGCGTGGTTTGATTGTGTCCTGGAGTCTGCCGCATCGCGAGGCTCGCGTCGAGAGCGTGAACTCCGGGATTATTTACACCACCGGGCCAAACGCCCGTCAAGCTAATGCGGGCCAATGAAACCGGAAACCACCGCCTCAGGGTGGACTCGAAATCCACTCGATCAGGGCGGGAGACTGCCTCCGACCATCCTGACTTGCGCTTGACGGGAGTCGCTTTTCCAAGGCCAATAGGCGCGGACAACAAGTATGCAAAACCTTGAAACCTTCATTCGCTTCCTCCTTCCCGCCTCGATTTCGAGCTGTCTCCTGCTCGCCAGTGGTTGCGCAACCGCGCCAAGCGTTGGCAAGTTCGCGCCGCGTAAGGGAGACGAAATCGTGGTCGCCGGCCGATTTGTCCACACGGGGACGCGCGTGGTGCTCTGGACCGACCCGGGTGGCTACGATGCCTACCGGGTGGAACGCCGCTTCGCTCCCGCCGATCAGGCCGACTGGAAAACATCGCAGGAGCTGGTGCGCGACCTGAACACTCCCAACCGCTACAACCTCCGTCGCACCGGCTTGACCGAAGAGGAGATTGAGCGCGTGCGCGGCGGCGGTTGGGA
>CAADGY010000338.1 GCA_900696665.1 uncultured Acidobacteriota bacterium
CCGGCGTTACGGAAGACTGGATTCCTGAGCCGGCGCATGACTTTTGATCGAAACCAATTGAAGTCGGCGGTGGGTGATTTCGCCACCAAGGGCGTGTTCATCGGCACGTCGTCTTGGAAATACCCCGGCTGGCTCGGTCAACTTTACGAGCGCGATCGCTACATCTGGCGCGGGAAATTCTCCAACGCCCGTTTCGAGCGGCTTTGCCTGACTGAATACGCCCAGGTATTCAAGACTGTGTCCGTGGACGCGGCGTTCTATCAGTTCCCCAGACGCGAGTGGCTCGAGGAAATGGTGTCTCAGGTACCGGACGATTTCCGGCTCACGCTCAAGGTGACGGATGAAATCACGTTAAAGAAGTTTCCGAACCAGCCCCGTTTCGGCCATCGCGCCGGCCAGCCCAACCCGAACTTTCTGAACGCGGACCTGTTCAACTCGGCATTTCTCGCCGCCTGCGAGCCTTTCCGGTCGAACCTCGGGGTTCTCATTTTTGAGTTCAGCCAGTTCCACTCGGGCGACTTTGCGCGTGGACGGGAATTCGTGGCCGCCCTTGATGAGTTTCTGTCAAAGCTGCCGCGGGGCTGGCGTTACGGTGTGGAGATCCGCAACCGAAATCTTCTTCAGCCGGAATACTTTGCGGTTCTGGCGCGGCACGGCGTGGCGCACGTGTTCAACAGTTGGCAGGACATGCCTCCGGTCGCTGAACAAGCCGCCCTCCCGGGCAGCCGGACCAGCCCGGAGTTCGTGGCCGCCCGATTCCTGTTGCGGCCCGGTCGGAAATACGATGAGGCTGTGAAACTGTTCAGTCCGTACGACCAGACGAAGGATCCCTACCCGGAAGGCCGTCGCGCGGCGGCGAGCCTGGTCCGAGAATCGTTGACCGCCGAAAACCGAACTCAGGCCTTCATTTACTTGAACAACCGCTTCGAGGGCAACGCGCTCGAATCCATCGCGGCCATCTTGAGCGAAGCCGAAGCCTGAGCGGCACTGCTTGCATTGGGAGTGACCCCGGGAGCCGGTTCAGGAGCGGCACCGGGGCATAATCGCCTCTTCACCCATTGTAAAGCTTCGCTTCTTGAACTATCTGTAGTTTGAGGTCCGGATGCGTATGAATGGCGAGCGGTCATTTGGGAATGAAGCGGAATGGTTTTCGACGGGAGGAAATTGCGCGCAACGGACTGGTCGCGGCCAGGGAAGTGACGAGGCCCTCTCCAGCTTCACGGATCAAACCTACTCTCCGCTCCCCGCGCCAAGTTCTCTGTCTCACCGGGTGGTTACTCTGGCGTTTCTGTCCGAACCTCGTTTCACGGATTTGATCAGTGAGCAACTGGCCGCAGCGTTGTGGACGGAAACCGGGGAGCTGACGGTGATGGTGCGGTTTGAGCGTGAGACGGGCGGCGATTGCCGAAAGGCTGATCTGTCGCTCAACGGTGAATTTCACATGCCGCCGCAAATCCACCGGACGGCAGCGGGCTTCCATATACTGATCCTCGGCGTTGGTCCCGAACCACCTTCGCCAGCCGGCATCGCTTCACTGGTAAGTCAGTTGCGACTTCACTTCCACCACGTCCTGCTCGCCGCGCCGGTGGACGAGGATTCCGCGCCCTGGCTGGCGGAATGTGTGCTCCGCTCCAGCCTCACCTACCTGCTGACGTCAGCCAAGATTGGTGAGTCGCAGTTTGTTCATCCGCTCCTGCGCCGGGTGCGGTCGCGGTCCGGCCCGCAACCTCCCCGCGTCAAGCTCATCGGCTGCGCCGGCCGCGAGGAAGAGTCGCAGGATTTTGATCAACTCACCCAGACCGTGGCGTTGCCGGTGCATCTTTTCATTCACGATTGCCCTGGGCTGGCCGGAGCGTCCGCCTCCGCGTCGGAGACTGCTTTGTCTGGGTTGTTTCGCGCGGATGTGCGTCGGCTGGCCCGCGAAATCTGCGGGCGCTGGGTCGGGTTGGCCCTGTCCTCCGGCGCGGCGAAGGGCTTCGCTCATGTCGGAGTGATCCAGGTTCTCGAAGAAAACGGCATCGAGGTGGACATAGTCGCGGGGTCGAGCATGGGCGCGTATGTCGGCTCGTTGTGGGCCTACGGAGGCGATGGCGCGGAACTGGAGCGGATTGCGCGCGAGATGGAGGCGCGCTGGTCCTTGCTGTCGTTGGTGGACCCCGCCTTCCCGCCGCGGCAGGGGTTCCTGCGGGGGTTCGCTGTCAAGAAGCGGCTCATGCGGACCATCGGCCACGTTCGCTTTGCCGAACTGGCCCGGCCACTGCGCGTCGTCGCCGGCAATCTCGCCACGCTGGAGCGTGTGGTTTTCTCCGCTGGCGAAGTGGCGCCGGCGGTTCATGCCAGTTGCGCCGTGCCCGGAGTCTGCGTGCCCGTGACGATTGACGGGGAAACCTACATTGACGGCGGCATCGTGGATCCGTTGCCGGTGGATGTGCTGCGGGAAATGGGGGTGGCGCGTGTCATCGCCGTGGACGTCATCCCGACCTTGGAGCGGATTCGAGCCGGCTTGGGCACGGCTCGCGAGCCAAAGAGAAGTTCACCCAGCGGAGTTCGACAGTTGTTCCGCCGGCTCCTTCCGGTGAACCAGCAACTGAATTACTTCGCCCGGGGCAACATTCTTGAGATTCTGATGCGGAGCCTTTACGGCGCGCAGATTCGTGTGGCGCAAGCCTCGTCGCGGCTGGCCGACCTGGTCCTGCGTCCCGACATCGGGGATGATCGCTGGCTCGATTATCGGAATCCGCGCAAGTTCATCGCACTCGGTCGCGCGGCAGCCGAGCGGCGTCTCGAAGAAATCAAAGCCCTTGTGGCGGGAAAGGAGTTGAACCATGAGCAGCAGCCTGCTTCAGACACGCTGGCAGCAACTGCCTGAAAGAGCCGTGCGACAGTTGCAGGCAGAACGCCTGCGCCATTACTTGCGCACGGTGGTGCTGCCCTTCTCGGCGCATTACGGCAAACTGTTTCGCGAGCACGGGTTGAGTGCCGATTCCATCCGCACGCTGGATGACTTGCGCAAAATCCCGTTCACCACCAAGGCCGATTTGCAATCCACCTCCGAAGAACCGCAGCGGTTCCGGGATTTCATCCTCGTGCCCGACCAGAAAGTGCTGGTGCGCCGGCCATCCACGATTGTCAACGCACTCCTGCATGGCCGTGCCTCGGTCAAACAAGCCTTCGAGTCCGAGTTCCGCCCGATTTTCCTGACGGCGACCACGGGCCGAAGCGCCGAGCCGACGCCGTTCTTCTACACGCGACGCGACCTGGATCATCTGGCCACTGTGGCGGCCCGGGTGGTCGAGATTTGCAACGGCCGGCGCGAGGACAAGATGCTGAACACGTTTCCGTGTGCGCCGCATCTGGCGTTCTGGCTGGCCCATGACGCCGGGACGGCGGGTGGCG
>CAADGY010000339.1 GCA_900696665.1 uncultured Acidobacteriota bacterium
ATACTCCGGCCAGGAACACGCGCGTAGCGAACGATTCTCCAGACCGCACGATCGCGGGTTGGCCGGCGCGAGGGAATTCAACACCGCTCGTCGTGCTTTCCGGCCTACGGCGAAGGTACACTGGCTGCAACTCCGTCTCCTGTCCGGCCTTGATCTCGATATCCCGGAGGTGTTGAGTCTGCCAGCCGGCGGCCATCAACTCTACTTGATATCCGGATCCGGCGGGCAGTCCGGCGATGCGGCATTGCCCGGTGAGCCAGTTGCGAATCAAGCTGTTACGGACCACGTGGCCGTTCTTCGAAACGACCGCGCGAATATCGTTCAGAAAGCGGTTGGCCTCGCCGTGCAAGAGAAAGGAAAGATCGCCTTCACCTCCGCGCAGGATACGAAATCCCGCCACGCGCGCACCGCTTCCCGCGGCGGTTGCGCGATGCACCAGACGCAGCATGTGGGCGCCGTCGCCAAGTCCGCGAGCGAGCACCACGTCGCGATCCTCCCGCTGCGGCAGAACCGCCGCGCTTTGCCGGCCGTCTATCGTGACCTCGAGAATGCCAAGATTTTCGAGACCAAGGCGCGCATAGGAAAGGCCATGGGCATCGAGCGACAGCACCACTCCGGCGCCAGTGAACGAGAGTTCCAATGCCGCCCCATCTTCCATTGTCAGCAGGTGTCCGGAAC
Source organism: uncultured Acidobacteriota bacterium (assembly GCA_900696665.1). Lineage (GTDB taxonomy): Bacteria > Acidobacteriota > Terriglobia > Bryobacterales > Bryobacteraceae > CAADGY01. Next base: position 679 of record CAADGY010000339.1, read on the forward strand.
CGGCGTGCCGGAATTCCCCGGCTGTCCACATTCCTGTACGCTTGACGAGGCCCTCGTCTGTGGCAGCAATCCAGGTTTGGGCCGGCAGGACTGTACCGGCGATCCACAGGCTGGCAAGCAGCCTTACACAATTGCACATCGCGCGAGCTTTGACGTCTGCCGGAGCGCGCACCACTATCGCACCGCGACCGTTGGCCCGGCCGGATCGATAGAGATGCTTACCGGCTTCCCGGCCCGGCGGAATTGAACGGCAATACGGCCGCCGCTGCTGGCGTCTTCGACGGCGTCAAGCGGGATTTTCTCCCCAGCTTTACCCACTCCGAGTACCGCGACGAAACGCGCGTTGGTATGCTTCGCTTTCGTCTCTGACGAGAGGTGCCATTCCGGCCGGGTCTGGCCTTGTTCCGGCGGGAGGGGGTACTTATCGGTCTGAACCGTTCGCACGCCACCCGGCGAACGCAGGAAACCGGACAGCGACGCCTTGCCGAAGGCAAGTGCAACATGATCGCCGGCCGGGTTCAGTTCAAATGGCGCCCGCCCGTGCAGCCAGAACTTCAGCGAGACCGGTTTGCGCGCGGAAACCTCATCCACCAACACAACGACATCTGGCTTCAGGAACAACAGGTGCCGCCGGTAACGTTCCACGTTCGGACCATAACCCGGCGTCGCATCGCCCACAACGTAGTCGTACTCTTTGCCGGGTTGGAAGACGATGATCCTCCCTGTGGCCTCTGCCGTTTTGGGTTGGCCCTGGCCGTCTATTTCCAGGGCGTTGTGGGCCTTGGTTGTCCAATACCATTCCTTGCTGAACGGGCTGCCATACCACGGCCGGATACCGGTGTTCACCAACAGGGGTGAGCCGAAAGCGGCGAGAACGATGGCGTTCTGGTCGGCATGGCTGTGGCTGATATTCCCGAGTGGTGCTGCGCGCATCATGACCTGCACGTTTTCGGTTGGGTTCATCATGCCCGAATGGAGCGAGACCCACCCGGCTCCGCGAAACCACTTGGCTTGCGGCCAGTTCGACGGAGGGCGAGCCGTCACCTTCGGCGGATCCGGCCGTGCGGAGCGGATGAAACCAATTGGGCCGGTCTCACCATTCCCCCTGCCCCAGGCTTCCGCAAACCACTGCCATTCCGGCACTCCGCGCATACGCGCAAAATACGACACCGGCACGGCCGCTCTGGCGTCCGGCTCGGCTTCCGCGAAGTCTCCGAATCCCGTGAGCGATCCATTCGGCGGCGCCACGTACATCGGGAAGAGCCCGACGTTCCGGTAAAAAGGCTTCCTCGTACCGTCGATGAGCAGACCGGCTCGCAGCGCATCGAACCACCACGTAGACCGGTTGACATAGCTCGCCCAGTAGGAATAACCCTGCGCCCACCCGCCGTCTTCATCACCATAGGATGGATACCATCCCCAGAAAATGGTGAGCGCATAATCCAGCCACTTGGAAGCCTCGGGTACTTCTCCGTAGTAAGCGATTGCTGCCTCGCCAAGAAAGTGCCACATGCGGCCGCCGTGGCTGTTATAGGCTTGCTGCTCGAAAGGTTTATCGTGCAGCCAGTCGTACGCTTCCTCTCCGCGGAACCGCACCATCCTGCGCATGACCTCGCGGTCCTCTTTGCTCAAAGCATCGTAGGCCCAGTCATAAGCGCGCGAAGTGAGATAGAGGATCGGCATTCCAGCTTCGTCATTGACATCCATGCTGGTGCTGCCGGCCGGATTCCAGGAGGCGAAATGCAGCAGCCATTTGCGCGCTCCTTCGCCATAGCGTTTGTCGCCGGATAGCAAGTAGCAAAAAGCAAGAGTCTCGGCTTTTTCCACCGCGCGGAGCGTGTCCTGGAAGTTACGCTTCCACTCGGGAGCGTTCCATTTCCCATCGGTCCAGGGCGGCGGTTCGGGCATAAGCGGCGCCCTTAGATATACCTCGGCTGCCTTGACGAGTTCCTCCCAACGGGCCTTTTCCGGCCCAAGACGCGCCTGCCGGAACATCCCGACTTCTTCAGGGCGCAACATCAGGCGAGGATGGCTTTTCGGAACTCTTTCGCGCACCAGTTCGCCGGATGGACGTGGGAACGGCTGGGCGTCTCCGGCGATGGTAAAGTGCCGTGCCTGGCTCCACTCAGACTGGTTCCCCCGGGCATCGAGACACGCGTACCGCCACCACCAGGTTCCAGGAGTGAGCGTCGCGGTGTGCGTGTACAACACATAGGGAGTGCGCCGGATCGTGATGACGCCGTTCTGGAATCCCTCGTCGCGTGCGAGTTGGACAGCGTAAGCATCCGCGTGCGGCTCAGGCAGCCAGGCCATCGCGGGCGGATTCGTGCCCACTCTAGCTCCGTCAGCCGGCAGATAACCGATATCATTGGGCGCCGGCGCTCGATTCGAAACCGGCGGAGCAGCAGCGTAAACGCCCAGCGTTGCCATGACGAGGAACAACATCGGGAAGCGATTGTTCATCCACATGAGAATCTGCCTTATCAGAAAGCATAACCCGGCTGCCGCTGTCCGTCTCACCGGTTCGGCTTATCATCGGAGAAATGGCTCTCAAGTGCCCATTCGCGTTTTTGGTGTGTGCCGCTGCGTTCGCCCAACCGGGCGGCCTCCCCGTTCCGCCCGTTCCTGCCGGCATCGAGGAGGAGTTCCTGCCGGTTTCGGGCGATATGCTTCAGCCTTCGGACGCCGACCGCCAACGCGGCTGGCTGCTCTATCAGCGGGATCGCAATTTCGAATTGCTGCCCAATTCGCGGCCCGCTCCCGGCGAAGCGCTCACCACACTACGCATCACCGCTACTCCCGGCGAGATGGAATCGCAGCCTTTCTCCATTTACGCTTTGCGGGAAATTCCGGCCATCCGTCCCGAGCTGCGGGGACCATCCTGGCTGAAGATCGAGGATGTTCTGTTTCATCCCGTCCAACTCCGCACCAAGTCAATGGGCGGCAGCTCGGGCGAATTCGATACCACACGCATCAAGCGCATCGGCCGCTTCGTCCGCTACCCGGTTTTCCTCCGCTCAGTGATGGAACACGCGGTCCCTGCCGGCAGCAGCCGTCTTTATTGGGTTACCGCATCGGTGCCGCCGGACGCCGCGCCCGGACTGTATCAGGCCACCCTCCGCATGTCACAACCCGGCGGCGCTGCGCTCGAGGCGCCGCTTGAAGTCCGCGTGTTGCCGTTCAGGCTCGACGACCCCGGTGTCCGTTTCGGCGCGTTTCTCAGCGGCCGGAAGTTCGAAAAGGGGGAGTGGGCGCTGATGAAGCGCTACGGCATGGATGCTCTGCAATGGTTCTGGGGCTCGCATCCCATCCGCATTCAAAACGACGCGGGTAAGCTTCGGCTGGATTTTACGGAGTTCGACGCCTTCGTCCGTGGCATGCAGCAGGCCGGAATGCGTGGCCCGATCGTTCCATCGCTCGGCAACAGTTGGCTCGGCATGTACGAAATCGCGCTCGCCCGGGCCTTCGATCTGCGCCTGATGAAGCGTAATCTCGGAGGCCGCGAAGTCACCCTCATGGACATGACCGATCCGCGTTGGGAGAAGCCCTACATCGAGGGCCTGCGCCAGATCTTCGCGCACGCCAAAGAAGCCGGCTGGCCTCCGCTCGCGCTGCTGATCAACGACGAGCCAACCAAGTTCATCATGGCTTATCATCCGTACCGCTACCATCTGCTTAAGAAGCACTTCCCGGAAGTTCCGGTCTATGGTGTGTTCTTCGAGCCGCGAAAGGATCCTGGCCCGCTGCTGCACAGTTGCGATATCGTGGTCGCCAATCGCGACCTGGAACGTATGAGCCGCCTCGCGCGTGAATTCGGCAAGCGTTTCTGGACCTACAACAATATCACCGCTGATCAGTCCTTCGGGAAATGCCGCCTGCTATACGGCCAGATCCCCGCTTTCTACGGAAGCGAGGCAATGTTTTTCTGGTCGTGGAACTACTACATCAACAATCCCTGGAACGATTTCGACGGCCGGGGTGAAGCGAACGATCCTTTGCCTCAATCCGACGCGGACTGGGTAGCCGTCTACCCGTCCGTGGACGGCGTTGAGCCGGTACGGACCCTGGCGTTTGAAGCCGCCCGCGAAGGCATTGACGATGTCCGCTATCTCAAGACCCTGGAAAACCTGGTGAAGGGAAAAGATCCCTCGCGATGGGAAGCCCTGCGCGCGGAAATTCACCGCCGCCAGGAAGCCATGTTCCAGGGCATCGTCCTCGACAACCGCATCTACACGGACGCTGAATTCTTTGTCACTACCCGGAATGACGATGTGGAACGCTTGCGGGATTTCGTCATTCGGGAGATCCTGAAATCGCTAGGTGATCCATAACCGGATAAAAATGCGGCCCACGATATTCATTCTTCTCTTCACGCTGGCGGCTTCCGCCGAGCAGCTTTCCATTCGGCTTACCGGTCAGGCGCAGCCAAACTGCTGGGATGTTGCCGATATTGTCTCGTCGGTCACGAAAGGGGCCGGCAGCGAGCGCGAAAAGGCTCTAGCGCTTCACAAGTTCGGCATGGCCCACCAGATACACTTCAACGGGCCTATCGAAGAGCGCGGCCATTATATCGATGACCCGCTCAAGCTGATGGCGGTGTACGGCTTCTCGCTGTGCGGGAACAACAGCAAAGCCATGACGGCGCTGTATAACGAGGCGGGCATGCGGGCCCGCACGCGATCCATGCCGGGACATTCCGTTCCGGAAGTCTGGTTCGAGGGCAAATGGAACTACATCGATACGGACATGTTCGGCTACGTGTTTCTCGAAGACGGCCGCCGCATTGCCAGCGTCGACGAACTCGTGGCGGCTCCGGACCTGTTTCTGAAGCAGAAGAATCCGCCTGATCCCTATTACCCGTTTGATGAAAAGGCGGACATGGCATCGGTTTTTCGTGGGGCAAAACCAAGCAGGGATCATCACCCTTACTCGAATGCGCACACAATGAACCTGGCGTTGCGCACGAATGAATCCATCGAGTTTTACTACCGCCCGAGGAACCGTTATCTGCTTACGGAACTGCCGGACGATCTGGGCGTGGTTTACAAGGATTATTGGGTCGTGGGTCCAGTGCGGAAGAACTCGCTGGCCTGGACCGATCAGCCGCCCGCCGCTTACGGCAACGCGTTGATGGAATATACTCCGGATCTCCGCTCCTCAACCTTCGCCAAAGAGAACCCGCGGCGGGCAAACGTCACGGTAGCGAGTGGGCGGGGGAAACCGCAACTCACCGCAGAACGGCCGGGTGAAGTAGCCTCTCTCGCCGTAGAGGTCAACACCCCGTTTGTGATTGTGGGTGAGCAGAACGACCTCACCAACTTCAAAGACAATTCCAATGCGGCGGTCGTCAAAGGGCTCTTCTGGCGCAAGGACCGGCGCGACGAGAACCGCATTTACGTCAGTACAGATGCCGGCCGTACCTGGAACAAGGTGTGGGAGAGCCGTTATCTCGGAGCCATCCCCTTCGAGGTCGACCTCACACGCTGGGTTGAAGGCCGCTACTCCTATCATTTGAAGTTTGAATGGGTGGACCGCGCGGGTTCCAATGCGGTGGGGCTCGAAGGTCTGGCGCTCCGGACCTGGGTTGAAGTTTCCCCGATGGCGTTGCCGCGCCTGGTCTCGGGCAGAAACACGTTTCAACTCCGGACCGCACCCCGCCGCACCTTCTATCACGAAAGCTACTGGCACAAGGGGCAGGACCTGCGCGATCAGAAGGTGGAGAATCTGGCGTTCGATGCCAGTTCGTCGCAATACCGGCTCCAGGATGCGGGCCGGCCAGGAGCCCTGACGTTCCGTCTGGGGCCGGACGCCGCCGCTGAAGAGTTGCGCTTCAGCGTCTCTGCGCGCGCGGCCGGGCCAATGAATCGCGTAGCGCTGTCCCTCGATTTGTCCGAAGACGGCGGCGCCACATGGCGGCGCCTGGCCGACTTCAAGCCGGACCCGGAACACAACCACAACCAGATGTGGTTTAACCACGTCCTGCGCGGTGTCAACTTAGATGGCGCGCGCACATGGCTGAAGGTTTCTACTTCCGGCGCGAACGTGGAGAAAGTGATCGCCAACACCGTGCTTCCGGTGAGACCCGCCACGGAGACCATGCTTGAAGTGACTCATCAGTGGTACG
>CAADGY010000340.1 GCA_900696665.1 uncultured Acidobacteriota bacterium
AGCTCGGATACCAGCGTTGCCAGTTGCTCACTCAAGACGTCGGATTTCGGCTCACGACTCACACCGGAGACAGTGCTCAAGCACGCTCCCAATTGATTCGCTGGCTTTCGCATACCCGGCTGCGTGCCTTGCAGTGAGTGAATCTCAATCGCACAAGCATTGAATTCGTGACTCTGCCCCATCCATGATGCTGACTCCATCATTCTGACCTATGACTCACTGGAGAACTGTCCTGCTGCTTAGCCTCCTTTCACTGTCGCTGGCACGGAGCCACTCCGCGGTCGCTCTGGAAGTGACCGCGTTGCGCACCGAATACCTGCGTAATCCCCTGGGCATTGATTCCCTGTCACCACGCCTGCAATGGCAGCTTGCCTCCAGCAAACGCGGGCAAACCCAGTCTGCCTACCGCATCCTCGTGTCCTCATCACTCAAACGACTCGCGGCTGGCGAAGGCGATCTTTGGGATTCAGGCAAGGTGGCGAGCGATGCCAGCATCCAGATTGCTTACGCGGGCCGGCCTGTGTCCTCCGGACAGGAGTGCTTTTGGAAAGTCCAGGTGTGGAATCAGGACGGCAAACCCTCGCGCTGGAGCGAACCAGCCAGGTGGAGCATGGGATTGCTCAAACCGGAAGACTGGCAGGCGCATTGGATTTCCTATCGCGACACCGCGCCGTTACATAAGGATCGCAACTCACTGTTCCTGCCGCCCGCGCGCCACTATCGCAAGGACTTCGCGGCGACGAAGCCAATCAAGCGGGCGATGATTTACGTCTCCGCGCTCGGCCTGGTGGATCTTCACTTGAATGGCAAACCGGTCACCGAGGCCTTCTTCGAACCAGGTTGGGCGGATTACCACAAACGCGTTCACTATCGAACACACGATGTCACCGAATTGCTGCGTAAGGGCGACAATCGCCTTGGCGCCATTGTGACCGACGGTTGGTACGCCGGTTACGTCGGCTATGGCCTGCTGGTCGGTTACGGACCAAACAAGGTGGGCCGCTATTTCTACGGCAAGACGCCGGCGTTGCTGGCCCAGCTCGAAATCGAATACGCCGACGGATCCTGCGAGATCCTCGGCACGGACACAACGTGGCAGGTAAGCAGCGACGGCCCGATTCGCGAGGCGGACTTGATCATGGGTGAGGCTTTCGATGCCCGACGCGAAGACGCGAACTGGTGTGTTCCGCCTTCGATCACCCGGCACGCACACGGTCCTTCGCCCGGATGGAAATGGGAGAATGCGATTCGTGCCGAGGACAACGGCAGCACCCGGGCGATTTATTCGGACACCCTTGGCGACCGCGAAGTCGAACTCGGTTTTCAACGCCCGCCGAAGTTGCAGCCTTATGTCGCCCCACCGATCCGAGCGACGCAAGAACTCAAGGCGAGACGCCTCACCCAACCGAAGCCCGGCGTTTACATCTTCGATCTCGGCCAGAACATTGCCGGCATCATCCGGCTCAAGGTCAAAGGCCCGGCTGGAACAAAACTGCAACTCCGTTACGGCGAAATGTTGCACGACGATGGTCGCTTGATGACGGAGAACTTTCGCAAGGCCCGCGCCACGGATTTCTACACGCTGCGCGGTGATCCGAGAGGTGAAACGTGGATGCCTCGCTTCACCTACCACGGATTCCAGTTTGTCGAAATCACCGGCCTGCCCACGAAGCCCGGGCTGGACGCGGTCACGGGAGTTGTCCTTCACAACGACACGCCGCTGACGGGCGATTTCGCCTGCTCGGATGAAGTGATGACCCGCTTTTGGAAGAACACGCAATGGACGCAGCGGGCGAACTTCATCGAAATGCCGACCGACTGTCCCCAACGCGACGAGCGCCTCGGTTGGATGGGCGACGCGCAGATCTACGTCCGCACCGCCAGCTTCAACGCCGATGTCTCCGCCTTCTTCACCAAGTGGATGGAAGATGTCGAAGAGGCGCAACGCGACTTCGGCGCGTATCCGGACTACGCACCGTACCCGATGGCGCATGGAGCGCCGGGCCAGACTTGGGGCACGGCTTGGACGGATGCCGGCATCATTTGTCCGTGGACGATCTGGAAGGTTTACGGCGACACGCGTCTGGTCGAGCGGCAGTGGGATTCGATGACGCGCTTCTTAAACTGGCGGAAACAACGAGCGCCGGATTTTCGCGGCCGCAAGGACGGCAACACCTGGGGCGACTGGTTGAATGTGAATGAAGAGACGCCGATTGAATTGATAGACGCAGCTTACTTCAAGCTGGACGCCGACTTGATGTCGCAAATGGCCCGGGCCATCGGTCGCGCCTCGGAAGCGGAGGGTTTTGCCAAACTGTCCGCCAATATCGCAGCGCAGTTCACAAAGGATTACGTGAACGACAACGGCACGTTGAAGGTGAACACTCAGACGGCGCACGTTCTCGCTTTGGAATTCGCTCTCGTGCCGGAGCCGGCACGAAAAGACCTGGCCGCCCGGCTCGCGGACCGCATCGCGAAGAATGACTTCCGCATGGCGACCGGTTTTCTCGGCACCAAGCCGCTCTTGCCGGTCCTGTCGGCGAACGGTCATCACGATCTGGCGGTGCGACTGTTCCAGAGCCGCCGGTTTCCCTCCTGGGGCTACGAAGTCATCAATGGCGCGACGACGGTCTGGGAGCGCTGGGACAGCTACACCAAGGAACACGGATTCAACGGTGCCGGTGGCAACCAGAACGCCTCCATGAACAGCTTCAGCCACTACGCCTTTGGCGCCGTCATGGAGTGGGGCTTTCGCACCCTGGCTGGCATTGACACGGATGGACCGGGCTACAAACGCATCATCATCCAGCCTTCACCGCCCACGCCGGCCAGCAATCCTGAGAATGAACCCGTCCAACGGGTCAGATCATACTACGACTCGATCCATGGCCGCATCGCAAGCCACTGGCGGCGCACCACGGATGGATTCGAATTGGAAGTGAAGATTCCCCCGAACACCACGGCCACAGTCTTCCTTCCGGCGGTCAGCGCGGACAGAATCACCGAAAGCGGCAAACCCTTGGTCAAAGCTCGTGGCGTCAAATTCCTGCGCTTGGAAGGCAATTTCGCGGTGCTGGCGGTCGAGTCTGGCGCCTATCGCTTTGTTTCTGGTTTATGAACCATCAAAACCGTCTGACCGAAATCGTGTTGCACATGCGACAAAAGTTCGCACAGGTACTTTGGCTCGTTTGCCTGGTTGTAGCGGGCAAGATAACGACGCTTGCCGCGGCGCTCGACACCAACGAATGGGCCTTCCTCGACAACGGCCAAATCCGCATCGGCGTGAAGAAAACCTCCGGCGCGTGCGTTGGCTATTTCTCCCTGAGCGGTTCGAATCGCAACCTGCTCAATCACCACGATCAGGGCCGGTTCATCCAACAGTCCTTTTACGGGGATGAGGACGGCACGTTGTGGACCAAGCAACCCTGGCGGTGGAACCCGGTTCAAGGCGGCGATTGGAAGGGCAATCCCGCAAAACTGCTTTCTTTCAAAGCGGAGACGAATTCAATCTACGCACGCAGCATGGGTCGTCATTGGTCAGGTTGTGTGGATATGCCGGACGTAATCTTCGAGGAATGGATTACACTGACCGGCCGTGTGGCGCACATTCGCTATCGCATGACTTACGCGGGCGAACAGTCACACGCAACTCGCGACCACGAAATCCCGGCCGTCTTCGTAGAACCCGATCTCGACACGCTGGTGCTCTATGATGGCAAAGAACCATGGACCGGAGGTGCGTTGAGCCGTTCGCGACCCGGCTGGCCCAATGAATCGCGGCGGTTCTCCGAACAATGGGCGGCTTTCGTGGACAAGGATGACTTTGGCGTCGGGGTCTATGTTCCGGCGGCCACGAATCTCACCTGTTATCGCTTCGGTGAAGGGGGCAGCGCACGCGGAGCGTGTTCCTATTTCGCGCCGCTGATCCGGCTGGCGGTGACGCCTGGGTTGGTTTTCGATTATGACGTTTACGTGGCCATCGGTTCGCCCGAGGAACTCCGGCAACAATTCGGCCGCATCCGTCACGCCTCCGCGCCGCCGGCCCCATCCCGATGAACGGCCGGTTCAAGCCGCGCAAGGCACGGCGATATCCGTCATTAGCAACAAGCCGGGTGGGGACTTCAGGATGCGCGGAGCGGCATTGACAAGCGACGCCACGGTGGCGGCATCGCCGGCCACGCCGCCGTTGAGCGTCAGGTTGAGCGGCGGGTCTCCCTCGATCTGGCAGGCATCGTGAGGGTTGGGCGCGTCCAAATACATCTTGAGGTCAA